>CAYZJP010000013.1:0-57625 GCA_964478755.1 uncultured Klebsiella sp.
GGCTGCACGCTCATCTTGTTAAAGGAGGTTTTGGGATAGCCTCTAATCACTTTCCCCCTCCGTTGCCACCTCGGCGGCCTGCACGGTGTTCCGCATCAGCATGGCAATGGTCATCGGGCCGACGCCGCCGGGGTTGGGAGTGATGAGTTTGGCGATGGGTTGCACGACGTTGAAATCCACGTCGCCCACGAGGCGCGAGCCGTTCTTCGCCGTCGCGTCGGCGATGCGGTTCACGCCCACGTCCACCACGACTGCGCCGGGGCGGACCATGCCGGCCTTCACAAAGTGCGCGACGCCCATCGCAGCGATGATGATGTCCGCGCGCCGGCAGTGCGCGGCCACGTCGCGTGTGCGCGAGTGGCAGAGCGTGACGGTGGCATCGGCGTGCTTCGCCTTCTGGCAGAGGATCGCCGCCATCGGCTTTCCGACGATGTTGCCGCGTCCGAGCACGATGACTTCCGCGCCGGCGATTTTAACACCGCTGCGGATGAGCAGTTCGTGGACACCCGCTGGTGTGCAGGGAACAAACCCCGTCGTGTCGCCAAGCATCAGCTTGCCCACGTTGACCGGGTGAAAGCCATCCACGTCCTTCGCGGGCGAGACGGCGGCGAAGATCGTGGCTTGGTCAATGTTCGAGGGCAGCGGGGCTTGAACGAGAATGCCATGGACACTCGCGTCAGCGTTGAGTTTCGCGATGAGCGCGAGTAACTCGGCCTGCGTGGTGGCTTCGGGTAGGACGGTCGTTGTGGACTTGAGGCCGAGCCGTTCGCTGGTCTTCTCCTTCATCCCGACATACACGCGCGACGCCGGGTCTTCGCCCACGCGCACGAACGCGAGGCCGGCCTGCACGCCGCGCGCCTTGAGCGTAGCGATGCGCTGCGCGGTCTCCGCGTGGATTTGCTCGGCGATGGCGCGACCGTCAATGAGGTTGGTCATGCGGGGATTAAGATTACGATCATGAGCAAGAGCAAGAAGCAGCGGACCGGTGCGGACAACGCGTCTTAATCGTAACCTTGCTCTTAATTTTGCGCCTCACTCCTCCACCGTCTTGAGCGTCTCGACCTTCAGCACCGGCGTGTTCGGCCAGCGCACGTCGAGCGCCTCCTCGCCGGTGACGACGATGGTGCGGCCTTTGAGTGTGGCCCACGGGATGTTGGTGGAGGCGCTCCAAAGGTAGTTGATGACGCGGCCCGACTCGGCGTTCTGCAACGCCCAGTCGCTCGGCGTCTGGATGTTCCACGAACGCGCGACGACACCCTCGCGCGTCACGACGCGGATGGGCAGCGGGCCTTCATCAACGACCGGCTTGGCCGCGACAGCCGCTGGCTTGGTTTTTTCCGCCGCTGGCTTGCGCGAGAAAAGTCCCTTGAACCACGCGCCAACGCCACGCTGCGGCTCCGGCTCGATTTTGAAACGGCCCGTGGACTGGAACGGATCCACCGGCGGCGGCACATTCTCGGTCAGCGCGGCAGGCGGCGCGACCTTCACCGGCTCGGCCTTCGGCTCGGTGACAGCGGCGACAATCGGCGGGTTCGTCGTGGCTGGCGCGAGCACGACGGGGAGCGGAGCTACGGCGACCGGCTTCGGAGCGGCGACGCCGGGCAGCAGCGCGACGGGCGGTGCGGTGATGGGCTTGACCTCGACGGAATCGAGCGTGGGCTTGGTGTCGGGCGCGGCGATGGGTGACGCCTTGGGCCCGGCCTTCGCCATCAGCTTGCCGGATTTGTCACCGGATTTGCTGGAGCCTTTTGCCGGAGACTTGCCGGCGAGATTGCCGGTGGACCCAGGCGGAACGGGCGCGGGCCCGGCGGCGTTGCGGATGACGAGGTCGGCGGCGATGTAGGCGAAAGTGTTTTCCGGCGCCTCGATCTCCAGCCAGTCACCATTGCGGCGGAGTTCCTTGACCGCCGTGCCTTTCGGCACGCGGCCGATGACGCTGAAGTTCTCGCCGGGGCCGGAGCGGATGTTCAGGCGCGGCACGGCCACGGCGCCGTTGGTGAGGAAATGCGTGTTGACCCAGACGGGCGTGTTGGACGGCAACGCGATGCGCAGCCACTTCGCCGGCTCGTCCTTGCCGGGCTTGGGATGGACGATCTCCTCGAGCACGGTGATTTTCTCGCCCTGCTTGAGCTGGGTGACGATCTCGCTGCCGGTGGTGGGCTGGCCGCGGACGTTGATGCGGGCGGCCTTGACGACGGCCTCGTCCGCGGCGAACGCTCCCGCGACGCTGAGGCACAGCGCGGCGGCCAGAGGAAAGTGGCACTTCATAGTCCCGAGAGTAGAGCTTTTCCCCGCCTGTTCTGTCAACGCCGCGCATGGCAGACGCGTTGGCGAAAATTTCCGTGCTGGTCCGGCGGCGTGCGCTTTTCCTTGAATTACCCTCCCGGCCTTCCCACTCTCTGCGCGTCGCCACTCACCATGAAAACTGATTCCGCCTTCTCCCGCCGTTCGTTTCTCACCGCCGCCGCCACCGCTGTCGCGGGGGTCGCTGCCGCCGCCGACCGCGATTGGACCGGCAAGACTCCCACGCGCTATCCCGATCCCGACATCATCGCGCTGGACAAGCGCTTCAAGGCCAAGATCGGCAACACCCCCATCCAGCGCCTCTATCACAACGCGAACATGCTCTGGGCCGAAGGCTGCGCGTGGAACGCCGCCGGCCGCTATCTGCTCTGGAGCGACATTCCGAACAACGTCCAGATGCGCTGGCTCGAAGAGGACGGCCACGTGAGCACGTTCCGCAATCCGTCGAACAACAGCAACGGAAACACCTTCGACTACGAAGGCCGCGAGTTGAGCTGCGAGCATCTCACCCGCCGCGTCGTGCGCTACGAGCACAACGGCAGCGTGACCGTGCTGGCAGACAAGTTCGGCGGCAAATCCTTCAACGCCCCCAACGACATTGTCGTTCACCCGAACGGCGACATCTGGTTCACCGATCCCGGCTACGGCGGCTTGATGAACTACGAGGGCGAGAAGGTGAAGGCTGCGTCTTCCAGCGTCCAGCCGAACCAGAAGGAAGCGATCTACGTCATTGATGGCAAGACCGGCAAGCTCGAGAAAGCCTCGGACGAGGCGTTCAAGCCGAACGGCCTGTGCTTCTCCCCCGATTACAAGAAGCTCTACGTGGCCGACACCGGCGCGAGCCACTACGACAACGCGCCGAAGAACATCTGGGTCTTCGACGTGGACGGGAAGAAGCTCAAGAACCGGAAGGAGTTTGCTTCGATGAAGCTCAAGTTCAAACGCGACGGCAAGGAAGTCGAAGACGCAGGATTCGCTGATGGCATCCGCTGCGACGTGGACGGGAACATCTGGGCCGCTTCCGGCTGGGTCGGCGCGGGCTACGATGGCGTTCAAGTCTTCGCGGGCACGGACGGCCAGCGCATCGGGCAGATACTGCTGCCGGAGATATGCGCGAACGTCTGCTTCGGCGGCACGAAGCGGAACCGCCTCTTCATGGCCGCGAGCACCTCGCTCTACGCGGTCTATGTCGAGACCCAAGGCGCGCACATCACATAACCTGTAGCTCGACATTCCAATGTCGAGACTGTCGGCCCCCTCAATCTCGGGTTCCCCGCTGTTTCCGGTGGCTGGCCAATTGGTCTGCTGGTGCGGCGTTGCCCTCAAGCATTGGCACGCGTTCTCCCTCACCCCGGCCCTCTCCCGCTGGGAGAGGGCCGGGGTGAGGGAGAATGGCCACCCAACTAGCAGCGTGAACGAATCACTCAACCCACTGGAAACATCGAAGAACCCGAAAGAAGCTCTTCGACTCTCCAGCGTAGTTCCCCGTTCCTTGAGCGAGTTTGTGCGATACTCGACCGAGGTATCGCGATACGTGAACCAGGTTGCGTGATACCCGACTCGGGTTGCGTGATACCCGACTGGGAACTTGCGATACCCGACTCGGGCTACGCGATCCTTGAATCAAGCTCCAACCGATGGGCCACGAGGATTACTTAAACATCGCGTGCTTCGCGTCGCCGCCGCTCAGGACGTAGGCCACGAGGTCGAGGATTTCATCCTGCTTGAGCATGTTCAGCAAACCCTCGGGCATGGGCGAGACTTTGGACGGCTCCATCTTCACCACTTGTTTGCGGTCCACGCCGATTCGCTGGTTCGGGTCGGTCAGGTCGGTGTTCACCTGCACGGTGTCGCCCTGGAGGTTGACGATGATGCCGGTGACGGTCTCGCCGTCGGTCTTGGTGAGCACCACGGGGACGAACTGTTCGTTGATTTCCTTGCTGGGATTGATGATCTGGTCGAGGAAGTCACGCGGGTTGTAGCGACCGCCCGCCTGGGTGAGATCGGGGCCGGTCATGCCGCCCTCGTTGCCGAAGCGATGGCAGGCGAAGCAGGCGGCGGCACCGAACATTTTGCGACCGTTGGCGAAGTTGCGGTGTTTCATGCCGGCCTCTGCGGCACCGGCGATGTCGTCGAGCTTCCATTCCTTCACCTGCGTGCGACCGGCGAAGGCTTCGGCGAGCGCTTCGAGCGGCGATTTCTTAACGGGCTTCTTCGCAATCAATTCAGCAAGCGTGTTTTTTTCTGCCGCGCTGAGGGTCGCCTCGGAATCGGTGCGGATGAACTCGATGAACTTCTCGAAGCTCGCGCCGCCGCGGTAGTTCGCCGCGCGGAGGAACCAGTTGAACTGGTCGGTGCGCAGCGCGGTGGTCCAGCCGGTCTTCAACATCCGCAGGGAGCGGGCATATTCCATTTGCTCCTCCTGGCCGGGCGCGTTCTTGAGCGCGGCCATGCCCTTCGCGGCGATGTTGGGCGACTGGAGCGCGACGAGCGTCTCGCAAAGTTCCCAATTGAGCGGGAAATTGTCGGCGGGAAACAGCGGGTCGAGTTTGGCGATGAGTTTTTGCGCCGTCGCATCATCTGGTTTGCCGAAGCGCACGAGACAAATCTCCACGGTGCGGACGAGGGTGAGGCGCTGCTCGTGATTAAGTTTCTGCCAGTCGGCTTTGAGCAGGGCGGCGTAGATTTTCCCGGCCATGACATTGTCCACGGGCGGGTCGGTGGGCTTGCGATGCTGCGGGTCAATGCCCGTGAGGCGCGCAAGGCCGAGCAACGCCTCGACCTGTTTGCCACCGTCCTTCTCGGCGAATGCCTTGTCGGCCCAAGTGGAAGCGGGCTGCCATTCGAGCGCGGTGCGCGCGGCCCAGCGGAGATAGCGGTCGCTGCTGTTCAAGTGCGGCCACGCGGCGGCGACGGCCTTCGGATCGGCGTGGCCGTGGAAGGCTTCGAGAGAGTGGCGGAGCTCGCGCGCCTTCGCGGCGACGGCGTCGGTCGCGGCTTTCGAGGGCGCGGTGGATTCCTTGCCCGTGTAAGTCACGCGGTAGAGGCCGGACTGCACCTTGCGCCCGCCGATGGCGAAATACATCGCGCCGTCCTGCGGATGGATGATGGCGTCGGTGAGCGGCATCGGCGCGCCGGAGAGGAATTCCTCCTTCGTCGCCGTGTAGCCGGAGCCTTCGGGCTTGAGATGCACGGCGTAAAGTTTGCCCCAGCTCCAGTCGAGGCAGAAGAGCGCCTCCTGATACTTCGCCGGGAACTTCGCGCCGTAGCCGAAGGTCATGCCCGTGGGCGAGCCGGGGCCGATGTTCAGCACCGGGCCGAGGTTGTCGGGATACCACTCGGGACGCTTGCCCGCGCCGTTGCGCCAGCCGTATTCCGAGCCGCTCGTCGCGAGGCATACGCGCGTGGGCCGATACCACGGCGTGTTGAAATCGTATTCCATGTCGGCGTCGTAGGTGAACAACTCGCCGTCGCGGTTGAACGCCGCATCAAAAATATTCCGATAGCCGGAGGAGTAGGGCGTGAAGGATTTCCCATCGAACGACACCTGGTAAATGATGCCGCCGGGGCCGAGCACCTCGCGCATGAAGCCGCGGCCATCGGGCATTCGCGGCAACACGTGGTCCTCGCCCCAGACGAGTGGAACTTTCGACCCGCTGAACGTCGTGGGCTTGGTGCCGTTGCCGGTGATGAGGTAGAGCGACTTGCCATCGGGCGCGGGCAGAACGGCGTGGACGCCGTGGTCGCCGCGCGCGTTCATCTCGCGGAGCAATTCCACCTTGTCGAGCGTGTCGTCGCTGTTCGACGAGGTGACGCGGTAGAGGCCGCTGGGGATTTTGTTTTCGTAGTCGTTCACCGCGACGTAGAGGCCGTCGTTTATCCAGAGCAATCCGTTCGCGGCGCGAATGGGAGCGGGGATTTTCTCAATCGTCGCAGGGTCGAGCGGCTTGCCCAGCGAGGGCGGGGCGAAGCGGTAGAGGGCGCCGTATTGGTCGCTCGCGATGATGCGGCCCTTGCCGTCGGTGCAGAGATTCACCCACGAGCCTTGCTCGCCGGCGGGCACGGAGTAGAGCAGCTCGGCCTTGAAGTCCTTCATCACCTTGATGCGCTCCAGCGGCGTGGCCTTGTTCTCGTTCACGGCCAGGCCGGAACCGGGGCGCGGGCCGGCCTTGCGGCCTTCCCGCTTGGCTGGCGGGGTTTTCGCGTCTTGCGCGGCGGCGGCGAAAAGGCCGAGCGCGAGGGTGAGAACGGTGGGGCGGAGCAGATGTTTCATAAGCGCGAGGGCGATTAGAGCAGAAGACCGGCGGGGCGCAAATAGGGAGTTGGCGGAGGCTACTTTTGTCCTGGCTGCTTGGTGTAGGCCGTGACCGCCTTGATCTTTGCGGCCTTCGCGGCGTCCATCACCTTCACGAGCTGGCCGACGGGCGCTTCGGTGTCGGAGCGGATGGCGAGGGCGACGTTGGGATTTTCCTTCACCTTTGCGATGAGTTCCTCCTGCAGCTTCTCGGCGGTCACGGGCTTGCCGCCGAAGTGCAGGTGCGGCGCGGTCTTCACGATGTCCACGAAGAGCGGCGGCACTTTTTCGGCGACACCCTCCTTCGCCTGCTTGGACTCGGGCAACGTGAGCTTCACCGCAGGCTGCTGGCGGAAGGTCGTCGTGACCATCAGGAAGATCAGCACGACCAGCAGCACGTCAATCAACGACACAATGATGACGGCGGGCGGGGAGCGGCGTTTGCGAACGAGGAATTGCACTCAGGGCAAGAAGGGGCGGAATTTATCAGGAAGGCGGGAGGGCGGGAGGAAAAAAGCTGGCGAGCGAGTCCATTCTCTCGCTGCTCATCTTATGAATTCCCGGTTGGTGTTTCATACGCGGCAAAACTCCTCGATTACGCGCGGTTCATTGCGCGGTATTGCCGCTGAAGGAATTCGTCGCACAGCGTCTCCATCTCGACGGCCAGCGTGTCCACCTTCTTGTTGAAATAGCTCCACGCGACCAGCGAGGGAATGGCCACGACGAGGCCGAGCAACGTGGACGTCAGGGCCAGCGCGATGCCGCCAGCGAACTCCTTGTTCGCCCCGGTGAAGCCCTGCTGATCCATGCCCTTGAAAAGCAAAATCAACCCATACACCGTGCCCACCAGGCCCAGGAGCGGCGCGATTCCGGTGATGATTTCCAACACGACCAGGCCGCGCTCCAATTGTGCCATCTCGTGCCGCGCCTTGGTCTGGAGCGCGTCAACATTCTCGCCTTTCGGACAGTCGAGATGGTTCGCGGCGACAACCAGCAGCCGGCCCAGCGGCGAGGAATGTTGTTCGCACGTGCGCCGCAGCATCGGCAGGTCGGAGGGCGTCTGGCAGTTTTCCACCGCCTCCTCCAGAACAGGCGGGATGACGCGGCCGGTGCGGAGTGCAATTCCGCGCTCGATGATGAACGTCAGGCTGATGACCGAGGTCAGGATCAGCACGAGGTAGATGGCGTTTTCCATTTGTCGGGCGGAATTGATGCCTTTCCGCGCGGGCACGGCAAGTGGAGAAAGTAAAGGCATCATGCCGCACAGTTTCGCCTTGAGCCGCAGCTTCATCCCTCGCCAACCTCAGCGCGATGTCACAACCGCTCTACCCGCTCACATTCCAGCCCATCTTCAAAGAGCGCGTCTGGGGCGGACGAAAGTTGAAGCATGAATTCCACAAGCCGCTGCCACCGCAGACGCCGATCGGCGAGTCGTGGGAAATCACCGACCGGCCTGAAGGTGTGAGTGTCATCGCAAACGGCCCGTTGGCTGGGCACGATTTGCGCTGGCTGATGGAGCAGCACGCGAAGGAAATGCTCGGCGAATCAAAGCCGTGCGCCGGACGTTTCCCGCTGCTGGTCAAAATTCTCGACGCTCAAGAAAAGCTCTCGCTCCAGGTCCATCCGCCCGCGCACAAGGCCGCCGAGCTGCGTGGCGAGCCAAAGACCGAGATGTGGTATGTGGCCGATGCTGCGCCGGGCGCGGACCTGTTCGTCGGACTGCGACGCGGCGTGACGCGCGCGGAATTCGAGCGACGCATTCAAGACGGCTCGGTGGCGGAGTGCTTCCACCGCATCCTGGTGAAGCGCGGCGATTCCATGTTTCTCCCCAGCGGACGCGTCCATGCACTGGGCGCGGGGAATCTTATTTTTGAAATTCAACAGAACTCCGACACGACCTATCGGGTCTTCGATTGGAATCGGGTTGGGCTTGATGGAAAACCGCGCGAATTGCACATCCCGCAGGCGCTCGCCTCGATTGATTTTGAGGACTTCGAGCCAACGCTGGCTCCACAAAAGCGGTCGACGAAAAGTGGCCCCCGATCACGTCGGCTCGCGTGGTGTGAGTTGTTCACCGTGGATTTGTTCGATTTGTTCATGGGCGAAAAAATGAAACTCAAGGGCAATAAAGTTCTTGTGCTCGGTGTGACGGAAGGCGAACTCACCGTTGCCCACAATGATGCTGCGTTGAAACTTCGTCCCGGAGATTTCGCTGTCGTGCCTGCGGATTGCTTGCATAAGACAGTTTTACGCGCGGGCGAACACGCAAACGCAATTTTTCTGCGCGCAATCGCGCACTGACGCTGCGAAATCAGTGCGAGTGCGGCCTGCCCGTGCCGCACATCCCGCACGAGCTGGGCACCCCGGAGCATGATGGCGCTTCGCCGCCCGCGCTCGTCGAGGTGAACGTGGAAAACTTCTTCGACAGCTTCTTGGACCCGCAGTGCGGACAGGGCGTGCCCTGCCAGCGGCTGGAGCGCACCAGCACCTCGCTGTCCTTGTCGCAACCGTCACAGTGAAACTCGTAAATCGGCATGGCGGGAGCTTGCCGGAATGCGGGGGAAAACTCAACCTCCGGCGCGGGCGCCCGCCCGCCCCGGCCGCGAGAAAGCGGGTTGAAATCGTCCGCTGCCTGACCAATATGCACGTCCATGAAACCCGCCCACTTCGCCGCTGTCTCTGCCGCCCTGTTTGCCCTGTCCGTCTGCGCCGCCGTCGCGCAGCCGCAGCCCACGCTCAAGGACGCGTTCAAGGGCAAGTTCCTCGTCGGCGTCGCGGTCAACACCGGGCAGGTAACCGGGAAAAGCCCGGATCGCGCCGCGCTCGTGCAGCGGCATTTCAACAGCCTCACGGCCGAGAACTCGATGAAGTGGGGGCCGATTCATCCCGAGCCGGCGAAGTTCAGCTTCGATGCGGCGGACCGCTTCGTGGAGTTCGGCGAGCAGCACGCCATGTTCATCGTCGGCCACACGCTGGTGTGGCATTCGCAGACGCCGAACTGGGTGTTTCAGGACGCCAAGAGCAACGCGGTCACGCGCGACGTGCTGCTGGCCACGATGAGCAACCACATCCACACCGTCGTCGGGCGCTACAAGGGCCGGGTGAAGGGCTGGGACGTGGTGAACGAGGCGTTGAACGACGACGGCTCGCTGCGGCAGTCGCCGTGGCTGAAAATCATCGGCGAGGATTTTTTGTTAAAAGCCTTTCAGTTCACCCACGCCGCCGACCCGCAGGCCGAGCTGTATTACAACGACTATTCGCTGGAGAACCCCGCCAAGCGCAACGGCTGCGTCGCCCTGGTGAGGAAGCTGCACGGCGCCGGCGTGAAAGTGACCGGCATCGGCAGCCAGTCGCACCACAACCTGACCTCGCCACCCATCAAGGAGGTCGAGGACACCATCACCGCCTTCAGCCAAATCGGCGTGAAGACGATGATTACCGAACTCGACGTGAGCGTGCTGCCCTTCGTGCGTGGCATCTCCGGCGCGGATATCAACCAGAAGGCCGCGTTCGACCCCAAGACCAACCCCTACACGAACGGCCTGCCGGCGGCGGTGCAGCAGCAGTTGGCCAAGCGTTACGGCGACCTGTTCACCGTGTATGCGAAGCACGCCGACAAGGTCAGCCGCGTGACCTTCTGGGGCGTGACCGATGCCGAGTCGTGGCTGAACAACTTCCCGATGCGCGGCCGGACGAATCACCCGCTGCTCTTCGACCGCGAAGGCCAGCCGAAGCCGGCCTTCGACGCCGTCATCAAGCAGGGCAAGGGCACGGCTCCCTGAGCAGCAGCGCGGACCGCTACGCGTTCGCGTCGGTGGCCCGAGACTCGGCAGTGAAGGGAGTTGTCCCGTCGTCCTTGGATTCCAGCACTTCCCAGGTGTGGTCGGCCAGCAGGCGCACCGTCGCGAGATGGGTCTTGTCCGTTGTCCACTCGTCCGGCGCGACGAGAGAGAGTTGCGGTTTGCCCTCCTCGGACTCGTAGAGGTGGTAGGTCTGGCTGATGCGCGGCTCGAAGCGCAGGTCGCACTGGTAAATCTTGTAGCTGATTTCCGCGCGCGTGCGGATGACCTTGGCCTGACGGGCGAGCGTCTCGACCTGCTCGTAGATTTGCTTCAACTGTTCGCTTACCTGCCCCTCCATTGCCTCGATGGCCAGGCCCTTGGTTCGTCCCATGTCCTCCGGCTTGATGACAAACCCCCCGCGCATGTGCGCGTAAGGCAGCAGCGCGAGAATCTGGTCATCCGCGGCAACGTCGTCGGGCCGTTTCGGCATGGCGGAAGTATGCGCGGAAAGTGAGCCGAGGCAACTGCCCGCCAACGCTCAGAAGAACGGATTGCTCGCCTTCTCCTGTGCCACGGTCGTCAACGGACCGTGGCCGGGGCAGATCAGCGTGTCGGGCGGCAGCGCGAGGATTTGCTCGCGCACTTTCGCCTTCGCCAAATCGCCGTGTTCCTTCGCGCCGCCCATCGAGCCGGCGAAGATCGCGTCGCCGACGACCGCGACGTGCGGCGCATCCTCCGGCCAGTTGCCGATGAGATAGGTCACGCCGTCTTCCGCATGGCCGGGCGTTTCGCGGTTGGTGACGCGCAGGCTGCCGACATGGACGCAGTCGTTGCGGCGGTTCCGGTTCTGCGGCGGGGCACCCTTCGTGTCCGTGTGGATGCGCAAAGTGGGGAAGCGCTCGCGGATCGCGACCAGCCCTTCGATGTGGTCATGGTGCGAGTGCGTGATGAAGAGGTGCTTCAGCTCCGCGCTGTTCTCCTCCAGCACCTTGAAGACCGCCTCCGCCTCAAAACCCGTGTCGAACAACGCCGCCTCGCGTGTGACCTCGTCCCAAACGAGATAGCAATGAACCGTGTTCCCACTGCGCGTGGTGGTGATCTGGCGGAGCTCGCGCCAGGTGCCGGTGTCCGTGGGCACAGGCAGCCAGCCGTTCGCCAAGGCTTCCAGCTTCGCGCCATGCAAGCCGATGAGTCCGGCCAGCGTGTGGAAGTCCGGTTTGCGCGCGCATTTGCCGGAGTCTTCGAGTGCGGCGAGTTCCTCGGCGTTGACTGCGGCGGCCTTCGCAGCGGCATCTGCCGACACGCTCAGCATCGCCCGAGCTTTGCGAATCACATCTCCGACGTGGTCTTCCAAATTCATGTGCGCGAAGTGTAGGGGTGGTGCGCGAAAGCGTCCAGCGACGTGGTCGCAGGCTTCAGCTTGCGTGTGGGAGGAACGTCAATCCGCAACCTGAAGGGTGCGACTACAAGCCCGCCTCAAGCAGCCGCTCGACTCGCTCCACGTCCGCCGGAATGTCCACGCCCACGCTGTCGTAGTCCACGCGCACAACGGCGATGGGGATGCCGTTCTCCAGGGCACGGAGTTGTTCCAGCCGCTCGGCCTGCTCCAGCGGCGACTGGGGGAACGTCACCAGTCGCAGTAACGCATCGCGCCGGTAGCCGTAGATGCCGAGGTGTTTGAGAAACGGAAACGCGGCGGCCTGCACGGCGGCGGATTGTGCGGCGTGCTCGCGCAGGAAGGGAATCGTCCGCCGCGAGAAATAGAGCGCGCGGCCTGCCACGCTGGTCACGACCTTCACCACGTTCGGATTCTCGTATTCCTCGATGTTCTTGATGACCGTGGCCGCGGTGGACATCTCTGCGCCGACCAGCGCTGTTGCCACCAAGTCAATCACCGCCGGGTCAATCAGCGGCTCGTCCCCTTGGATGTTCACCACCGCATCGCACGCGCAGCGCTCAACGACTTCCGCGATGCGGTCGGAGCCGCTGGGATGGTCGGCGCGCGTCATTTCCACGCGGCAGAACTTCCGCGCGACCGCCGCGATGCGTTCATCGTCCGTGGCGACGATGATTTCGCGCAGCGACTTGGCGAGCTGGCACCGCTGGATGACACGCTGGATGAGCGACTGGCCCGCGATGGGGTGCAAGGGCTTGCCGGGAAAGCGCGACGACGCGAACCGCGCCGGGATTATGCCGAGAATATGCACGGCGGATTTTTAGGTGAACGCCAACGCGATGGCACGCTGGAAAGCGAGCTACTTCGCCGGGCCTTCAACGAACGGCTTGCTGTTTTGGAAGAGCGCCACCCGCGCGCGGATCTCCGCCGCCAGCGCCGCGTTGGTGCCCGCGACGACGAGCGCTTGTTGCGCGTGCCGCACGGCCGGCTCAAACGCTCCGTTCGCCGCTTGCGACACGGCCAGGAGGTCCAGCGCTTCGGCGTTTTGCGAGCCGGCGAGCCGGGCGAAATGTCCGGCCAGTGCCAGCGCGGCCTTGGGATTGCGCACGGTTGCGCTGGGATGCGTCGCCAATGTCCACGCGAGCCGGTGGACGGCAGGCAGAAAGTCGGGCTTCAAGCGCACGGCTTCCTGCCAGTGTTGGATCGCCGTGGGCCAATCGCCGCCAGCCGAAGCGAGCGAGCCGGCGTTGAAATGGCCTTCCGGCGAAGCGGGGTCGTTTCGGAGCAGCGCGTCGTTGTGCGCGCGGGCCGCGTCCGCCTTGCCCAGCCCGGCGTAGAGCGTGACCAGTTGCAGCCGCGCGCGGGTGAAGGCCGGCTGGAGCCGCACCGCAGCCTCGAACTGTGCGATCGCCTCGGTCGGCTTGCCGGCGTCAGCGAGGGTGATGCCGTAGTTGAAGCGGGCTTCGAGATTGCTGGGTTTGAGGCGGAGGCTTTCCTCGTAGTGCTGGATGGCCTCCGGAACGCGGCCCGAGTCAGAGAGCAGGTTGGCAAGATTGTTGTGCGCCATCGCGTGGCCGGGATGCTCACGAAGCGCTTCGCGATAGTGCTGCTCGGCGGCCTGTGGCTGGCCGGTTTCCGCCAGCGACGAGGCGAGGTTGTAGTGGGTTTCGGCGTTGGTCGGGCTGACCCGCAACGCCTGCTGGTAGAGGTCAATGGCCCGCTGCTGCTGGCCGACGCGCGCAAGGTTGTTGCCCAGATTGGTCATCGCCACAAAATTGTCCCGCGTCACCCGCACCGCCTGCTCGAAGATGGAGATGCCATCTCGCCAGTGCGGCAGTTGCCGAAGCGTTCTCACCACGCACAAGGCCAGCGCGAGGACCGCCACGGCAACCAGGCTCGGTGACCAGGCGGGACGTTTCGCGCGCAGTTCGTCGAGCGACCAGGCCAGCGCGACGAAGAGACCCGCGAGCGGGACGTAGGTGTAACGGTCGGCGATGGACTGGTTGCCCACCTGCACCAGCCCGATCACTGGCACAAGCGTGCCAAGAAACCAGAACCAGCCAACTGCCAGCCACGGCTGCGAGCCGAGCCGGCGCACACATCCCCACGTCACTGCCGCGAGCAAACCAAGCGCACCCGCGACTTGCCACAAGGCCCACGCGCGCGGCATTGGATATAGGATGGCGAGATCCGCCGGCCAGATCGAGAGGCCGAGATAGCGCGCGTAGGAGACGGGGGCGTTCGCGAGCCGCGCCGCGAGCGGATGCACCTCCTCGGACATCATTGCGCCGACGTTGCGCTGGGCGATGTAGGTGGCAACCGTCGCCACCGCCACTAGCGCGAAGAGCGGCAGCTTCTCCATTGCGAGCGGGCCAAGCCGTCGTGCGAACTCTCGCCAATCGCCAGCGAACTCCGCGCGGCGCAGCGGCCAGACATCCAGCAGCAGCAGCAGGAAGGGGAACGTCAGAATCATGGGCTTGGACATAAGCCCCAGTGCGAGACATCCGGCCACGGCAGCGAAGCGCTTGCGGCTCGGCGCTTCGCAGTAGCCCGCGTAGCACCAGAGGCCGAGAAACCAGAAGAACGCGCACAGCACGTCCTTGCGCTCCGCCACCCACGCGACGGATTCAACGTGCAGCGGGTGCCACGCGAACAGTGCCGCCGCCAGGAGACTCGGTGCGAGCCGCCCCGTCAGCCGGCGCAGCGCGAGGAACAGCAGGGTGGCATTGGCGGAGTGGAGAATGACACTCGTGAGATGATGCCCTCCGGCCCGTAGGCCAAACAGCTCCACGTCAAGCATGTGCGACAGCCAGCTCAACGGCCGCCAATAGTCAATGTCAGCGGCAAGGAACGCCCACTTCACGCCTTCCCACGAGAAACCCCGGCTCACTTTGTCGTTCGCGAACACGAAGACATCGTCGTCGAAGTTGATGAAGGTGAAGTTTCGCACGGAGGCGAACAGCGCCGCTGTGCCGAGCGCCAAGGCCAGCGCCCACCAACGCCATCGCGGCGAATCTTGACCTGCGGCTGGCGGCGGCTTTGATGCGCGTGGCGTCATGGCAGGCTTCGGCTGGCGCGGCCGGCTAGCGTTTGGGCAGCGTCGCCTCATTGGCCTTGAGAGGCGGCGAGTTCGTTGACACCGGCTCGGGAATGGGCTGGCCCACGCCGAAGAATGCCAGCCCGGCACGCACGAGAATGGGCGTCAGCTTGGCGACAAGCTCCTTCGAGTCCTTCACGCCTTGCACGACTTCGTTGTGGACGCCGAGATCGAACGTGCGAGGTGTGCCGGAACTGCGCAGGTCGGTCCAGGTGCCCTTTCCGAGTGTCAGGTTCAGCATGTCGAGGCCCGCGAACTCCATCGGTGCGTTGGTCCGGGCAACGCGCTGGCCGCGCCGGATCTCCTCCACCGCCTTGCGAACTCCGTCGAGGTTGGACTGGCCGTTCTTGTCCACGACAATGTTGAGTTCAGCGAGGTTAAAGCGCAGCACGCTCATGTGCAGCTTCCGCTCACGGGCAAGGGCTGGGTCGTATTCGACGTGCAGCTCCGCGATGTTCACCAGCGGGCCACCGCCGAACTCCGCAGGATTGTAGATCACGAGTTTCTCCACGCGGGCGTGGCCGCTCCACGGACGCAACTCAAACTTCTCCAGGCGCACTTCGAGGCTGGTCTGCTTGCGGAGTTTGTTCTCGGCGATGCTCGTGACAATGGTGTCGAAGCTCAGCGCGAGGACGGCCAGCAGCACGAGCAGCAGCAGGAAGAGCCGGAACGCCCACTTGAGGAGGAACTTCATGGCGTGCTCATGCGCGTCGCCGCCTCACAGCGGAATGTCTTCTGGTCGCACGTCGAGGCACTCGTCCTGATCTTCCCAGAGAACGGCCGGATAAAACTCCAGCAGCGCGGGCGCGAGCTTGTTGCCGGCGGCGGCCAGCAAACGCTCCGCCTCGGTGGCCGCCTCCTCCAGCGCGCGATCGTAGTTGCCAGCTCGCTTCTGCTGGCGGTCGTCCCAATGCGCGGTCTGGTGGACGGGCGCGTATTTCTCCGCCCAGTTGCGCAGCATCTTCTGCACGTCCGCGGGAATGTCGTCGAAGGCGACCGCCGTGGCGTTGCAATGCTGGCAGATCAAGCCTTGCTCGGCGACATCGCGCGTGATGAGCGGCAGCAGCGGCGCGCGACAACAGGACGATTCGGGATAATCACGCGGCGCGGTGGCGAGGCGCTTGTGCCAGATCTGCCGGTCGTGGGCGACCTGCGCGGCCAGCCGATACGCGCCGACGAGCGGGTGCGAACTGCGCCAGACGCGTCCATGCAACTGGCCGAGCGTCTGCGCCAGCCAGCGGGCCAGCATGAGGTCGTCGAAGGCCTCGAAGACCTCGCCGTATTCGCGCCATAGTTCGTCGAGCGGCGCTTCCGAGTGTTCGCTCATTGGCGGGACTGTGCGGCGACGCATGACGGGTGACAAGCGGCAAGGGGCGGACTGCGCTACGGCAGTCGCTCCAGCACTTCATCCGACCGCAGGCCAGCCAGCAAGCCGGCCACGGTCTGCGTCTGGCCCGGCAGCACCAAGTCCGGAGCCAGCTCGCACAAGGGCTGGAGGACGAACCGCCGCAGGTGTGCGCGAGGGTGGGGCAGGGTGAGCGCCGGCGTGTTCCGCACTTCGCCGCCCCACGCGATGAGGTCAAGGTCCAGCGGGCGCGCTTCGTTGAGAACTTTTTTTGCCTGGCGGCCAAACTCGCGTTCGAGCGTTTGCAACTCAGCCAGCAGTGAATCCGGCGTGAAGCGGGGCAGGGGAGAGAGGACGACGACGGCGTTGCTGAAGTCCGGCGCGCCAGGAGGACAATCCACGGGTGCGCTGCGCCAGATTGAGGAGCGACGGAGAGGCGTTGTGGAGCAAGCAGCAAGGCGGCTCATCGCGTCGCGGAGTATTTCAACGGAGTCGCCGAGGTTGGATCCCAGCGCGACGACCGCGAGGATTCTGAATTCTGGATTCTGGATTCTGGATTCCAAAGTCACTTCAGCCCCAGCACGTCCTGCATGTCGTAGAGGCCGGGCTTCTGTTTCACGACCCATTGCGCGGCGCGCAAGGCACCGTTCGCGAAGGTCTCGCGGCTGCTGGCTTTGTGCGTGAGTTCCACCCGCTCACCGTTCGTGGCGAAGATGACTGTGTGATCGCCCACCACGTCGCCGCCGCGCAGTGCATGAATGCCGATCTCGGAACTCGTTCGTTCGCCGGTGATGCCCTTGCGCCCGTGGCGGAGCGCGTCCGCAAGTTGCACCTTCCGCACGTCGCCGAGGATTTCGAGCAGCGTCGTGGCTGTGCCGCTGGGCGCGTCCTTCTTCATGCGGTGGTGCATCTCGACGACTTCGAGGTCGAAGCCGGAGCCGAGGATTTCCGCCGCCTTGCGCGTGAGCCAGAAGAGCGTGTTGACGCCGGTGGAATAGTTCGAGGCCCAGACCATCGGGATCTTCGCGGCGCACGCGCGGAGCGCGGTTTTCTCCGCTTCCGCGTGGCCGGTGGTGCCGACGATGAGCGCCTTGCCGTGCTGCGCGCACAGATGCGCGAAGGGCAGGGTGGCCTCGTGGAAACTGAAATCAATGACGGCGTCGGCCTTGTCGAGCAGCGGGCCGAGATGCTCGCCGAGATCAATCGCGCCGACGACCTGGATGGTCGGGATTTGCGCGGCGCACGCGATGAGCGTCTGGCCCATGCGGCCCTTGGAACCGGTGATGATGACTTTGGTCATGTGAGCGCGAGCAGTGTTTGAACGCGGCGGACATCGTGCGGAATGCGGCCCGGCCCGGCAAGCCCGCATCGGCGCCAGCCGTCACGGAGTCGCGGAGAAAGGCGCGGCTTGCGGCGGCGGAACTTCCTCCCTTAGCCTCGCGGCAATGTCATCTGACGCCGCCCCCAAACTCTTCGTTGAACTCCTCCACATCACCGACGCCCCGGACGCGCCTTGCCCCAACGCGGGCAACGTCGCCGTCGTCCACTACAGCGGCTGGCTGACGAACGGCAGGAAGTTCGACAGCTCCGTGGACCGCGGCGAGCCGTTCTCCTTCACCGTGGGCATGAGCGAAGTCATCGCCGGCTGGGACATCGCCGTGACGCGGATGCGCGTGGGCGACAAGGTCAAGCTGACCATCCCGCCCGAACTCGGCTACGGCGAAGGCGGCTACCCCGGAGCCATCCCGCCCAACGCCACGCTCATCTTCGAGGTGGAACTGTTGGAGGTGCAGTGAGCCACCGTTGCAACGGCTCGGCGTTGTGGTGCCTAGTCCACCACGGTCACGTGCAGCTCCGCGCCGTTGCAGCGGATTTCTGGGACATACATGGCGTGGCCGAGGACGGGGAGCGCGTGGAACTGGCCAGGGACTTCGGCGCGGAGGTCGTAGCGGAGCTGCCAGACGCCTTCGGGCAGCTTGTCGAGGAAGAGGGCCACCTTGCGGTCGCGCAGCTCCTGATAAACCCAGCGCGTGCGGCCGGTGAAGTCTGGCTCGCCGATGCCGATGGGCCGGGGCGGAATCAACCCAATCGGCCGCGCGGCGGCAAGTCGCGCGACGGGCGCGCTCGGTGCAATCGCAATCGTCGGCTCTGCCACGGCCACTTCCGCCACCGCCGACTCAATCACAGCGGAGCTGGGCAGGTTGATCTGCTGCCCTACCTTTATCATCGTCGTATTGAATCCGTTCAGGTTGGTGAGCGCTTGAACCGTCGTTCCGTGTTCCTTCGCGATGCGGACCAAGCTGTCGCCACTCTTGACCGTGTAAGCGCGCGGCGTGGCAATGGCCTTCGACCTTGAACCTTGAACTTTGGACTTTGAACTTGGCGGAAGCGCCGGTTTCCCGACTTCGCCAAACTTCCTCTCCACCGCGCCGCTCTTGAGTTCGCGCGCGTAGAGGCTCTCGCCGCTGCGCACGGCGACGGCCTCGAAGCCAGCGGGCTTCAAGTCCTCGAAGAGCAGATACTCGTAGTTGTTCTTCGCCTCGATGGTCAGCACGGTCTCGATGCGCTCGCCGCTCTTCACGCTCTCGCCGTCGAGCAGCGGCACCTTGTCGTAGAGCAGGCCCTTGAGCAGCGTCGGGCGGCCCACCAGCTTGAAGTATTCGCGCTTCACGAAGATTTCGTTGCCGCTCGCGGGAATGGGTTCTTCCAGGCTGAAGAACTTCGCTTCGGCGGCGAAGTAAACCGGCCCTTCGCCTTTGCGCTTGATGCGGATGTCGTTCGCGCCGTCCTTGATGAGCTTGGTGTCCACGGCGAAGCGGCTGGGCGCGGCGAAGACCTCCGCGCCGCTGACCTTGCGCTTGGCGATGCTCGTGCCGTTCACGGTCACTTCGTATTCCAGCTCCGGCGACAGTTCCTTGGTCACGCGCAGGTAATCGTTCAGCGCGAGGATGGTGATGGCGGTGTCGCGGGTATTGCTCCACTGCGCGCCGCGCCGGCCCTTGAGCAGCCAGTTCGTGACCGGCTCGATGAGCTTGTTCTGCGGGTCAATCGCCAGCAACGCGCGGAGGGCGAAGGCCGTGGCCTCCACGCCGCCGTCGGACCAACGCCAGTAAATGCCGTCCTCGCCCCAATGAGCGGTCCCAATCACACCGACGTTCACGGGCAGCGCGCCACCGATGAGCACGCTCGCGTCGGGCCGGTCGTCGCGCTTCACGCCGTTCTCCAGGTTCGCGATGAGCGTCTTCGCCTCCGCCGCTTTGCCGAAGTGGTGCGCGGCCAAAGCGAGCAGCGCGCGGGTGTAGGCGTTGAGCGCCTCGCGGTTCTTCCAGAGGTTGTCGAAGGCCTTGGTCTGGAATGGGGAAAGGCCGGCCTGCTTCGCGTCGGCGCGTTGGACGGCGAGCGCGTGCAGCATGAAGGCCTGCATGTCGTGGTTCAGCTCTTCCTCGATGAGCGTCTTGTCGAGGAACGCCGCGCCGCGCTCCAGCACGTTCGCCTTCAGCGCCACGCCAGACTGCTTCGCGAGCGTGAGGCCCCAGACGACGTAGGCGGTCATCCAACGGTCGCTCTGGCCTTCCTTCCACCAGCCCCAGCCGCCGTCGCCGTGCTGGAAATCGTAGAGGCGCTTCAGGCCCGCATCGGTCATCTCGTTGAGCCTCGCCAAGTCTTTCTTCGCGCCGAGATTCGGCGGAGCGGCACCGCCGGCCCGGGCTTCAATACCGCCGAAGACGCGGCTCATCACGTCTTCGGGCTGGAGGCCGAGATCCTTCAACGTCTTCGCCGTCACGACCGATGGCAGGAAGCGGCTCATGGTCTGCTCGGTGCAGCCGTAGGGGTAATCAATCAAGTAGGGCAGTGCGTCGAGCATCGTGACCGCGAGGCTGGGCGCGACCTGCACGACGAGCGAGGTGGTGTCCTTCTTGCGCGCGGCGGGCACGTCGAGCCGCACGGTGATGTCGGAGCCGTGCACCTTGCCGGCCTTGGTGAGGAAGCGCTCGATGCCATGCTCGTGGGACAAATACGACTTCTCCATCGCGTCGCTGAACTTGCCGCCGACCGCCGTGGTCTTGAGGCGAACTTCACCGGGCGTCACGACGCGGGCCTTCCAGTCGGCGCGGGCCTCGGAGTTGGCGGGAACTTTCAAAGTGACTTGGTAGGGCGCGGTGTCCTCACCGCGCCGTTGGCTCACCCCGGTCTGCGGCGCGCTGAGGACAGCGCGCCCTACCGCCAAGTTCCCCGACGCGTCCAGCGTGACTTTTACGCTCAACTCCGCCTCCGTGTTGTTGTTCACGACTGCGCTCAGGACGACTTCATCGCCCACGACGAAGAAGCGCGGGGCCTGCAAGCGCACGATGAGCGGTTGCTTGGTGCGCGTGGTCGAGTTCGCGATGCTGAACTGCGCGCCGCTGCCGACCGCGCGGGCCGTGGCCTTCCAGCCGGTGAGCGAGTCGGGATATTTCACCGGCACACGCGCCGTTCCGTCCGCGCCGGTCTTCACGTCCGGCAGCCAGACGATGGTCGAGCGGAAGTCGGAGCGAACGATGACGTTTGTCTCCTCGCCGCCCGCGCCCGATAGCTTTTCCCGCTTGGCCTTCTCGTCGCGGTCGCCGAGGGCGTCCAAGGCGAACTTCGCGGCGGGCGCAGCGGGCGGCATGGACAAAGGTGTGGCTGCGCCCATCGGTGCGGCAAGGGAGCGCAGCCGACTCAACCCGGCACCACCGGCGACGGCGGCTTTCTGAGATACGTCAACGAAGCCCACCGCGTTCACCGAATAGATGTCGGCCGCCTTGAGCATTTCGGCTTTGTCGCTTTCGTGAAAACCCCATTGCTGTTTCTCCTGTTCGCGCGACAACACTTCCGACAGCTCCAACAATTCCTTCTTCCCGTCCTCCTCCCACTCCACGAGTTTAGCATAACTCTTTTGGTTGAACGTGCTCTGTGTCTGCGTGCGCTGCTGGCGCTTGGTGCCGAAGTAGAACTGTCGCGGGTCGCCCGCGTAATCGCTCTGGATGTAATAGACCGACTCGTCCACGAGGCCCACGGCCACTTCGGCGGCGACGGGCTTGCCCTCGTGGTCGCGCGCGGTGACGAGCAACGTGCCGTCCTCGCGCGGCTGGTATTGGGTGCGGTCGGGCTTCACGTCCACGCTGAGGAAATGTTTCGTGGGCGGCACGATGACTTGCTTCGTGTCCATGTGAACCTGCTTGTCCACGACCATCGCCGCGCTCAGGAACACGTTCGGCACGTGCGCGTCACTGAGGGCCAGTTCGACGAGCTTCACGGTGCCGGTGAGGTGAACGACCTGGTAGCTGATGAGTTCCTCGGCCTCGACGGTGAAGAGCACGTAACGGTCGTTGCTGTTCGCCACGAGCATGACGGGCACCTTCTGCCCGACGCGAAACGTGTCCTTGTCGGCGATGATTTCCACGCCGCCGTGCCGGTAGCCGAGTTCGGTCGTCGTGCTCGTCGTGACCCACACGGTCGTCTCCGCGCGGATGGGCTGCGGCGGGCGATTCGGGAAGGCGTCTTCCGTCAGCCACGTCACACGATAGTAGCCGTCGCGCTCCGGCGTGAAGGCGAGGTTCACCTTGCCTTCGGCGTCCGTCTTGAGCGTGCGCGTGAGAATGTCATCGCTGTGATAACCACGGAATTTCAGCCGCCACGGACGCTGCCCAACTTGCGGCGCGGGCGGGAACTTCCCGTCGCTTTGAAGCGCCTTCAGCTCCGCGCCTTTCACTTCCTTGCCAGCGGGGTTGACCCAAATTTCTTCCCAGTAATCGCGCATGACCTTGACGATGCCTTCCGTCTGCATCGGCTGCTCGTTGGCGTCCTGCGCGCGGAAGTTCACGGTCGTCTTGTCGCCGGGCTTGTGCAGGTTGTGCTCGGCCTTCGCGTGGACGTAGAAGCGCTGGCGCGTGACGCGCACGGTGCCGCTGCCGGTGATTTCGCGGCGGCTGGCGTCCACGACGCGCGCCTCGATGCGGAATTCGAAGTCCTGCCCGTAGTCCTTCGGCGACTCGAACTCCAACTGCGCCTTGCCTGTCGCGTCGGTCTTGAGCGTCTCGCGCTTCAGAATCTGTCCGCCACCGCCACCGCGCCAGCCGCGACCGAAGCGGTTGAAGCCCTCGTTCTCCTCGTAGAACCAGCCGAACTCACGCGGCTCCTTCCACGCGAAGTAATACGGGTCTTGATGAACGATGACCTCGACCGTCGCGTTCGCCACTGGCCCGCCGAAGTAATAGTCCGCCTGGATGCTGACTTCGACCTTCTCGCCGGTGCGGAAAGCTTTCTTCTTCCCGTTCTCCTCCGGCGTCTGCACCGCGACCTTGAACTCCGGCAACTTGTATTCCTCCAGCCGGAAGAGCGTCGCGTTGCCGATGTGATTGTTCTTCGACTTGTCGCGGAAGCTCACGCGGTATTCGCCGAGCCGCTGCGTTTCTGTGAGTTCGAGCGAACCCCAGCCGGTGCCGAACTCGTTCAACTTGAGTTCGCCTTCCTTCACGAGTGCGTTGTCCGGGCCGTCAATGCGGAACCAAATCGTCTCGTTCGCCGGCGTGGAATAGACCGAGCCATTGTAACGACGCACGACGGCCTTCCACTGCACCGTCTCCTTCGGGCGATACGCCGGGCGGTCGGTGAAGGCGTAGATTCGCCACGACTCGTGCGGCTCCCGATAGGAGTAAGTGTTGCCGGGGCTGAAAGCCTGTTTGTCGCCGAGCGTGGCGGCGGCGAAGATTTCCACGTTGTTGTTCAGCTGCCGCGTGACCTCGAAGACCGCGAGGCCATCCTTGTCCGTGACCTTGTCCTGCGAGCGCGTGTCCCACTTGTTGTTGCCGACGTGCCAGCGCTCCCACAGGCGTGTCTTCGCGTTTGGCAATGGCTTGCCGGAGAGCGCGTCGGTGACGAAGACGAGCGCGGTCTTGCCGGAAGTTTTCAACACCAGCGCAGCATCCGTCACGAGCACCAGATCGCGTGCGGACTTACGGCCGCCTTGAGCCTCCAACACGTAAGCGCCGGGGCGGAGCTTGCCGTCCACGCGCAACGCATCGTTGCCGGGGCGATAATCCCCCTTGTCTTTCGTGTCGTGCGTCCACGACTTCGCCTTCTCGCGACCGGCGAGGTCAATGGAGTGCAACCAGTCCGTGCGCTTCTTGTCGTCAATCTGCGCGAGGTTCACGTCTTTTGTCAGGTCCACCGGATAAAGCGCCAACTCGATGCGTTTCACGTTACGCCAGTTGAGGTGATACTGAATCTCCGACTCCGGCAGGAAGACGTGCGACACGCCGACGTTCACTTGCACCTCGGTGATGCCGCGAATCTGCTGCTGCGCCTGCTCCCAGTAGCGCGTTTCGCCCTTCTGAAACTCCGCGACGAGTCGCCGGAACAGCGCGAGCGCCTTCACGTAGTCCGGCTCCTGTGTCCAGTTGCCGTCCTTGAGCGGCACGGCGCGGCCCTGATTCATCATCCACTCGGCGTAGAAGTAGAGCGCGTCGTCATACCGATCCGTGCCTTTGCCCGGCTTGAGCGCGGCCTCGAAATGCTCCGGCACGCGGGCACGCGCGTCCCAGTCGCCGCCGTGATACTGGAAGGACACGGCGAGAAGATAATGCGCGTGGGCCTTGTCGTTCTCGGTCACGGCGATCTTGAGGACGTTCTCCAGAATGTTCAGCGGAAGCGCGTTCCCGTAGTTCCCATAGCGGTAATACGGCTCCGCTTGTGGCGGCTTGGCAGAACGCCAGACGATGTTCAGGTAACGCGAACGCGCCTCTTCACCCGAGCGCTGACCAGCCCACCACTCCAGCGCGTTGCTGTAGTGCGGCCAGGCGGCACTCCAGTTGCGCGAGTTGCGCCGCGTCCACCAAAAGTCCCCGAGCGACTCCTGCACCTCCACCCATACGCGGTCCTTCTCCTCCTCGCGCTGCACGTCCCGCACGAGCACGTCGAGCTGCTGGCGCGCCTGCTCGGACTTGGTGTTGTCCGCGCGCTGAGTGCTCGCCTCGGACCGCCACGCCGTGTCCGCACGGCGGAAGAGCACCCAGCGCTGCTCGGTCGGCGGGAGGTTCGTAACATTCACCGCGTGGTAAATCTCGTTCGCCTTTGCGAAGGACTTCTCGGCGAAAAGCCTCTCCGCTTCCGTCCTCTGCGCGGTGTAGTTCGCCGCCGGTTCAGCGGCGAAATCGGACGCGGCTAGGGAAAGAAGAACGGCGGCGGCCAGCAACGGTTTCATGGCAGCAGGTTAGACGGCGCGTCCCGGAAAACACTCCTGAAATGGAACGCGGGCTGGGCCGCCTGCGCTACGAGCGGGAGGCGGCCATTTGCCGCAGGAGGCGGTATTTCAGGGCGACTTCGCGGGCGCAATAAGAGGCGATGCGCCAGCCTTGCGCGCCGTCGAGGAAGCCGCGTTTCAGGATGTAGCCGCGAAACCAGCGGAAGGCGGCGTGGGTCCACGGGGCCAGGGGGCCGGCGGTTTGGCCGTGCTCGTGCTGGGTCTCAGCCCACAGGCGGGCGTAGTGCTGGCAGCGGGTCCAGTGGTCGGCATCGTCCTTGAAGCTGTGATGGTAGAGGTCGCTGTGCAGGCGTTGGATGGGACCGGCGAGGAGGAGGCGTTCGTGGACTTTGCCACCCGCGAAGCGCGCGCGGTCGCGGCGGAAAAGGCGCACGAGGCGGTCGGGATACCAGTCGCCGTGGCGGATCCAGCGGCCATCGTAGAGAACGCAGCGGGGCAGGGAGTAGCCGCTCAACTCAGAGGGCGGAGCAGCGGCTTTGAGGCGGCGGATGTCGTCGCGGAGTTCGGGAGAAAGTTCCTCGTCGGCGTCGAGGCTGAAAACCCAGTCGTGGGCCGCGAGGCCAAGGACTTTGTTCTTCTGGCCGACATAGCCGAGCCAGTCCTGGTGCTGAAACTTTGCGCCGAACTCTTTCGCGATGGTCGCGGTGCCGTCGGCGCTGCCCGAGTCGAGGATGATGATTTCGTCGGCGAGGTCGGCGCAACTGCGGAGGCAGCGGCGGAGGTTGGCCTCCTCGTTGAGGGTGATGAGGCAGAAGGAGATTTTCATCGCGCGGGGTCAGCGGCGCTTTTCCCGCGCAGCCATTTCCAGCACGGCGAGGGTTTCTTCGACGTTACGCTCCAGACTCAGCTCACGCTTGGGCGGCATCTCGGCCTGGCCGCGCTGGAGAATCCAAAAGCGGATGGCTTCGACGACCGCGTCGGTGTCGCGCGGGTCGGCGATGACGGTGCCGTTCTTGCGCGGAGTGATGATCTCACTCGCGCCGTTGAGGGAAGTGGTGATGACCGGGAGGTCGGAGACGAGCGCCTCGGCGACGACATTCGAGGAGGGTTCGTAAATGGGCAGGAAGAGAAGGAGGTCCGCCGCGGCATAGGCATTCTCCACGTCGGCCATGGGACCGGCGAAGATGACACCGTCCGGCACGGCGAAGGGAGGCTTGCCCTTGCCAACGATGAGAAGTTTGACGCGGGGGGCCTTGAGGCGATGGAAGGCGCGGAGGACAAAGCGCAGGCCTTTGCGCTCCCAGCCGGAGCCGACGAAGAGCAGCAGGGTGTCGTCGGGCTTGATGCCGAAGCGTTTGCGAGTCGCAGTGCGCTGGCCGCGTCGGTAGCGGTCGAGGTCAATGCCATTGCGGACGAGATGGATGCGGCTGGCGGGAAACTGGAAGTGTTCGAGAATCTCGCGACGAACCATGTCGGAGTTGACGATGATGTGGCGCGTGTTGGCGGGGTCGAAGGTGCGCGCCTCGAGCTTCATCATGTTCCGGTGGAACCTGCCGGCGCAGACAAAGGGCCGCCGCCACCATTGCGCGAACTGCTGGCGACGTTGCAGCCAGACGCGGTGCACGCCGTCGCCGGCGCGATAGACATCCTGATGGTGCGTCCG
This sequence comes from uncultured Klebsiella sp., assembly GCA_964478755.1. Taxonomy (GTDB): domain Bacteria; phylum Verrucomicrobiota; class Verrucomicrobiia; order Limisphaerales; family SXTU01; genus SXTU01. The sequence continues at coordinate 26,106 of CAYZJP010000013.1, forward strand.
CTCCAGGCTGAAGGTGACATCGAAGGAATGCTTCGTCAGCTCGGCGGCGACGACGTCGGCGAAGCGCGTCGGGCGTTGCGTGCGGTCGCCGCCGACGGGGACGGAGTGAAGCCGCACGTCCTCGGGCTGGCTGTCCCAAGCTTCGGCGAAGAGATGCGGCTCGTGACCCGCGCGAACGAGGGCCTGCAAGAGACGTTGCAAATACAATTCCGCGCCGCCGGTGGCGGAGAACTGGCGGCGGATGAGCGCGAGTTTCATTTCGGCGTCCCCACAAACACCAGGTCCAGCGCGAACAGGGCGCGAACCGGGAAGGGCAGCCACGGGAAGACCGGAATGCCGCTGCTGCCGCCTCCGAGCAGATGGCCGGAGACAGGATAAATCTCGATGTCGCGGAAGTGCGGCTCCAGTTCGCGACGGAGAATCGTGTGCGAATACTGGCGCAGATGCGACGGATCGCTCTCGTATTGCCGACCGACGAGGAAACGAAGGCGGTTGCGCAGCCGGAAGGCATTTGGCACTGAACCGATGAGCCGGCCGTCGAGCTTGAGCACGCGGCGGATTTCGCCGAGAGCCTTCTGCGGGAAGCGCACGTGCTCCATCACCTCGGAAAAGACGACGACATCGAAGGACTTGTCCGGAAAAGGCAGCGGCTCGTCGTCCACGTCCACCCAATGACCTTTGCAGGCGAGCCGTTCCTCGAAAAGCTTCAGCGCCGCGCGGTCAATGTCCACGCCGACGACCTTGTTCCCCTGAACAAAATGCTGCGTGAGGTTTCCGGCGCGGCAGCCGACTTCGAGGATGTTCTTCCCGGTGCCGACGAGCTTGACGAACAACTCCTTCCGATCCTCGCCGCCGTAGAGGTAATCGTATTTTCCCCGGCTGTGATGCGCCTCGTAAAACGCGGCCACCTGTTCCTTCTGCGAGTTCGCCATGCGCGGATGATTCGGTTTCGGGGCGCGAATTCAAGCCCGGCTTGGGCGCGGGCTTGTCTTCAGCAGGGAAATCGGCACTCTCTGCCATTGGCTTGCGGGCGAGTGGCGCAGTGGTTAGCGCAGATGCCTTACACGCATTTGGTCGGGGGTTCGAGTCCCTCCTCGCCCACCACCGCCGCTTTCAGTTGTTTTCAAACATTTGCGAATGACCACTGATTCGCGAGTTTCCGGCGGTGCGTGGGGAATTTTAACTTCCAGTCAGCGGCGCTGGTTAAATCTTGCCTGGGAATACTTCTCGCTTACCAACTCCTCCGCACGTCGCGTCAGACCTGATGTGGGAACGAGCCGCTTGGCCGGTGTTTCAGCGCTCATCGCCGCCTCCCAACGGCTGCGTTCCAAGCCAACGGGCGGCGGTTGCACGGAGCCTTGAATGAGCAGGCCCAGCTTGTTCCGGCGCTGTGCCGCGCCAGCGATTTTGCGGCCCTGCCAGAGCACGTCGAACTTTTCCCAGCCGACGAAGCACTGCCCCGGCGTGGATTTGCGGCAGCCGTCTGCCAACTCCGTTGCCACCCCTAGCTTCGCGAACGCATCACGCACCCGCTCGTGCATCCGACAGTAGCTGTCCACAGCGTTGAGCACGTGCCACGGGTGGCCGGGTGGAATCACGACGCTGTAAGTCCAGTCCGCATCGTGTGGCACAAGGCCGCCGCCGGTCGGCCGGCGAATGAGCGGACGCAAGTGCGTCGCGCGTTCGACCTCGGCGAACTTCTGGAAGTAGCCGAAGGTGGCGGCTGGTTCCGTCCACGAATAGAAACGCAAGACGGGCTGGCCGAGACTCACCACGCCTTCGAGTAACGCTTCGTCCATTGCCATGTTGTAAGCGGGAGCGCACGCGCCGGAATTGAGGAGGAGCCAAGGCCAAGCGGTGTCATTTTGGAGCAGACCTTCCATGTCTCGGTGCTGCTGCTCACTTAGCAGCGGGCAAGTCCATCGGGCGCACGCTGGCCGTCACGCCTTCGATGAACTGGTTCAGCACCTGCACTTGTTTTGTCGCGCCTCCGGTGGTGAGGAAGAACCAACCGTCGCGCACGCCTGCATTGATGGTTTCCTTCGCCTCGGTCTTCGCGTTCGAGGCGGTGAAGCGCGCCTTCGCCAGTGGCTGCCACTCGCCGGTGGGCGTCTGCACCCAGCCGTGACCGAAGCGCGCGCTGCGCACTTCCGTCGCACTTCGCGTGTCGCGACGGAAGTCCTCGACGAACGAGTAGAGGCCGCGCAACGGTTTGCCACCGGCCTTGGTGCGGAAGGTCACGAGCTGCTTCCAAGCGCGCTGTTCGTTGATAAAAAACCAGCCGGTGTAGGCTGTTTTATCGCCCTCGACCTTCGCTTCGACTAAGAAGCGGTTCGTCTCACCCGGCTTCCACACGTGCGGATACATGCTCTTGCCGCCAGTGCCTTCGCCGCCGAAGCGGCTCACCTTCACGCCTTCGCCCTCGAAGAGCACCTCGACGCGCTGCTCCAGGGGCACCGCCTTCGAGTCGTCCCCCTTCGTCGGATCCCAAACCGAGAAGATGACAACTTTGTTCGTCGCGCTGCCGAGCTGCTGGATGCCGAAGTAGCCCGTGTTCCAGCCGCACGCCATGAAATAGCTGCCGTTGACGGACTCGTCCACGACGGCCTCGTTGTAAAACACGCTCGCGTCCGGTGCAGGAAATCCGAGGTGGATGGATCGCGCGGCGCGTGGCTTGGGCGCGTCTTCAACGGCGAAGGTCGCGGTGTGTGCGAGGCACAGCGCGGCGGCAAGGAGCGTCGGCAATTTCATGGTTTAAGCGTAGCGGTCGGGCGAAAGCAGCGACAGGTCGAACTGCAGCGGTTCATCCGAAAGCACCTGCGCCATCAGCCGGCCGGTGATGGGGCCGAGGCTCAGGCCCATCATCGCGTGACCGGTCGCGAGCGAGAGGTTTGCAAACTTGGCCGTGCGCCCGACGTAAGGCAGGCCGTCCGGCGAACAGGGTCGCAAACCGCGCCACGGCGCGACGCCATCGAAGTCCGACTCTTTGAACTGCGGAAAATACTTGGGCACGGATTTGATGATGCCTCGCACGCGCACCGGGTTGATGTCCTCGTTGAGGCCCGCGATTTCCATCGTGCCGCCGATGCGGAGCGCGCGGCCCATCGGCGTGACCGCGAGCCGCGCTTCGGTGAAGATCGAGCAGAGTTCTGGAAGCTGCGGCGGCTGCGGGAGCGTGAGACTGTAGCCCTTGCCAGCCTGCATCGGAAGCCGCAGGCCAAGCTGTCGTGCGAGCAACGGCGACCACGAGCCGCCGCAGAGGACGAATTCGTCAGCGTCCAGATTCACCGCTCCATCACAGCCAACACAAGTGACCGTCCGCAGTTGCCGTTTCTCAGCGGGCCGCCAACACATAGGCTCCGTCTCCCACAAGAATTTCACGCCCGCTGCTACACACTGCGATTGCAGCGCAGCCATGAAGCGGTCCGGCGTGAGGTGCGCGTCTTTCGGAAATAGCACAGCGCCCGCGATGTCCATGGTGATTGCAGGGTCGTGGACGGCAGCTTGCTTCGCGTCGAGCACCTGCGCGGGCACGCCGAGCTGGTTGGCGCGCTGGGCGAATTTGGCTTCCTCGTCCAACCCATGCTGCGTCTTGCAGAGCATGAGCAGGCCGCGCTGGGTGAGGCCGAAGTCGGTGCCCGACAACGTAGCAAGCTCCTCGAAGCACGCTCGGCTGGCGAAACTCAAGTCGCGCAGCAAGGGCGCGGCACGGTTCACGCGTGCGACGGTGGACGCTTGCCAAAACTTAAACGCCCAGTCGAACAAGTCCCAATCCAGGCGCGGCTTAATGTGGAACGGCGACTCGGGATTCCACATCCACTTCAGTCCCAGCGCGACCATGCCCGGCGCGGCCAGTGGCACGAAATGGCTCGGCACGATCATGCCGGCGTTGCCGAACGAGCAACCCTCGTGCGTCGCCGACTCGCGGTCCAGCACGGTGACGCGATGCCCGTGCCGCGCACAGTAGTATGCCGTGCATAAGCCGATGACGCCGGCACCGATGATGAGGATGTGCTTTTCCTTAGCCACAGATGCTCACGGATGGAACACTGACAAGACAAACGGAGACCGCGCGCTGCATCTGTGTTTCATTTGTGCAAATCTGTGGCTCAACGAATCCCCCAGCAGAACGGGTCTTGCTCATCGAGCAGGAGCGTTGACTCGGCGTTCACGGAGGCGGTGCCGGTGATGATGGGGGCGATTTCGCCTTTCGTGCGGTCGAGCCAGCGGAAGCGGCCGGTGAACTTTGTGCCGAGGATGCTCTCCTGCGTCCATGTTTCGCCTTCGGCGAGCTTCCCATCGGCGGCGAGGCAGGCGAGCTTCGCACTCGTGCCGGTGCCGCAGGGCGAGCGGTCGTAGGCCTTGCCGGGGCAGAGGACGAAATTGCGCGAGTGACCGCCAGACTGCGGCGGACCGAACAGCTCGACGTGATCCACTTCGGGGAAGCCTTGCGCATTCACGGTCTGACGGATGCGCCAGCTCGCGTCGGTGAGTTGCTCGACGTTCTTCAGGTCCAGTGCGAAGGAGTGCTTCGCGACGAGGTAGAACCAGTTGCCGCCCCAAGCCACGTCGCCGCTGATTTTCGCGGTAGGGCGCGCTGTCCCCAGCGCGCCGTCGGCGTTCGGCACTTCGATGGTGATCGCTTTTACTTTGCGGTAGCTCGGCACATTCGCGACCGAGACGGAGCCGTCGGAGTGAAGTGTCGCCGTTACGACGCCCACGCACGTCTCGATGCGATGCTCGCCCGGGCCGATGCGCCCGAGATGCGCGAGCGTGACGACGAGGCCAATGGTGCCGTGTCCGCACATCGCGAGCACCCCGACATTGTTGAAGAAGATGACGCCGGTGACGCAGGTCTTGTCGGCGGGCGGGCAGAGCAGGGCACCCACGAGCACGTCCGAGCCGCGCGGCTCGTTCACGACGGCGGAGCGAAACTTGTCGTGTTGCTCGCGGAAGACTTTGAGTTGGTCGGCGACGCTGCCGCCGCCGAGGTCGGAGCCGCCGCTGATGACGATGCGCGTCGGCTCGCCGCCGGTGTGGGAGTCAATAACTTGGATGCGTTTCATCGCTTGCCCGGCTTCTGGACAAGCGCCAGCACGTCCTTGGCGCTCACGGCTTCGTGCAGCGTGATCAGTGTTGGCTCCATCGCGCGCTTGCCCTTCTCGTTGTCGGTCGCCTTGCCATTGCCGCCGGGCAGGGTGGTGATCGTTGTGACGTGGCCGATGGCGTTGCCGAATTCATCGAGCACGGCCGAGCCGCTGGAGCCGGGAGCCCAGTCGGTGGTGACGTTGAGGCGCGTGACCGGCGGGGCGTTCGTTTCGCGGCGCGGGTAGCGCGCGAGAAACCGGTTCACGATGCCGTCGCTGAAGTAGCCGCGTTCGTCCAGCGGATCGCTGAAGCAGAAGCAGCGGTCGCCGGGCGTGACATCAGTCTGGAGCGGGAGCGGCTTCAAATCTTTCGCGGCCACGCGCAGGATGCAGGCGTCGGTGCGCCGGTCCGCCGCGAGGATTTCGATGACCGGAAACACGTGTCCGTCCTCGTCTGCCGCGACGAGCGAGCCTTCCTTGAAGTTCGCGGGCCGCTTCACGACGTGCTGGCAGGTCGCGACCGCGCCGTCCTTCGTGAGCGCGTAGCCACCAGCGAGGTCGAGGTGCCAGTTGTTGCACTTGGTGCAAAGGAAGTTCCAGCCCACGCGCACGTGCGCGGCGCGGGCGGCAGCCCACAGCTCGCGGCCCGAGAGCCGGGCCTTGCGCGGGGCGGGCAAGGTGAGCGTGCAGATGGTGCGATTGAGTTGATTTGTGAGCGTGGCCTCGGGCACGAATGCGCCGGACTCGCGAAGCTTCGCGGCGACGGTTTTCAAGGCCGTGTCGTCGCGTCCGTCGGCCGGGAAAAGCGGAACGGTGGGAGATTGGGCGCTGGCAGGGTTTGCTGTTGCTAGCGCGCAGACAAGGAGGAGAAGGCACGGGTTCATGGTGAGTTCAAGCGTGTTTGCCTAGTTTCGGTAACTTCGGCGTTTTGGCAATCGTGTCACGAATGATCTTCAGCACCCGCTTCCGCTCCTCGCCCGCGATGGGCAGGCGCGGGGCGCGGACCCACTCGGAACCGAGACCGGTCTCCTGTTCGCACAGCTTGATGTATTGCACGAAGTGGACGTGCGTATCGAGCTTGAGCAGGGGCTGGAACCAGCGGTAGAGCGCGCGCGCCTCGTCCCACTGGCCGGCGCGGGTCAGCTCCCAGAGGCGCTGGTTCTCCGCCGGGAAGGCGATGCCCGTGCCGGCCACCCAGCCGTCAATGCCAAGTATGCTTGCCTCCAGCACGAGGTCATCCACGCCGGTGAAGATCGCGTAACGCCCGCCGATGGCGTTGTGCAGCTCGGTGATGCGGCGCGGGTCTCCGGAACTTTCCTTGAGCGCGACGAACTTCGGCTCGTCCGCTAGCTCGGCGAACAGCGCGGGTGTGATGTCGTTCGCGTAGCTGAGGGGGTTGTTGTAAATCATGATGGGCAGCCCGCCGCCCTTCGCCACCGCGCGGAAGTAGGTCATGCTCTCGCGCGGGTCGCCCTTGTAGCTCATCGGTGGCATGACCATCACGCCCGCCGCGCCGAGCTGCTCCACGTCGCGCTCGTAGCGGGTGGCCGCCGCTGTGGACGACTCGGCCACGCCGCTCAGGACCGGCACGCGCCCGCGCGCGGTCTCGACGGCGCAACGCACCACGGCGCGCTTTTCGTCGGGGTCGAGCGTTTGGTTTTCGCCGAGCGAGCCGCAGACGATCAGGCCGCTGACGCCGCTCTGGATGAGCGCCTCGAAATGCCGCGCGGTGGCGGGCAGGTCGAGCGATTGGTCGCGCTTGAGTTGGGTCGTGACGGCGGGGAAGACGCCCGTCCAGTAGGGTTTGGCCATGTGTAGTTTCAGTGTTAAGTGCGGAGCGCACTGACCCGTGCCGGCGGCTTGCAGCCGCCGACCGGAGCTTTCGTTGCCCACCGACGGCGACTGCAAGTCGCCGGCACGGGCTGCGGGCATTTCAGCGCGTCAATCTTCTGCTCGCCAGTCATTTCATCACCAAGTTCTCGATGAAGAACTCCATCATGCGGTCGCGGTTGATGGAGGCGTGGCCGATGTCCGGGCCGACTTGGACTTCAAAACTCTTGCCGGCGCGCTGAAGCGCCGCGATGAGCTGCATGGCGTTGTTTGGATGCACGTTGTTGTCCGCCGTGCCGTAGAAGAGCATCAGCCGGCCGCGCAGGTTCGGCGCGTAGGTCATCAGCGACGCGGCATCGTAAGCGGCCTTCGCCTCCTGCGGAATCCACAGGTAACGCTCGGCGTAGATGCTGTCGTAGTTGCGGTAGTCGGTCACGGGCGAGGAGCTGCACGCGGCCTGAAACACGTCGGGATGCCGCAGCAGGCACGTCGCGGACGCGGTGCCGCCGTAGCTCGTGCCGTAGATGCCGACGCGCGCGCGGTTCACGTAGGGCCGCGAATAGAGCGACCTCACGCCCGCCGCCTGGTCGTCCATCTCCACGATGCCGAGCGTCTGATAGATGGCGTCGAGGAACTGCTTGCCGCGTCCGCTCGCGCTGCGCGAGTCGAACGTCGCGACGAGAAAGCCGAACTCCGTGAGTTGATTCGGCAGCGTGAAGGTCTCGCGAGCGCCGACAGTTTCCGGCCCGCCATAAACGCTCACGAGCAACGGATACTTCTTGTTCGCGCGGAAGTTCGACGGGAAGTGCAGCAGGCCGAAGAGGTCCGTCAAGCCGTCGGCGGCCTTGAACTTGAGCAGCTCGACGGGACGCAGGCCGAGTTGCTTGGCGCGCGTGAGATCGCTGGTGGCGAGTCGGGCGAAGACCGTGCCGCTTGCGTCGCGGAGCCACGCAGTCGGTGGCTGGTCGTGCGTCTGCTCGAGGTCCACAAAGTGCCGTCCGTCCGGCGCGAAGTCCACGGTGTGATGAAGCGCCGGGTCGGTGAGCAATCGGTCGTCGTTGCCGTCGAGGCGCACGCGATGGAGTTGGACCTTCATCGGATTGTCGCCGTCGCGCGCGAGGTAGTGCAGCACGCCCGCCGCCTCGTCCACGCGCACGATGCCTGCGACCTCGAACGCATGACGCGTGAGCGTGGCGAGCAACTTTCCACTCAAGTCGTAGAGGTAATAATTCCGCCAGCCCGTGCGGTCAGAGGCCCAGATGAAGCGCTTTCCGTCGGCGAGCCATCGGATGGCTGGGAGATTCTCCGTCCAGCTTGCGGGCCATTCCTCGCGCACGATGACGCGGCATTTGCCCGTCTCGGCGTCGGCGGCACAGAACTCCATCACGTTCTGCCGACGGTTCGTGCGGTGGAAGAGCAGCTCCTTCCCGTCGCGCGACCACGCGACGCCATAGACGTAGTGGCCGACGACGGAGTTCTCGAACGGCTTCCCGTCGCGCACATCCACGCGCACGGTGTGCTTCGACGCGAGGTCGTAGATGAGCAGGTCCACGACCGGGTTCGTGCCGCCGGCCTTCACGTAAGGCTCCACGTCCGCCGTGCTGAGGATTTTCGTCTGGCCGAATTGCAGGTGGAAGTCCGGCACCTGGCTTTCATCGAAGCGGTAGAACGCGAGCTTGCGGCTGTCGCTCGACCACCACATCGCCGTCTTCTGGAACAACTCCTCGCCATAGACCCAGCTCGCTGTGCCGGATTTCACGCGGGTCTTCTCGCTGCCGTCCGACGTGACGGCGAAGGCGTTCGCGCCGTTCGTGTCGCCGAGCCAGACGTTCCGGTCGCGATAAAACGCTTTGAGCCGACCGTCGGGAGAATTGGTGGAGGTGAACTGTCGGCCGCGCGCGGGATTCTCAGAGCGGGGTGCAGCCTTTGCCTTCTGAACCGAGCCCTTGCTGGCCGCAGGCGGGGACGCAGGTGGGGCCGGCAATTCGCTCCGCTTACCCGTCACGAGGTCGTGTCGCCAGCGCTTGCCGTCGTGTGAGTATTCGAGTGCCTTCCCGCCGTCCTTCCAAGTCACCGAGATCGCACCGGAGACGAAAGCGTTCGACGATGCGCGACTTACGCGCTGGAACTGCTCGTAGCCCGGCATCGTCTTGAGCCGGTCCTGCGACAGGGCGGACGGAGCCAGCACGCCGGTGAGCGCCGCGAGTATCAGGAGGCGGGCGGAAGGCGATTTCATACGGGCGGGTTCAACGGCAGCGGCGCGAGTGTGGCGAGGCGGGACAAGGCGGGCAAAGGGAATTGGCCGGGCCGCTCAAGCCGGCTCCTTCCGCGCCTCGGCTCCCCGCGCGCCGAGGTTGCCGTAGCGATGATAGTCGAAGCTCACGCTCTGCTCGCGCAGATACCAGAGCAGCTCGACGCGCCCTTCGGTGAGCACCGGTGTGTCCGCGAGAAACAAGCCTGTTTCGGTCGCCGCCGCGCGAACTTCCGCCGGCACGCGGTCGGGCGCGGCGAAGCGAATCCGGTCGGTCTGGCGCGCGCGAATCACGGCGGCTAGCTGCGCATCCGACTCCTCGACGAACTCGATGCCGCCCGCCCAGTCCTCGGTAAGCTCGTGAAGCAACTGGATGCCCGCCGCCGTGAACGGCTCCGCGTGGCTCACCGTGATGTGGCAGCCGGCGATCCGCGCCGCGCAGACGCGCGCGAGATTCTCGAAAAACGTGTCGCCCGGTCCGACGCGCACGCGCATCTCCCTCACCGACAGATAGCGGCGGAAGTTGTCCTGGCCGAGCAGGCGGAAGTGGTCGTGCTGGTGGCCAAACTCCGCGTGGAAGTTCCGCGCGTAACTGCCGAGGGCGGCGAGCAGACGTTGCACTTCTGCCGGCGAAACCCGTGTGACGTCCAGAGCGCGCAGGTTCTCAATCATGTCTGGCAGCAGTGGGTCGGCATGAGACGCGACGCCTTCCGGTGTGCCGTTGTCAGTGAACTTCATGAACTGCGCCACGTAGTTCGGCCCGCCCGCCTTCAGGCCGGGGCCGAAGCTGGACTTGCCCATGCCGCCGAACGGCTGGCGCAGCACGATGGCTCCGGTGGTCGGACGGTTGAGGTAGAGATTGCCCGCGTGGATGCCGGCCTTCCACTCGGCCTGCTCGCGGTCGTCGAGGCTCGCGAGGCCGCTGGTGAGTCCGTAGCCGGTCTGATTCACCAGTGCGATGGCCTCGTGCAATCGCTCGAATCGCATCACGCCCAACACCGGGCCGAAGAACTCCGTGCGGTGCGTGTAGCTGCCGGGCTGCACGCCGTATTTGATGCCGGGCGACCAGAGATGCGGATTGTCGCCGACCTGACGCGGCATCAGCGCCCAGTTCTCGCCGGGTTCGAGCGTCTTGAGCGCGGTTTCCAAGTCGCCGCTCGGCGGACGGATGAGCGGGCCGATGCGCGTCGGCAAATCCCATGCGCTGCCGACGGGCAGGCTCTTCACCGCGTCGCAGAGCATCCGCTTGAACGCAGGGTCGTCATAAACCTCCGCCTCCAGCAGCAGCAGCGACGTGGTCGAGCACTTCTGTCCGCTGTGGCTGAACGCGCTGTGGACGACATGCTTGATGGCCAGTTCGCGGTCGCTCAACGCGGTCACGATGGTCGCGTTCTTGCCGCCAGTCTCGGCGAAGAGGTGCAGGCGCGGTCGAGACTTGAGCATCCGCAACGCGGTGTCGGTGCCGCCGGTGAGAATGACCGCGTCCACGTCGGGATGCGCGACGAGCCGCGCGCCCGCGCCGCTGCCGGGGCAGGGGACGAACTGCAGCGCGGCCTGCGGCACGCCCGCGCGCCAGAAGCACTGACACAGCTCCCACGCGACGAGCACGGTGTCGGACGCGGGCTTGAGAATGACCGTGTTGCCCGCCGCAAGCGCCGCCGCGACGCCGCCACACGGGATGGCGATGGGAAAATTCCACGGTGGCACCACGACGACCACGCCGCGTGGCTGCGCGGACAAACTGGGAATCGCATGGAAGAACCGCGCGCTCGCGCGGTAGAACTCGACGAAGTCCACGGCCTCGCTCACCTCGGGGTCGCTCTCGGCGAACGTCTTGCCGCCATTGGCCAGCGCGGCCCACATCAGGTCGCCGCGCACGCGTCGCAGCTCCTGCGCGACGCGGCCCAGCACGGCGTTGCGCGCTTCCACGCTCAACGCACGCCAGCCGGTGGGGTCGGCCTTGGCGTAGGCAACGGCGCGCTCGATGTCCGCATCACCGGCCAGAACGTAGCGGGCGAGCACGACGCCGGGGCGCGAAGGGTCAGTGCAATTGCCGACTGCCGACTGCCGACTGCCGATTGCCAACAGCACGCCGCCGATTACGAGTGGGATTTCCGTCGTGCTCGGCTTGTTCCTAGCAACAAGCTGCTCCGCCCACGCGCTGTTCTGCGGCAGCGACCAATCGGTGTCCGGCTCGTTCTCGAACTGGCTCCACGGCAGTTCGGCGCGCGGGGCGTCGAAGCGCTCCGTCAGCCGGTTCTGCGCGCGGCGGGGTGCGTCGGAGAGTTCGGCGGTGAAGGATTCACGGAAGCCGCGCTCCAGTTGCTGCCAGTCGGGCGAATCCACTTTGAGCCGGAACGTGTGCCGCAGAAAATTCTCCGGGCCGGTGTTCTCGTCGAGCCGGCGGATGAGGTAGCCGATGGCGTTGAGGAACTCCTCCTTGCGACACGCAGGCGCGTAGAGCAGCAGGTTGCGCGAGTGTTCAAGCAACGCGCGCCGCTGGTGGTTGGCCATGCCTTCGAGCATCTCGAACTGCACGCGGTCGCCGGCGCTGGCGTCAGCGGCCAGCACCAGCCCGTAAGCGAGGTCGAAGAGATTGTGCGACGCGACGCCCACGCGCACGGCGGCGAGATTTTCCGGGCGCACCGCCTCGTGGAGCATCCGCTTGTAGTTCGCGTCCGTCTCGCGCTTCGATTTGAACGGTGCCTGCGGCCAGTCGCGCAGCACGACCTCGACGCGCTCCATCTCCATGTTCGCGCCCTTGACGAGACGGATGGTGACGGGCGCGCCGCCGGCGGCCACACGGCGTCTGGCCCACTCGTTGATTTCGCGCTGCACGCGCGCGGAGTCGGGAATGTAAGCCTGCAACGCGATGCCCGCGCCCACGTTCTTCAAGCCCGGACGGTCGAGCGTCCGCATGAACGCCTGCGCGGTCAGGTGCAGGTCGCGGTATTCCTCCATGTCGAGGTAGAGGAATTTCGACACATGCGTCCCGTCGGGCCGGGTGAACTTCAGGTGCGCCGCTTCGCGATAGAGCAGTTCCAACCGGTCGCACAACACGCGCAGCGTGTGCTCGCGCGCGACCGGATTGATCTGCGAGTAAATGGTCGAAATTTTCACCGACAGCACCTCGACTTCGGGAAGCTGGAGCGCTTCGAGATACTTCTCCAGCCGGTGCGTGGCCTCGTCCTCGCCGAGCAGCGCCTCGCCGAGAAAATTCAGGTTCATCCGCACGCCTTCGCGCTGGCGGGCGGCGAGGTGCTGCGTGAGCAACTCGCGCTCGGCGGGCAGCACGACGTTGGCCGTCTCGTGCTGCATGTGTTCCTTCACCAGGGGCACGGCCACGCCGGGCAGCCAGCCGCCAAAGGTCTGGAAGCCGCGCAGCAGCGTGCGGTCCAGCGGGCTGAAGAAGCGCGGCACGCCCTGCACGTCGAGGATGTGCGTGAGATGCTCCGCCGTGCGCGTGGCGGCGGCGGAACGGAACGCCTGGTCGGTGAGCTGGACGAGCGTGACCTTGTCGGCGGGCGTCTGGAGCATCCGGTCCAGTTCGGCCTGCTGGCGGGCTTCGTGGGGCGTCTGCAATTCGCTCGCGCGCTCCTGCAGCACGCGCGCGAGCGCGACGGCCCGGTCAACCAACGCGGAAGGCTGGGAGGGGTTCATGTGCGGCGTCAAACGCCCAGTTCCCGTTTCACCACCGCAAACGCCTGCACCGCCTTCTCCAAATCCTCGCGCGTATGCGCGGCGGAGATCTGCGTGCGGATGCGGGCCTTGCCCTGCGGCACCACGGGATAGCTGAAGCCGATGACATAGACACCATGTGCGAGCATGGCATCGGCAAACTTCGTGGCCAGCGCGGCGTCGCCGAGCACCACGGGGCAAATCGGGTGTGTGCCGGACAGTATGTTGAAGCCCAGCTTGCCCATTTCGGCGCGGAAGAACTTGGTATTCGCTTCGAGCTTGTCCCGGAGTTCGCTCGAGGCGGTGAGCAGGTCGAGCACCTTGAGCGACGCGCCGGCGATGGCGGGTGCGAGAGTGTTGCTGAAGAGATACGGGCGAGAACGCTGGCGCAGCAGCTCAATGATTTCTTTCCGCCCGCTGGTGTAGCCGCCGCTCGCGCCGCCGAGCGCCTTGCCGAGCGTGCCGGTGAGAATGTCCACGCGCCCCATCACGCCGCAGTGCTCGTGCGTGCCGCGACCGGTGCGGCCCATGAACCCGACCGCGTGCGAGTCGTCCACCATCACGAGCGCGCCGTGCCGGTCGGCGAGGTCGCAGATGGCGGCGAGGTTCGCGAGGTAGCCGTCCATCGAGAAGACGCCGTCGGTGGCGATGAGCTTGAAGCGCACGCCCTTCGCTTCGGCCAGTTTCGCCGCGAGGTCGGCCATGTCGTTGTTGCGGTAGCGGAGGCGCTGGGCTTTGCAGAGCCGGATGCCATCAATGATGCTCGCGTGGTTCAACTCGTCGCTGATGACGGCGTCCTCCGGCCCGATCAGCGTCTCGAACAGGCCGCCGTTCGCGTCAAAGCACGAGCCGTAGAGAATCGTGTCCTCCGTGCCGAGGAACTCCGCGAGCCGCTGTTCCAACTGCCGGTGCACGCCCTGTGTGCCGCAGATGAACCGCACGCTCGCGCAGCCGTAGCCCCACTGGTCCAAGGCCGCGTGTGCCGCCGCGCGCACCTCGGGATGCTGCGCGAGGCCGAGGTAGTTGTTCGCGCAGAGGTTCAGCACCGGCTTGCCGTCGGCCACGCGGATGGTCGTGCCCTGCGGCGTTAGGATGACCCGCTCGCGCTTGTAGGTGCCCGCGGCGCGGATGGCGGCGAGCTGGTCACTGATGTGGTCTTTGAAGATTCCAAGCATGGGAAAATAGGTAATGCGTAAAACGTAAGCGCGCGTGACCTCCTCAGGTCCAGTCAAGAATCACCTTGCCCGAGTTGCCCGACTTCATTGCGTCGAAGCCTTTCTCGAACTCGGTGTAATGAAATCGGTGCGTGATGACGGGGCGGATGTCGAGGCCGCTCTGGAGCATCACGCTCATCTGATACCACGTCTCATACATCTCGCGCCCGTAGATGCCTTTGATCGTGAGCATGTTGAAAACAACCTTGTTCCAGTCAATCGCGATCGGCTCCGACGGGATGCCCAGCATGGCGATCTTGCCGCCGTGGCATATGTTCTCGATGAGATCGCGGAACGCCGCCGGGTTGCCGGACATTTCCAGGCCGACATCGAAACCCTCGGTCATGCCGAGCTGCTTTTGCACGTCGCGCAGGTTTCCGGTCTTCGCATTCAAGGCGACGGTCGCGCCCAGCTTGCGCGCGAGGTCGAGGCGATACTCGTTCACGTCCGTGATGACCACGAAGCGCGCGCCCGCGTGCCGGACCACGGCGGCGGCCATGATGCCGATGGGGCCAGCCCCGGTGATGAGCACGTCTTCGCCGAGCACGGGGAAGGACAGCGCGGTGTGAACGGCGTTGCCGAACGGGTCAAAGATCGAAGCCACCTCCGGGTCCACACCGGGCTTGTGGTGCCAGACGTTCGTCATGGGCAGCACCAGAAACTCGGCGAATGCGCCGGGGCGGTTCACACCGATGCCCTTGGTGTCCGCGCAAAGGTGACGCCGGCCCGCGAGACAGTTGCGGCAGCGCCCGCAGACGACGTGGCCCTCGCCGCTGACAATCTCGCCGGGGAAGAAGTCATTCACGTTCGCGCCGACCTCGACCGCCTCGCCGACGAACTCATGGCCCACGACCATCGGCACCGGGATGGTCCGCTGCGCCCAGGCGTCCCATTTGTGGATGTGCAGGTCCGTGCCGCAGATGCCGGTCTTGTGGACGCGAATGAGCACGTCATTGAGGCCGGGCTTGGGGGCGGGGACATCTTCGAGCCAGAGGCCGGGAGCGGCGTGGCGCTTGACGAGGGCTTTCATGGCAATTCAGCTTGCGGGCGGCGACCGGGCTGTCCAGTATGCCGGACAGAGTTTCCGATATGCTAGACACCGGAATCCGGTATGCAAGAGGAAATTCCAGTATATCGAACACCATGCCCGCCGCCCCGAGAACCCGGAAACCGTCCGCCCCCGCCCCCGTCGAGGCCATCAACCGCCACCTCGGCGCGCGTGTGAAGCACCTGCGCACTGCGCGCGGCTGGTCGCTGGAAGCCCTCGCCAATGCCAGCGGCGTGAGCCGCTCCATGTTGAGCCAGATTGAGCGCGAGGAGGCCAACCCCACGCTCGCCGTCACGCTGCGCATCGCGCAGGCCTTCGGCATGAGCCTCGGCGACCTGCTGGAGATGCCCGGTGCGGCCTCATCCGTCAGCGTCATTCGCGCGGACGACCACGCCTTCCACTACCGCTCGGACAAGGCGTGCCGCATCCGCACGCTTTCGCCGCTGAACCTGGAGAAGGACGTGGAGTTTTATGAAGTGCAGTTGCTGGCCGGCGGCGCGTTGCGGAGCGCGCCGCACTTCGAGGGCACGCGCGAGTTCCTCACCGTGCAGAAGGGCCAGGTGCGCGTGGAGTCCGCCGACGACGCGGAGACGCTGAACCCCGGCGACTCCGCCAGTTACCGCGCCGACGTGCCGCACGCGATCGTGAACGCCGGCAAGGGCGAGGCCGTCGTCTTCCTCGTGGACATCTACCGGTGACCAACTCTGCGCTCACCTCAATGTCTTCAGGAACGCGAACAGGTCGCTCACCTGCGCGGGTTGCATCGCTTCCAGCAAGCCCTCGGGCATCACGGAGATGTTCGTGAACTCGGCCCGGCGCACGTTCGCGCGCGGGATGCGCGCGTCGGGGACGTTGGGCTGGCGCAGGATGATGGCGGTCGCGTCCTGCGAGACGAGCAGGCCCTCCGCAATTTCGTTGTCCTTCGTCTCGACGCGGAACTTGCGATAGCCGCCTTCCATCGCCGCGCTCGGCGTGAGGATGTTTCGCAGCAAGGCCTCGATGCCGCTGTGGCTCACGCCGTCAAGCGGCGGCGCGATCTGCCCGCCCTTCGTCGCGACCTGATGACACGTAAGGCAAATGGTCGTGAACAATTCCTTGCCGCGCGTGGCGTCGCCGGGCTTGTCGGCGAGCGCGCGGAACTGGGCGAACTTCCCGGCTTGCGCCTTGGCCTCGGCGGCGGTGAGCAGCGTGGGGGAATCAGTCGTCGGCTCGACGCGCGCGTTGCCGTTGAGCTTGCCCCAGTTGGGGCCGTTGAACTGCAGCTTCAGTGCCGTCAGCATTTCACCGGCAAAACTCCGGTCGAAATTGTCGCGGATCTCGGCGGCGGTGCGGGCGGTGTTCCAGACGCGGAACTCGGCGAGCCAGCCGTCGGTGCCACCTGCCGTCGGGATCGTGCGGCCCACGTCGAGGCCGGTGAACGTGTTCGTGTTCTTTGCCGCGCTGGTCGCGTCCAGTTCGCCATTGATGTAGATGCGAAACGTGCCTTCGGCATCGCGTGTCACCGCGTAATGCGTCCATGTCTCCGCTGTTGTCTTCTTCTTCGCGATCACCAAGTCGTGCTGCGGGCCGTTGACCCACACGCGGAACTGGCCCGCGTGAAAGTTCATGTCGAGCTGGCCCGGCGAGCCGAGGATGCCATCGTGGTTGCTGATGTCCGGCGCGAGCTTCACCCACGCTTCGACGGTGAACGGGCCGGCCAGCGTGAGCTTGGTGTTCAAGTAGTCGTCCTTGCCGCCGGAGAGCCGCAGCACGCGGCGGAATTTCCCGGCGATCTCGCGCCACAACTCCTCCATCTGCGGGTCGCCTGTGAGCAGCGTGTGCATCCTCTCCAGCGCGGACAGACCAACCTCGTCGCGCCTCACGGAGCCGCCGCGCAACGCCACGAGCAACGACTGCGCACCCGGCTTCGTCGCGGCGAGCCGCTCAGTGGTCGTATTGCGCTCGGCCGAGTTCAGCGACGACCACAGCGCGAGCAACTTCGCCGGTGCTTCGGCACTCCGCGATGCGGCGAGGGCGGCGAGCGCGGCCTCGCGGACGGTCGGCTCACCTTGCTCGGCCAGCTTGGCGAACAAGTCGGCGCGGTCGGAACGCATCGTGGCGAGCGCGCGGAGAGCCGCGAGAGATTGCGGCTGGAGAATTGCCTTCTGTTCGTTGCCCTCGCGCGGAAACCAGCCCCAGCCTCTCTCCAAAACTTTCGCCAAGTCTGGTTCCACCGAGGCGATTTGAAACTCACTGGCGAGTCGCGTGCCGAGCGCGAGATCGAGCTGGCTTGCGGAAGCGAGCAACGCGCGCGCTGGCTCGACGACCAGCGGCGCGAGTTTCGCCGGGTCGAGGCTGGTGCGGAGTTTCAGTAGCGCGTCGAGCGCGGCAGTGCGCGACGCAGGATTGGCGAGCGCGGACTTCAGCGCAGTGGTCACAGCAGGCTCGCCAAGCTGCGCGGTGAGCACGCGGATTTCCTCGTCGCCGAGCGGACGATTGATTTCGGGCATCAGGTGAGCCAGGCCGAGCGCGGCAGCTTTCGGGTCGAGCGAGAGCGTGGCGAGCAAGCGGCCTTCGAGCGGGAGGGCTTGTCCTTCCGGCGAGGCGAGCAGCGCGGCGGTGGCCTGCGGGTTCAGCTCCATCGCCCAGCGCGCGAGGTAGCGCTCGAAGTCGCGGTCATACTTGTCCCACTCGCTCGCGGTCGGCAGCGGTTCACGACCGAGCTTTGCACCGAGAGCCATGACAGCGGGGCCGGCCTGTGGCACGCGACGCAATGCGTCGCCCATCGCGGCGCGCACGCGCGAACTGGAGTCCGCGACGAGCGGTGTGGCGAGCGCGAGGAACTCGGCTTCGGAACGCGGCTGCGCGGCTGAGATGCGCGCGGCCTCGTGACGAAGGTTCGGATTCGGGTCGGCGGCGAGAGACTGAACCGCAGACATTGAAACAGGTTTCAAACCCTCCAGCGCCCACAGCGACGCGAGGCGGCGGTCGGCGGGCGCAGATTTGTCGGCGATGGTCTTCTCCAGTTCCGGGGCCAGGCCGCTGGCTTTGCGGTCAATGATTTCCAGCCACGCGAGCCGGGTGATGCGGGTGTTCGGCGAGCCGAGTTGGGCAAGGAGTTCCTTGTCCGCGAGCTTGGTCAGGTCGGGCGGCGTCGAGAATAGTTGGTCAACGTGGCGCACGCGCCAGATGCGGCCGCGTGTCTTGTCGCGGTCGGGATGGTTGCGTGGCACCTCGTTGTGCGAGATGATTTTGTTATACCAGTCGGTGATGTAGAGGCAGCCGTCTGGCCCGAACGCGATGGCCACCGGCCGGAACCAGCGGTCGGTGGTGGTCATGAAGTCGGCGATCTTCTCGTAGCGGTAACGCGGACCGTCGGGCGTGGCGCGGACGACGTTGATGATGCTCGTGATGGGATTCGCGAGGAAGAAGACCTTGGTGCCGGCTTCGGGGGAAATCTTGCTCTTGAACGGCGTGTCGTGGTCATCGGCGAGCACGAGGCCGCTCAAGCCGGTGCCGCCCATTTGCGGCGGGCCGAGCGTGGCGGGCATGAGCGGCTGGTAGGGGCGAAGCTTGTCGCGCGTGCCGGTGCGCAGCATCACGCCCGGTTCGTAGGGCGCGACGGGTTGAGCCATGTCGTTCGCCTCCTGAATCCAGGTCTCGCCTTCGCGGCTGATGGTCAGGCCCCAGATGTTGTTCGGACCGGTCGTGAGATTTTCGAAACGCGAGCCGTCGGGCGTGAAGCGCGCGAGCCGGCATTGCATGAAAGGCACTTCCTTCTGTCCATCAGCGAAGGGCTTCCCATCAGGCCGCCGCACGGTCGAGTAGTTGAACAATCCTTGCGCGACAAAAATCCAGCCACCCGGCGTGCGTGTGAATTGGTGCGGGAACAAATGCGAGTCCTGCGTGCCGAAGCCGGTGAGAATCACGTCGAACTTGTCCGCACGGCCGTCGCCGTTCGCGTCGCGGTAGAAGCGGATGTCAGTGCCGTATTGCACGAACGCGCCGTCGCGATAGGGCAGCACGCCGAGGGGCATCACGAGTCCGTCGGCGAAGACGCGCGGCGCGGCGTAACGCAGCGGCTCAGGCGAACCGCCGGCGGGCGGCTGGCCTGCGCCCCCGCGCAGCACGTCGAACACGATGACTTTGTCGCGCCCGCCCTTGGCGAAGAGCGCGTCGGACGCGGCCTTTTGTTCGTTCCCGTCCACCGGGTATTCGAGCGCGGTCATGCTCCACATTCGCATCTTTGCGTCCCAGTCCACCGCGATGAACTTGCCCAAGCCCTCGCTCTCAGCCGCGACGAGTTCGATCTCGAAGCCGGGCGGGAGCTTGAACGACTTGCGCTCCTCCTCCGGCGTTTGCGCCGAGCCACCGCCCGCGTTGTAGCTGATGTCGCGGCCGGATTTGGTCGCCTTCGTGTCGGGCGGAGCCTCGGCTTTCTTCTTTTCGTCGGCCTTTTTCTTTTCCTTGGGCGGCGGAGCCTTGTAGCCGCCGAGCTTTTCCCAAGTCGGCGCATCTGGCGTCGCGGGTAACTCCTCAATGAAAATATCCTTCGCCTGCACGAGCGCCTTGCCGCCGCCGTGGACCTGGATGCCAATGAGTCCGTCCTGCGCAATGTTCGGCTCGGCCTCAGTGTAATCGAGCGCGGGCACGCCGTTGATCCACGAGCGGATGCGCGGCCCTTCGGCGACGATGCGATACTCGTTCCAATCGCCTTCCTTGATCGCGGCGACGGCAGCCTTCGGGTCCACGGAATCGCCCACGACCTTGTTCCTGCGCGACTCGTCGTAGAGCTTGCCATACCAGCCCACTCCGTAATCCACCTGGTAGCCGCTCATCTCGGAGTTGTTCGGCACGCGCACGCTGCGGATTTGCACGCCGGAGTTGATGAAGCCGTCGGTGCCGGTGAGCTTGATCTTCACGCGCAGCTCGAAATTGTGAAACGACTTCTTCGTGGCGATGAACTCGTTGCGCGGCACGCGTTCCTCCAGCGAACCGCCGGTGATCATGCCGTTCTCGACGCGCCAGATCTTCTCGTTGTAAGTCCACCCGTCGAGCGACTTGCCGTCGAAGAGTGAAACCGGCGCGGATCGCGCGAAGGGCGTGAGCGCGAAAAGCGCGGTGAGCAGGGACAGGAGTTGGGCGATGGTTTTCATAATGGCTGGCATTTGATGCGCGGAGTCTGGCGCAATTCAGCCGCGCCGCCAATGGGCAAAGCAGAGTCAAGCAGGCATCTCATGGAGGCACTGCATGGACGCTTGACGCGGCGACGGCGCAAATCCACCGTCCACCCCATCCGCCCGGCCATCGTTGGCTGTGCGGTGTTACCAGCAACGCATGACCGAACCAAAACCGCCGCTCGACATCCGCGCCCTGATGCAGGAGCACGCGGGCCGGAATTACGAGCTGCACGCCGCGCACGTCAATCCGGCCAACGTCCGCACGCTCAAGACCATTGGCTTCGACCGCTGTTACGTCCGGGCCGAGGGGCCTTATCTCTGGGACACAGAGGGGGTGAAGTATCTGGATTTCCTCGCGGGCTACGGTGTGTTCAGCCTCGGGCGCAATCATCCTGAGGTCCGGCAAATCCTGACGGAGTTCATGGCGGCGGAGTATCCGAGCCTCGTGAAGCTGGAAGCGCCATTGCTCTCGGGCTTGCTCGCGAAGGAGCTGAAGAAGCGGATGCCCAACCAGCTCGACATGGTGTTCTTCACGAACTCCGGCACGGAGGGAATCGAGACAGCGATCAAATACGCGAAGTGTGCCACCGGCAAACCGGCGATCATCCACTGTGCGAAGTCCTTTCACGGTCTCACCTACGGCGCGCTTTCGCTCAACGGCGATGAGAGCTTCCGCGAGGGCTTCGGCCCGTTCATGCCGGATTGTCGAAAGATCGCCTTCAACGATTTGGAAGCGCTGGAGAAGGAGTTGCGCAAAGGCGATGTGGCAGGCTTCGTGGCCGAACCGGTGCAAGGCAAGGGCGTGAATCTTCCCGCGCCCGGCTACCTGCGCGACGCCGCTGCGCTCTGTCGCAAGCACGGCGCGCTCTTCATTGACGACGAAGTGCAGTCAGGCATGGGCCGCACGGGACGCTTCCTCGCGATTGAGCACGAGGGCGACGTGGACCCGGACATCGTGGTGCTGTCGAAGGCGCTGTCTGGCGGCTACGTGCCCGTGGGCGCGGTGCTGTGCAAGAAGTGGATTCACGAGAAGGTCTTTTCAAGCATGCAACGGTCGGTGGTCCACTCGGCGACGTTCAGTCAGGGAAGTTTCGCGATGGCTGCGGGACTCGCGGCGCTGGACGTGATTGATCGTCACGGGCTGATCAAACAGGCCGAGCACTTCGGCAACCGGCTGGGCGAGGGTTTGCGCGCGATGATTCCGCGCTACGAGTTTCTGAAGGAAGTGCGCTGGCGCGGCTTGATGGTCGGCATCGAGTTCGGTTCGCCAAAGTCACTCGGCCTGAAGGCGGCGTGGACACTGACACATTCGCTGGACAAGAGTTTGTTTCCGCAGGCTGCGATCATGCCCTTGCTGGACAAGCATCACATCATCACACAGGTGGCCGGGCATCACATTGACGTGATCAAGCTGCTGCCGCCAATGGTCATGAGCGAGGCGGACGCGCAGTGGTTCCTGAGTGCATTCGAGGACGTGCTGGCTGGGATGCACAAGTTTCCCGGCCCTGCATGGGACGTGCTGGCGGACATCGGCAAGATCGCGGTGACGGGAATCGGGCGATAGGCGGAGCGCGGTGACTCAGTGCCACGGCGGCAGATCGGGATCGAGGAAACCCAGCGCGTGCGGAGGACGGATCACGCGCACGCCGGCGGCTTTCTGTTTCTCGGCGAATTCTTCATGCAGCTCCTTCATCTTCGTCCAGTGCAGGCTGGGCCGGAAGTGATGTTCGGCGTGGTAGCCGTTGTTGAACCACGTGAGGTTGTAAAGCCAGTTGTAGCTGCTCACACCCCACGCGATGGGCAGGTCGGGATTGCCGCCGTAGTGGCGATAGAAGCCGTTGAGATAGGAGAGACAGTGGCCGAAATAAAAGAACGGAAGGAAGTAGAGCATGAACTTCCAGTTCAACACGAAGCCGGTGACGTAGAACGCCACAAGGCAGATGATTTCAAACACGCCCCAGCGCGCCTCGTCCGCGCTGCGGCGCTTGATTTCGTGATAGATGACTTTCGGATCATCGCGGAAGAAGGAAAGGAACGTGTAGCTCCACGGATTTTCCGCCTCGCCATTTTTGCCGTGCCGGTAGATGGAGAGCCAGTCCACGGTCTGGCCGTGTTCGTCCTGACGGTCGCTGTTTCCGACGTGGTGGCGTTTGTGGACATACTCGTAGAAAGTCTGCGAGAAGCCGCAGCTCAAGGACTCGATGAGGCTGAAGGCGCGATTCAGGGAGTGCGCGTGGAAGTAGGGGTTGTGAAGGAAATTGTGCGAGATGCCATTGATGTTCCAAGAGATGCTGACCGAGTAAACAAAACCCAGCGGCACCAACGCCCACCAGGACAGGCGCGGGAACATCAGGAACAACGCGATGACGTAGGCGAAATGCGCCAGCCCGGCCAGCACCGGCACCACATCCCATCGCGAATACGCGAAGAGCCACGAATTGTTTTTCTCGCTCACAGCCGTTCCTTCTAGGACAACCAGCGCCAGCGTGCCAATGAAAACCGCGCCGACTTCGACCCCGACTTTTTGAGCACAGCCGTCCATCTCGACCTCGACTCGGCGTGGGACTCCGCCGCGCTGCAAATTCCCAGCCGCGATTTGCACGAGTGGGGACCGAAGCTCCGCTATCTCGCGCCGCCGGATGTCGTTGAGGCCTTCGCCAGCCGTGCCGCTCCTGAACTCGCTGACTTCATCCTCTACGGCTCGGGAGACTATCACTATCTCACCGTCCTCTGGCAGCGGCGGCTGCGTGAGCCGGCTACGGTGATCTCATTCGACAACCATCCCGACTGGGACATCCGCCCGCCGCGCTGGGGCTGTGGCGGCTGGGTCAACCGCGCGCTTGAGTTGCCGCACGTGCAACGCGTTTCGGTGTGGGGCTGCGGCAACTTCGAGCTCGCGTGGCCGTCGCGACTCTTCGCCAACACCCGCGCATTTCGCTCACAGCGGCTCGAAGTCCACGCATGGGCCGAGCGCCAGAGCGCTGCAACGCAGCGGCGCTTCGACTGCATGACACGCGAGAACTGGCGCGCGCGCTTCACACGCTTCGCAGAGTCACTGGCAGCCGGCGCGGTCTACGTGACGATTGATCTCGATGGCTTGGTTGCAGAGGAAGCGGTCACGAACTGGGAGAACGGACTTTTCACGACGGACGATCTGGTTTGGGCGCTCGGTGAACTGCGGCGAGCGGCGCGAGTCGTTGGCGGCGATGTCTGCGGTGCATTCTCACCGACACAATACGACCGCTGGACGCAACGTTTCGCGGGCAACTGGGATCACCCGAAACTTCGCACCATTGATCAAGCTGCCGCTCGTCGCACCAACCACGCCACGCTCGCGCGGCTCTGGCCCGCGTTAGCTGGCTGACACGAACGCGACGCCTACGCCGATGAGCGCGATGCCGACCCACGCTCGCGGCGTAAGCCGTTCCTTCAGGATGAGTGCCGCAGCCAGCACGACCAGCACGGGGCTGAGTCCCTCGAACGGGAAGAGGTAACTGAGATCGGCTCGTTGCAGCAGACCTCCCCACAAAAAGAACCACGCGCTCAACGCTGCGACTCCCGGCACGAAGCGCGCTGTGAATTTCGCCCAAGACACCGGCGTGAGGTTCGTCTCGTTCATCGCCTGCTTCATGAGAATTTGCCCGGTGACGAGGCACAGTTGCGACGCGAGGGCAGGAAGGAGAATGGACGCGTTCACAGCTTCTCCTCGCTCATCATCGCTGGTCGCGCGATGACGACAATGCCGACGAGCACGAGTGCCACGCCCGCCCATCGGCGCGGGCTGATGTCTTCGCCGAGGCAGGCCCACGCACCGAGCGGCACGAGCACTTGCGAGACGCTCATCAAACTAAACGCCAGGTGCAACGGGAGCCGCTTCAACACCGCGAGCCACGCGGCGAAGCTCCCGATGTAGGAGACGATGCCAAACCACGTCCAGCCGGAGGCGAGAACTGAGATGCCGAAGATCGCAGGAGCGGCCGCAGCGTCGAGGGTTGCGGCAGCGCCGCGCTTGAAGAGCAGTTCCGCCACCGTCACGCACAACACGGCGGCAGCGAGGAGTGCGCACGAACCCGCGTCCAAGGGGGCTGGCGCAGCGGTGTCCTCAGAGTTCGTGGGCATTGGGAAATTTGCGAAGCACGGGATCGTTGTGCGTGGGTTCAAGCAGCGGAAGAATTTTGCGGAAGAAAGGATTCAGCCAGGGCGAGGTGTGGCGGACGTAGAGGTCGAGCGGCGCGAGGTGGCACTTCAGGTGGAGCTTGGGGTCGTAGTTGAGCGCGCTGCTCCAATACGTCTTGATCCCGTTTTCCATTGCCCACTGGAGCACATCGCGCAGCGTGGCAAAGTAAAGATGCAAGTCCAGCGCGAGCGGATACTCCATGCCGACGTATTCGTCGTAGAGCACACCGTCGTGGACAAGGCAGATGCTGATCGCGACAGCCTTGCCATTCTGCCGCCAGATGAAGAAGCGCGCGCGGTCGGGCATACGCCGGCCAAGTTCGCAGAGATATTCCCTGGTCAGCTTCTCGAAGGTCAGCTTCGAGCGATTGAACACCTGGAGATAGAGCGGATGCACTTCATCCACGAACGGAGTCACGTCGTTGACGACCTGCAAGTTCAACGGCGCGGCGGCGGCGAGCTTCTTGAATTTCCGGCGCAAGTTGTGGCGCATGACCTTGCTCAAGGCCTTGCTCATGTAGTCCTCGAACGACTTGAACTCGATGCCCAGTCGAACCGCCGGCAGGCTCGGGATGCGCGTGTAACCGTCGCGGGCGAAACACGCGAGCGTCTCGCGATAGTGCGCGGGGAATTCCTTCAGCACCACGAGCGAGGCTTTCGCGCGGCGGGCGTGGAAGTGCAGCGCCTCATGCAGATTATCCGCGAGCCAGCGCGCGTCCTCGGGCGCGGGCTGGCAGAGATGCCCTTCGCCCGCCGCACAGCCGACCATGAGCATCTTGATCTTCAGCAGATTGGGGAAAGATTGCCGCAGACGGGCAAGGACTGAACGGACAGCCCGGCCAGTTCCTTGCAGCATGTCCTGCCGCACGAAGAAGAACGGCTGCACTCCCCGCACGCGGCCGGTGTGATCTTCCAGCACGAAGTAGTGATGCTCGAACTGTCCCGGCAAGGTCTGCTCGGTCAGTTCGTAAAAGCGGTGGTCCTTCCGCTGGTGCGCGAAGCACTCACGCCACGTGGGAATTTGCGCCAGCGTCGTGCCGGTCACGGCATAGACGACTCCGCCGGAAGTGGCGATGCGCTCAGACGCAGAACTGGGCGTGCTCATGCGGCCTCCTTGGCAAAGGCGCAATCGCCGGCCAGCGATTTGGGCCGGGCAGTAGAGCGAAGGTTGCGGTGTTGACGAGCCATGATAGCGGGCGGCCTTGTAGGTGATTCTCGGAACTCGGTCAATCGCCCAGCGATCCATGTCGAACCATCGCCGGTGATTGCTTCGCTCCGCGGCATCGTTACCCTGTGCCCATGACTACTGACTCCGTCGCACGCCTGACTTTGTGCGCGTTCATGCTTGCGGGCCAAGGTTTCGCCGCCGAGCTGACCGACCGCTGGGTTTATCTCCAGACGAATTTGCAGGTGGACAAGAACGTGGACGATGCGGAGGCGCTCTTTCGGCGCGCGGCGAAGGCGGGTTACACGGGCGTGCTGCTCGCGGACTCGAAGCTGGCCAAGCTCGCCGATGTCATCCCGCGCTATCACCAGAACGTCTCGCGCGTGAAACGCCTCGCGGCGGAGACAAAGCTGGAGGTCATCCCCGCGCTGTTCCACATCGGCTACTCGGAGGCGATGCTCTGGCACGATCCGAATCTCGCGGAGGCGTTGCCGGTGAAGGACGCGCTGTTCGTCGTGCAAGGCGGCGTGGCGCGGGTGAAGTCGGATTCACCCGCTGAGTTGCGCGGCGGGGATTTCGCCAATCTGAAACTCTGGTCGTGGAAGGATGAGAACCTCGTCGCTGACAACGGCGCGCTGCGCGTGACGGATCCCAAGGGAGCGAATGCCCGCATCTCGCAGAAGCTCAAGCTCACGCCGTTCCGGCAGTATCATGTCAGCGCGCGGGTAAAGACGCAGGATTTTCACGGCAAGCCGGAGGTGAAGCTGCTCGGCGCAAAGCGTTCGCTCAACCACGCGGACCTGGGCGTGAAGCCGACGCAGGACTGGACGACGCATCACGTCGTCTTCAACTCACTAGACCAGACGGAGGCGACGCTTTACCTCGGCTGCTGGGGCGGCACGACGGGGTCGCTCTGGTGGAAGGACGCGACGCTGGAGGAGACGGCACTGGTGAATCTGGTTCGCCGTCCGGGCGCGCCGTTCAGCGTGAAGCGCGAGGACGGCACGGAGCTGGTGGAGGGCCGCGATTTCGAGCGCGTGGTGGACCCGAAGTCCGGCACGGTGCCGTGGAATGGGGCGTTCGAGGTCTGGCACGAGCCGCCGGTCATCAAGACCAAGTTGCCGGATGGGACGCGGCTGCGCGTGTCGTTTCATCATGTTGTCACCGTCAACGAAGGGCAGGTGATGGTGTGCCCGTCCGAGCTGAAGACCATTGAACTGCTGCGCGATGAGGCGAAGCGCGTCCACGCTGAGTGGGGCGCAAAGAGCTACATGATGAGTCACGACGAGATCCGTTGCCTGAACTGGTGCGCGGCGTGTCAGCAGCGAAATCTCACAGCCGGACAAATTCTTGCCGACAACGCGCGCACGTGCGTGAAGATTCTTCGCGAAGTGAATCCGGGCGGGCGCATCTTCGTGTGGAGCGATATGTTTGATCCAAACCACAACGCCAAGAGCACGGGTGATTATTACCTCGTGCGCGGCGACCTCGCTGGCTCGTGGGAAGGACTCGACAAGGACGTGGGCATCGTGCCGTGGTATTTCGGCCAGCGCGCAGCGAGCCTGAAGTTCTTCGCCGACCGCGGGCACAAGCAAGTAATCGCCGGCTACTACGATGCGAAGCCGGGGCAAATCCGCGAGTGGCTGGCGGCGGGGAAGGGCTTGCCCGGCGTGAATGGCGTGATGTTCACGACTTGGAAACGCAACTATGCGGACTTGGAAAAGTTCATCGAGGCGACCCGATAACGGCAATCTGCAGGCCGCCTCTCAGTGAGTCTGGTCCATCACCGACACTTAAAAACGACTTGAGCAAACACCCCTTTTTGTGCTACACAAACACATGGCTTCTTCGCTTGCCAAAGTCCTTTACGTGGAAGATCAGCCGGCTTTGGCTGCGGTCGTGCTGCTCGAACTCGAGCAGGCCAAAATCAACGTCACGACTGTCCCCAACGGCGAGCGATGTCTCGCCCTGGCCCACGAGGACAAGTTCGATTTAATCCTGCTGGACCAGTTGTTGCCCAAGATGGACGGCATCGAAATCTGTCGCCGTCTGAAAAGCGATCCCGTCTTGAAGATGATCCCGGTCATCTTCTTCACCGCCTTCCCCAGCCGCTATCATGAGGACGAAGCCCGCCGGCTCGGTGCGGCGGACTATCTGCTGAAGGGCTTCCCCGAGCCTCGGCTGGCCGCCCGCATCCTCTCTGAGGTGGAACTGGCCAAGAGCTGCAGCACGCCCGCGCCTAAACCGGCCGCGCCCGCCACTCAAGCGAAGCGCCCGACGTCCTGGCTCCAAGGACTATTTAACCGGCAGTAGATCTCGATGGCTGGCGGGTGGTGCGGAAATTAGGATTCCAAACCGGAGGGCCGCACCTGTCACGGCAGCGGCTCCGACCACCTCAACCGAAACGGGCGTTCTTACGCACCGGCCCGTCGAAAGGCGACTGGCCGAAGGCACCTTGAGACGCTTTCGGGTAAATAAGGCTCGTCATTGGTCGGGTTGGCTGCTACCAAACCTCATTCAAATTGAGCATCTACTGTGTGGATTTGTTGCTTCGCTGCCTAAGGGTTTCTACCAATGGCAACTGGGGGTCTTTCCTATCCGTCACTCGAACGTGGCCATGAAGTGTTTTTCGACTACAAACCCGTGCGACCCGTTCCCCCCGTGACAGATTTTTCAACCGCATCGTGCCGGGCTTGCCTCGGCTTCAGAATAAGAACCGTCGCCGCCTTGGTTCTCCTGCTTGCGGGCCTGGGTGTGCGTGTGCTGGCCGACCCTGGTGACGTGGACCTGAGTTTCAACATCGGCACCGGCCCGAATGCCAACGTCAACGCCGCGAAGGTCCGCACCAACGACAACAAGATTTACATCGGCGGCGTGTTCGACGGTTACAACGGCAATGTGTCCAAGCGCATCGCGCGGCTGTCGGTGACCGGTGCCTTTGACACGACGTTTGTCACGCCCGGCGTGGATTCCGCCGTCAACGCGATCGAGTTGCAGCCCGATTTCAAATGCATCATCGGCGGCGACTTTGTCGAGGTGGGCAACACATCCTCCCGCAAGCTCGCCCGCTTGAATGACAACGGGTCCGTTGACACCACGTTCAGCACGAACCTTGGCACCGGACCGGACAACGGCGTGGACGCCCTCGCACGGCAGGCCGACGGCAAGATTTTGATCGGCGGCCGCTTTGTGAACTTCAACGGCGTGGGGCGCGTGCGTGTCGCGCGCGTGAATGCGGACGGGACGCTGGACCCGACCTTTTTCCCCGGGCTGGGTCCGAACGGGCCCGTGGTCTCGATCCAGGCGCAGATCGACGGCAAGATCATGGTGTGCGGCAATTTCACTTCCTACAACGGCGCGCTCCGCTCGGGGATCGTGCGGTTGCTCACGGACGGTTCGGTGGACACCTCTTTCAATCCCGGCACAGGAGCGATCGGCTTGGTGAATGGGTCGGTCACGCTGCCAGACGGCAAGATCATTGTTTATGGCGGACTGACCAGTTTCAACGGCGTGACCCGCTCGAAAATCGTCCGGCTCTTTGCTGACGGCTCGGTTGATCCGGCTTATGCGCAGAACTTGACCGTCAACTCGGACATTCGCGACGCCCAGCTCCTGCCCAGTGGCAAACTTCTGATCGTCGGTGTGTTCTTCGAGATCAACAACATCTCGCGCCGCAGCGTCGCACGGCTCGATCTGAACGGCGCGCATGACACGCTCTTCAATCCCGGCACCGGGGCCGGCTACCTCGACAATCCGGGCAACGCGAATGTGAATGCGAGCGCCTTGGACTCCGAGGGAAGGCTCGTCATCGCCGGCGAGTTTCGGCAGTTCAACAACATCCCCTTCAACTTCATCACCCGCGTCCAGACCGCCGACCCGACACCGCCGCTGGTCATCACGCATCCGGCAGACGTGTTCATTCCGACCGGCTCGAACGCGAGCTTCTCTGTCACGGCCAGTGGCACCGCGCCGTTGAGCTATCAGTGGCGCTTTAACGGCGTCAACATCACCGGTGCGACGAACACTTCCGTGACCATCACCAACGCGCAGAACGCGAACGTCGGCCTCTACTCCGCCGTGGTGGCGAACACCGCCGGCACGGCCACCAGCTCGAATGCGAGCCTCACGCTCGGCACGTTCCCGTTCTTCGTCACGCCGCCCGCCTCGCAGACCAACATCGTCGGCGCAAACTCGAACTTCACGGTCACGGCCGGCGGCACCACGCCGCTGTTCTACCAGTGGGTCTTTGGCGGGGCCGCGTTGGCGAAACAGACCAACGCGGTCATCAACCTGACCAACATCCAGATCACCAACGCGGGGCGATACACCATCATCGTCTCGAACCGGTTCGGCGCGGTGACGAACAGCGCGACGCTCACGGTCGCCGCACCGCCGGCCGTCGTCGCCGGCCCGAACGGTGGCGGTGCTGCGGACGGCCAGCCGCAGTCGCAGACCGTCGTGCAAGGGCAGAACGCGACGTTCAGCGTGAACGCCGTCGGCAGCGCGCCGCTCACGTATCAGTGGCGCTTCGGTGGCGCGAACATCGGTGGTGCGACGAACACGAGTGTCACGCTGACAAACGTCCTTGCGTCGCAGGCCGGCCTTTACTCGGTGGTCATCAGCAACCCCTTCGGCAACACGACGAGTTCCAACGCCACGCTCACCGTGCTGCTGCCGCCCACGATCACGGTGCAGCCGGTGTCGCAAACGCTGACGCAGGGCGCGACGCTTAATCTCTCCGTCACCGCCACCGGCTCGCCGACGCTCACCTATCAGTGGTTCCTTAACGGCACGACCATCCCCGGCGCGACTTCCCCGAACCTGTCGCTCTTCAACGTGCAGAAAAGCCTGCAGGGCAATTACACCGTCGTCGTGAGCAACCCTTACGGCACCGCAACCAGCGCGGTGGCGGTCATCACGATTCAGTCACCGCCGACCATCGCCGACGTGAACCAGCCACAGCCACAGACGGTGATTCGGGGAAGCAACGCGACGTTCTCCGTCGTCGTGACCGGCGACACACCGCTCACGTATCAGTGGCGGTTCGGCGGAACGAACATAGCCGGCGCGACGAACAACCCGCTCGTGCTGACCGCCGTGCAGACCAACCAGGCCGGCAATTATTCCGTCTTCGTGAGCAACGCCTTTGGCTCCACCACCAGTTCCAACGCGCTGCTCACCGTCCGCGTCCCGCCCTTCATCATCACGCAGCCCACGCCGACGAATCAGACTGTCGTGGCCGGCAGCAACGCGACCATTACTGTCGTCGCGGGCGGCGACCCGACGCTGACTTATCAATGGCGGCTCAATGGCGCCAACGTCGCCGGTGCGACGAACGCGGCGCTGACGTTGACCGCCGTGCAGACGAATCAGCTCGGCCTCTACTCCGTGGTCGTGAGCAATCCCTACGGCGTGGTCACGAGCGCGAACGCCACGCTCGACGTGAAGACCGCGCCGTTTGTCGCCACGCAGCCGCAGTCGCTCACTGTGCTGGTGGGCAGCGCAGCGGCGTTCTCCGTCACGGCGGGCGGCGATGGACCGTTCACGTATCAGTGGCGCTTTGGTGGGACGAACATCGTCGGTGCGACCACCGCGAGCTTCGGTCTGGCGAGCGCGCAGACGAACCAGGCCGGTCTTTACTCCGTCGTCATCACCAGCGCCTACGGCTCCGTCACCAGTTCGAACGCGACGCTGACCGTGAACGTGCCGCCCACGATCATCACGCAGCCGCAGACACTGGCCGCCGTCATGGGCAGCAACGCCACCTTCACCGTCGCCGCGATCGGCCGCCCCACGCTGCTGTACCAGTGGCGGAAAAACGGGGCCGCCATTGCCGGGGCGACCCATCCCACCGTTACCGCTAAGGACGTTCCCGCCAGCGCCGTTGGGCATTTATTCGTGCAAAGTTGCAA
>CAYZJP010000013.1:57635-61487 GCA_964478755.1 uncultured Klebsiella sp.
CGTCGCCGCGACGGGCGACCCGACGCTGCTGTATCAGTGGCGGTTCAACGGGGCCACCATTGCCGGTGCGACCAATACGACGTTGACGATCACGAATGTGCAGGCCAGCTCGGTGGGGCTTTATTCCGTCATCGTGGCGAATCCCTACGGCACCGTGACCAGCGCAGACGCGACGCTCACCGTGAAGACCGCGCCGTTCGTCGCCACGCAGCCGCAGTCGCTGACTGTGCTGAAGGGAACCAACGCCTCGTTCTCCGTCACGGCCGGTGGTGACGGCCCGTTCACGTATCAGTGGCGCTTCGGCGGGACGAACATCGGCAACGCGACGAACGCAACGGTCACACTGACGAACGTCCAGACCAATCAGGCCGGCCTTTATTCCGTCGTCATCACCAGCCCCTACGGCACCGTCACCAGCTCGAACGCCACGCTCACCGTGCTTGACCCGCCGGTCATCATCGTCCAGCCGGTGTCAATTTCCGCGCTCGCAGGGGACACGGTCGCGTTCACCGTCGCCGCGATCGGCCGGCCCACGCTGCTCTACCAGTGGTGCAAAAACGGCGCGGACATCGCCGGCGCGACCAGCGCCACGCTATCGCTGACGAACATCTCGTCGAGCGACGTGGCGAATTATTGCGTGAAAGTGACCAACTCCGACGGCTCCGTGACCAGCGTGACCGTGACGCTCACCTTGTCGTTGCGCGCGTTGCAGGTCGTCACGACGCAGACGACGAATCTCACGGCGGGCACGGCGATTTCCGTCCCGGTCGCGTTGCTCGCCGAGGGCGGCGAGAATCGGGCGCGCGGGAGCATTTCCTACGACACCAACAAGCTCACGTTCGTCAGCGTCACGAGTCCTTTCACCATCGCGACACTCGCGGCGACCAACTCGACGACGCAGGGCCGCATCGGTTTCGACCTCACGCTGCCGGGCGCGCAGAGTTTCACGGCCGGCAGCAACGCGGTCCTGTTCCTCAACTTCACCGTCGCGGCGGGCGTCACGCAGAGCATCGCCAGCATCATGTTGCAGGGCGAGCCGGTGACGAATCAGGTGCTCAACGCCGCCAGCACGCCGCTGCCGTGCTACTTCCTGAGCGGCGCGGTCGTCTTCAAGTCGCTTGCTGGCTACACCCTGCGCTCGCAGACCGGTGCGACCGAGGAGGCGCTGCCCATCCTGAACCCGGCGGGCAGCGTCAGCGCGGTGACGTTCATCCGCGTTTCATTCTTCGACTTGGGCAAGGACTCGCTCGGCAACGCGATCTTCCTCCTCAACGCCACGGGCACGAACAACGGCGTGCCCTACATCCTGCTGCCGGCCACGCTCGCGCCGGCGGGCACGTTCCCGCTGGACGTCGAGTATTACGTCTCCGACCGCGTGACCTCGCCCAAGCCCCGCCTCGTGGTGGAGGTCGTGACCGGCGGTTATCCAGTCGCGCCCGCCGGCACGGTGCTGACGCCCGACCGCACAGAGTTTCACCTGGGCCGGTTCAAGATTGATTTCATGAGCAGCGCCGGGAAGACCTACTACATCCAATACAGCGCCAGTGCGGGCGGGCCGTTTGACACTTCGTTCCCCGGCATCGCGGGCACGGGCGGACGGCTCCAGTGGGTGGACACCGGGCCGCCGCGCACTTCGAGCCTGCCCACGGGGGCGGGCACGCGCTTCTACCGGCTCCTGCAAGTGCCCTGATCTTCCAGCGACATGAAACACACACTCTGGTTCGGGGCGCTGGGCTTGGCGTGCGTCGGCGGAACGGCCTTCGGGCAGGATCGTTTTCCTGCGGAGGCCACCGATGATGCGATGCTGAAACGGCGCAATCGGTTTTCGCTCAAGGCCACGTTCAACTTCGGCATCAGGACCGACTTCACCAGCGCCACGCCGAACAACTCCGGCTCCTTCCCGCGCGTGGGCCCGGAGAACCGCACCTACGACGACGGCTTTGTGAAGGTGGACATCAGCGGCAACGCCGGGGCCTCGACCTGGAACTGGGGCTACAACACCGCCGGCCAGTTCAACCCCGCCGACGGCACGCTCGCCGCGCCGAACACGGGGGCGAGTTCGCTCGCGTTCCACTCCGTCAGCTCGCTTGCGGACGGCCAGACGCGCGGCAGCCGCGACCAGATGGTTCCCGGCTTCGAGCTGGCCTACGAGGAGGTGCTCGGCCGCTGGCACATCAGCGAGAAGCGCCGCGCCAACATCGGCATCCTCTGCTCCGCCGGCTTCATGCGGCTTGGCCAGCGCGACTCCGGCTCGCTCGCCGGACTCGTCGGCCTCACCACGGACAAATATCTGCCCGGCGCGGTGCTGCCGCCGCTCGCGCCGTATGCCGGCAGCTTCGGCACCGCCGGGCCGCTTATCCCCGACGCGCCGGCGGAACGCGCCGTCGCCCCCGTTGCCGCCACGGGCAGCGTCCTGAACAAGCTCGACGGCTCGCTCTACGGCTTCAACATCGGCCCCTTCATCGAGTTCCCGCTGCACGACAAGGTGTCGCTCACGCTGGGCGGCGGGCTGGGCGTTGTCTATGCGAACACCGCCTACACCTGGAGCGAGACCGTGGTGGTGCCGGGCATCGTGACCGCCGCGCGCTCGGGACGGGTCTCGGCCGACGACTGGCTCTTCAGCGGCATCGCGCGGGCGAACCTTTACGTCGCCTTGAACGAGGCCTGGAGCTGGGAGATCGGCCTGGCCTATCAATATGCCGGCAACTCCCGCTCCTCCGTGCAGGGCAGGACCGCCAACCTCAAGCTCGACGGCATCCTGACCGTGAACACCGGCCTGAACTACGCGTTCTAAGCGCCGGAATGACGGCCTTCGTTGAAGACGCGCTTGGGGAAGAATGAATCCCTTCCGGCTCCGGCCCAGCCAGCCGCTGATTCCGGTCAGGCTCGGACATGAACCGGATCAGCGCCGTGATGACCCGCATCATGCGCTGGGATGAATCCGGTCATCCTGACACCTGATCCGAACCAGCCGGGCGCTGAATCCGGTCATGGCCGGGCATGGACCGGGTCAGGGGAAGCCATGACCCCGATCATCCCAAGGATGAAGCGGATCATGGCTGGGGATGACCCGATTCATGCTGGGGGATGACCCGATTCATGCTGGGGGATGACCCGATTCATGCTGGGGGATGAATCGAATCATGGTGAGGGATGATTCATTTCAGTCGCAATATCCTAATTTCAGGTCAGTTACACCAAATCGGAGGGTTCCAGCCTCAACCGGAGTCACTCCATCATCTTCTCCCTCGCCCCCTAAGGGAGAGGGCGGGGTGAGGGGTGCCCTGAACCCGTGTCGGCGACTTGCAGTCGCCGTCCGGGGGGAGCAGCAGTTCGAGGCAGCGGCGAGTGATCCACCTGCCACACGGCGACTGCAAGTCGCCGGCACAGGTTCAGGGGTAGGGCGGGGTGAGGGGGCTGCCCTCCTCATAAAACTCACGGATTCGGGGCCGGCGGCGTGGCCGGCGGCGTGGCTGGGGTGGAGGGCGGGCGCGAGAAGAACCGGCGCATCCCGTCATCCAGTTGCGCCTCGATGGACGCGCCCAGCCCGGCGTCGGTCAGGTGCTCGCGGATGTAGCGGCCCGAGGCCCAGCAATCGCTCTCGGAGAGCATCAGGCCCAGGACCAGGCGGTCCTGGATGGCCACATGGCGCAGGAGCCGCTCGGCGAGGGCGTTGCGGGTGTCAATGTCCGTGGCGATGATGCTGTCAGTGTATTCGCGGGGCAGCTTCTCCAAGTGCTGCTGCGCCAGCGTGCGCATGGTGAGGATGAAACCCCACGCCCCGTCCGGCATCTTGGCGACGCGCGCCTGCTCATCCAGCGTCTGGTTGGGGATGCGCTCCAGCAGGCCCTC
>CAYZJP010000014.1:0-59029 GCA_964478755.1 uncultured Klebsiella sp.
TCGGCGCAAGTGGCCGCACCCCTCATCCGGCCTGCGGCCACCTTCTCCCCTCGTTGCGCGAAGGGAGAAGGCGCTGCTCATGGCTCGACGCACTGTCCTACTTTGCATCGCCGCCGCACTTCGCTACACTCCGCCCGTGCAACACGCCGCGCCTGTCACCGTTCCTGACTCCGTCATCGCGGAGCTGCACACGATTGTCGGCACGGAGAATGTCCTGTCGCACGGGCACGAGCTGCTCGTTTACGAGTGCGATGCTTACACGCTGGAGAAGCATCTCCCTGGCGTCGTCGTGCTGCCGCGCACGACCGACGAAGTCGCCGCCGTTGTAAAACTCTGCGCGCGGCACGAGTTGCCGGTCATCCCACGCGGCGCGGGCACGAGCTTGAGTGGAACTGTGCTCGCGAGCACCGGCGGCGTGATGATCGCGCTCACGCGGATGAGCAGGATTCTCGACCTCGACTTTCGCAACCGCCGCGCGCTCGTCGAAGCGGGCGTGGTGAATGCTCACGTCACCGCCGCCGTGAAATCTCGCGGCCTCTTCTACGCGCCGGACCCTTCCTCGCAGCCCGCCTGCACCATCGGCGGCAACGTCGGCACGAACTCCGGTGGACCGCACACGCTCAAGTATGGTGTCACCACCAACCACGTCCTTGGCTGCGAAGTGGTTTTGCCCGACGGCGAAGTTGTCTGGCTCGGCACGACGCCCGAGGGCGGCGAGGACGTGCCGGGCTACGACCTGCGCGGCGCGTTCATCGGCAGCGAAGGGATGTTTGGCATCGCCACGCGCGTGCTCGTGCGGCTGGTGCGCGCGCCGCAGGCCTTCAAGACGCTGCTCGGCATCTTCGAGTCCGTGGATGACGCGAGCCAGACCGTCAGCGACATCATCGAGGCGGGCATCGTGCCGGGCGCGCTGGAGATGATGGACCAGATGATCACGCAAGCCGTCGAGGCCGCGTATCACTTCGGCTTTCCGACCGACGCGGGTGCGGTGCTGATTGTGGAACTCGATGGACTCGCCGCAGGCTTGGAGGAACAATCCGCGCAAGTGGTCGAGCTGTGCCGAAAGAACCACGCCCGCGAAGTGCGCGTGGCCAAGGACGACGCCGAGCGCGCCGAGATTTGGAAGTGCCGCAAACGCGCGTTCGGTGCGATTGGCCGCCTCAGCCCGAACTTCCTCACGCAGGACGGCGTGGTGCCACGCTCGAAGCTGCCGGAGATCATGCGCTTCATCCGCGCCACCAGCGAGCGACACGGCCTGCGCATCCCGAACGTCTTCCATGCCGGCGACGGCAACATCCACCCACTCATCCTCTACGATGAGCGCGACCCGGCGCAGGTGAAGCGCGCCGTGCTGGCGGGCGAGGAGATTTTGGAGAAGTGCGTTGCCTTGGGTGGCAGCGTGACGGGCGAGCACGGCATCGGCGTGGAGAAGGCGGACATGATGGCGCGGCAGTTCACGCCGGATGATCTCGACGCGATGAAAATGTTGCGCCGCGTCTTCGATCCCGCGCAGCGTTGTAACCCGCACAAGATGTTCCCCGGCGCAAAGCGCTGCGCGGACTTCGCGCCGAGGAAGCAGATCGCGGCGTGAGTGAATTGTTCCGGCAAGGAAGCAACCACACCCTTCATTTGGCGTGCGGCCATCCTCTCCCTCTCCCTTCCTCGGAGGAGGGGAGAGGGCCGGGGTGAGGGGTTTTGACCGTCGGCGTGGGTGGCCGCACCCCTCATCCGGCCTGCGGCCACCTTCTCCCCTCGCTCCGCGAAGGGAGAAGGCACAGCAGGAGCGAGCCTGCGACGAAGGTCGCGTGGCGAAGTGGGCAGTGCTTTGGCGCACCTGCCGCACGCATCGTCAGCGGGCGTAGCCTTGCACGATCGTGCGGTTGCGTCGCATCAGGGATTGGCCGACTGCGACGACGACGAAAGTTGCGACGCCAACAATCACCCAGAACCAACCGAAGGACTCAACGCCGTGGTGCTCCCGCAGGTAGGGCATGACGACGCGCGTGGAGGTCTCCGCGACGAAGGCCGCGCAGAGTCCGATATACGAGCCGGACATCCAATCGTAGTGGATTACCAGCCACCCGCCCTTTGGCTTTCGCGCGATGGCGTGATAGAGACCCCGACTCAACTGAATGCTGCTGATGAGCGCGAAGATGTGCAGCAGATTCACGGAGCCGGTCAGTTGATACATCGAGAAGGCGGTCACGATCATCGTGAGCATGGCCGCCGAATACACATAGCCGAGCGTCCGGTGGAGCCGCCCCGCCTTCGGGCGCAGAAAGATTGAAAGCCCCACCAGCAGCGACAGCACGGCGGCGAGGGTGTGAACGAGTCCGATGGCGCTGTGAATCATGTGCGTGTTTGGTGATGGGTATCGGCGCGGCCAAGCTGCCGTGCTTCCCGGGTTGTGGGTGCAACCTATCGCCGGCGGGCGCGGATTGTCCAGTCCGGTGGCGGGATGGGTTCCACTTGCTGGCGAACGGCAAGTGGGTTCGCCCTCGTCATGGCGTTTCGAGGCAAATCCATCTTGCATTGCTCCGGCTCGTTCCTACCTTCGCCGGGTGCTGCGCACGGAAACCAATTCGCAATCACGCTCCGAGATCACTCAATGACCGCCACGCCCGCCGCCTTCGCCCATCCTGACACCTTTGTCCGCCGACACATCGGCCCCCAACCGGAGGAGGCCGCCGAGATGCTCAAGCTGCTCGGCCACGACTCGCTCGACGCGCTGATGGACGCTCTGGTGCCCGCCGACATCCGCCTGCCGCAGCCGCTGGACCTGCCCGCGCCGTTGTCCGAGTTCGACGCGCTGCGCCAGCTCAAGGGCATCGCGAGCAGGAACCAGGTGTTCAAGAGCTGCATCGGCATGGGCTATCACGACTGCATCACGCCGCCGGTCATCCAGCGGAACATTTTGGAAAACCCCGGCTGGTATACCCAATACACGCCCTATCAGGCGGAGATTTCGCAGGGCCGCCTCGAATCGTTGCTCAACTTCCAGACGATGATCTGCGACCTCACGGGGCTGGACATCGCGAACGCCTCGATGCTCGACGAGTCCACCGCTGCGGCTGAAGCGATGACGCTGTGTCATCGCGCGATGGGTGCCGGAGATGAGCGCACGAAGTTCTTCGTGTCCGAGGCGTGCCACCCGCAGACGATTGAGCTGGTGAAGACCCGCGCCACG
The DNA here is from genome assembly GCA_964478755.1 of uncultured Klebsiella sp. Classification (GTDB taxonomy): domain Bacteria; phylum Verrucomicrobiota; class Verrucomicrobiia; order Limisphaerales; family SXTU01; genus SXTU01. Next base: position 3,188 of record CAYZJP010000014.1, read on the forward strand.
CCGCTGGGGCTGGAGGTCATCGTGGGCAACCACGAGACGTTTGCGTTCGACGCCACGGTCTTCGGCGCGCTGGTGCAATACCCGGCGACGAGCGGTGCGGTCCTGGATTACGCGGACTTCGCGGCGAAGGCCCACGGCGCGGGTGCACTGCTGGTTGTGGCGGCGGATATTCTTGCGCTCACGGTGCTGCGTGCGCCGGGCGAGTTCGGCGCGGATGTGTGTGTCGGTAGTGCGCAACGCTTCGGCGTGCCGCTGGGCTACGGCGGGCCGCACGCGGCGTTCTTCGCCACGCGCGACGCGTTCAAGCGCAACATGCCGGGCCGGCTCGTCGGTGTCTCGAAGGACGCGCGAGGCAAGGCCGGACTCCGCCTCTCGCTCGGCACGCGCGAGCAGCACATCCGTCGCGAGAAGGCCACGTCGAACATCTGCACCGCGCAGGCGCTGCTGGCGAACATCGCTGCGATGTATGCGGTGTATCACGGGCCGGCGGGCCTCGCGGCCATCGCGACGCGCATTCATCGGCACGCGCGCGTGCTCGCGGCGGGCGTGGCGAAGCTCGGGCATTCCATGCTGAACGCGACGTGCTTCGACACGCTGGCCATCCGGCTCAAGGGCTACACGAGCAAGGAAATCGTCACCATTGCGGAGAAGCATGGCGTGAACTTGCGCGTGTTGAGCAAGGACACGCTGAGTGTCGCACTCGACGAGACAACCGATTTGGCCGATGTGGAATTGCTCGTCCGCATCTTCAACGCGGGCTTTGAGACGCCGTTCAAGTTGGAGGAATTTTACCCGCAGGCTGAAGCCTGCGACTACGGGTTGCATGCGCGCACAACGAAATTCCTCACCGCGCCGGTCTTCAACCAGCACCACTCCGAGACCGAGATGCTGCGCTACCTGCGCAAGCTCGAAGCGCGCGACCTCTCGCTCTGTCAGGCGATGATTCCGCTCGGCTCGTGCACGATGAAGCTCAACGCCACGAGCGAGATGCTGCCCGTCACTTGGCCGGAGTTCGGCAAAATCCACCCGTTCGCGCCGCTCAAGCAGACCCTCGGCTATCAAGACCTGTTCAAGCAGCTCGAGGAGTGGCTCGCGCAGATCACCGGCTTTCCGGCCATTTCCCTCCAGCCCAACTCCGGTTCGGCGGGCGAATACACCGGCCTGCTCGTCATCCACAAGTATCACACCAGCCGCGGTGAATCGCACCGTGACATCTGCCTCATCCCGACGAGTGCGCACGGCACGAACCCGGCGAGCGCGGTGATGGCCGGGATGAAGGTCATCGCCGTCGCGTGCGACAAGGAGGGGAACATTGATCTCGCCGACCTGCGCACGAAGGCCGACGAGCACAAGACCGACCTCGCGTGCCTCATGGTCACGTATCCGAGCACGCACGGCGTCTTCGAGGGCACCATCCGGGAGATCTGCCGCATCGTCCACGACGCCGGCGGGCAGGTCTATATGGACGGCGCGAACATGAACGCGCAGGTCGGCCTCACCAGTCCCGGCTTCATCGGTGCGGACGTGTGCCACCTGAACCTGCACAAAACTTTCTGCATTCCGCACGGCGGCGGCGGTCCCGGCATGGGACCGATTGGCGTCGCGGAACATCTCGTGGACTTCCTGCCGGACCATCCCGTTGTCTCCCTCGGCGGCGAAGACCCCATCGGTCCTGTGAGCGCCGCGCCGTGGGGCAGCGCGAGCATCCTTCCCATCTCGTGGGTTTACATCGCCTGCATGGGCGGCAGCGGTGTCACCGAGGCGACGAAGTATGCGATTCTCAACGCGAACTACATCAGCAAGCGGCTGGAGAAGCATTTCCCCACGCTCTACAAGGGCACCAGCGGCCTCGTCGCGCACGAGTGCATCCTCGACCTGCGCGGCTTCAAAGCCACGACCGCCGAGGACGTGGCGAAGCGGCTGATGGATTTCAGTTTTCACGCGCCGACGTTGAGCTGGCCGGTGGCCGGCACGCTGATGGTCGAGCCGACCGAGAGCGAGCCGAAGTGCGAGCTGGACCGCTTTTGCGACGCGATGATCGCGATCCACGCCGAGATGGTCGCGGTGGAAACCGGCGAGGCCGACAAGGCGAACAACCCGCTCAAAGGTGCGCCGCACACTGCCGACCAGATTGCCGGCGACTGGACGCGGCCCTACTCGCGCGAGCTAGCGGCCTTCCCCGTGAAGAGCCTCGTGGATTACAAGTTCTGGCCGCCTGTCGCACGCGTGGACAACGTCTTCGGCGACCGCAATCTCGTTTGCTCGTGCGCGGGGATGGAGGCTTACCAGTAGCGGGCGTTTGAAGAGCGGTTGGCCGCGCTTAGTCTCACCGCCAATGAAAATCACTGATGCCCTGCTCGCCGAGCACGTCGTCTTCCACAACCTGTTCGACTACGTGCAGCGCGCCACGCCCAAGCTGCGCACGCTCGCCGAGACCCGCGCGCTGGCCGGCCTGCTCGACGCGATGCTGGAGGCGCATGGTCAGATTGAAGACAAGCTGGTGATGGAACCGCTGGAGCAGCATCTCGACCAGCTCGGTCAGAACGAGGCCATCCATGCCGAGCACGAGCACATTGACGCCGTGCTGCAGCAAGTGCTCACCTGCCGCGACGTGAAGCAGGCGAAGAGGCTGCTCGTCACCGCCGTGGTGGTTTCGCGTCAGCACTTCGATCGTGAGGAGCGCGTCATCTTTCCGCTCGCCGAAAAATGGCTGAAGGCCAAGACGCTCCAGACGCTCGGCATTGAGTGGGTGGCGAAACGCAAGCAGGTGTTGGGGTGAACGTGTTGACCTCGGCTGGAAGCTCGCCCCACTACTTTTTCTCCAGCGGCCACACGTTGCTCTCCGTGCGCGCGGACTTGAGCAGAGTTTCGAGATGCTTCACCACGGCGGGATAATCGGCTGCGAGCTCGCGCGTCTCGCCGGGGTCGCGGGCGACGTGAAACAACTCCAGCGACCCGCCCGGCTTGGTGCGGATGCCTTTCCAGTCGCCTGCGCGGATGGCCTGGGCAAAACCGCGCTCGTGCGATTCCCAGTAGAGAAATTCCTGCGCCTGCTTTTGTGGTCGGCCCAGCAGAGTCGGCGCGAACGAGACGCCATCGGTTGCAGGCGCATCCCTCACTCCGGCCAGTTCCGCCGCCGTTGCGAACACGTCCCACATCGCACATGGCAGTTCGCCCACGCTGCCGGGCTTGATGTGCTTCGGCCAGCGCACCAGCAACGGCACGCGCAAGCCGCCCTCGGTCAAGTCCCCCTTCGCGCCGCGGAACGGGCCGTTGCTGTTGAAGAATGCGGGATCGCACAGCCCGTCTTTCTGCGCCGCGTTGTCACTCGTGAAGAGGATGACCGTGTGCTCGGCGAGTTTCTTGTCGTCGAGTTGCTTGAGGAGTTGCCCGACCGACGCGTCGAGGTGCGCGATGGCTGCGGCCTTGCGCCGTTCTGCTTCCGGCCATTTCTCCGCCGTGAACCGCGCCATGCTGCCGAGATACTTCGTTGGTCCGTTCGTGCCCGGCTCCTCGCCCGCGTTGGGCAGCGTGAAGGCGAGGTGCAAAAAAAATGGGCGGAACTTATTGAACTCCGACGGCGGGAAGGCCCGGAAGTAATTCGACGCCGCGACATTGAACACATCCTGCGCATGCCGGGTCTGCGCGCCGTTCTCGTTCTCGAAGATCGGCTGGTAGTAGGAAACGGGATTCTTGAAAATGGCCTGCATCGGATCGTAACGCGCGACGACGGCGGGGAACTGGTTCGTCGCGTGGCGCAGCTCCAGCAGGCCCAGCCATTGGTCCACGCCTTTTTTCTCCGGCAGTCCTGATGAGCCGTCACCACCCAATCCCCACTTGCCGATCACCCCCGTGTGATAGCCGGTGCGCTTCAGCACTTCGGTTAGCGTCGCGTCTTCGCCGCGCAGCGCGACCGGATGGCCGTCCGGCCCGTAGTTGGCCCGGATGCGCGCGTGGCCGGTGTGCTTGCCGGTGAAGAGCGTCCCCCGCGACGCCGCACCGGAGGGACTGCCGGCATAAAACTGCGTGAATCGCATTCCTTCCGCCGCGAGCCGGTCAATGTTCGGCGTGGAAAACTTCTTCTGCCCGTAGCAGCTCAAATCACCCCGGCCCAAATCGTCCGCGAGGATGATGACAATGTTGGGCCGGGTCTGGTTGGTGACGGGCTGCTGGGCGAACAACCCTGGCGCGCAAAGACAGGCCAGCCACACCGGCAAGAAGTTCAGACAGCGGAAATTCATTTTGCTCAAGTCAACGGCCCGCTAGCTTCGTCAGACAGCCTACGCGCACAATCCATGAAACGCCTGACTCTCTCCCGCCGCCAGTTCGCCGGTCAATCCGCCTTCCTCCTCGCCGCGCTCGGCCTCGCGCCCGCGCGCCTGCTCGCCCAGCAAAAAGCCGTCGCGCCCGCTGGCCCGTGGTCGTCGGTGAAGGTTGGTTTCGCCGAACGCGACATCACACCTAAGATTGGCATGGAGCAGCCCGGTGGTTACGGGAAAGCCTTCCACAAGACGATGCACGATCCGTGCAAGGTGCGCGCCGTGGTTTTCGACGATGGCAAAATGAAAGTCGCGCTCGTCGGCACTGACAGCCTCTTCAACCCGCGCCATCTCATCCTCGCCGCGCGTGCGGACATCGAGCGGCACAGCGGCATTCCCGGCGCGAACGTCATGATTGGCGCGAGCCACTCACACTCCTCCGGTCCGACGGGCATGGTGCAGCCGGGTGAGTTCGACCACGCGGGCGACCTCGTGAAGAAGCTGGCTTACGAGCAGTCGTCCTGCGCGGACGCGGAGTATCTGCGACTGATGCGGAACCAAATCGCCGACGCGGTGTGCGCCGCGCACGATTCGCGCGTCGAGGCGCGTGTGGCCTTCGGCTCCGGGCACGAGGACAAGGTCGCCTTCAACCGCCGCCAGCGCATGAAGAACGGTCTTACCTTCAGCCACGCCGGCAAGGTGAATCCCGACATCCTCGGCTACGCTGGGCCGACGGACCCGCAGGTCGGCGTGCTCGGCGCTTACGACCAGGCGGGCAAGCTCCTCGGCGTCCTCGTCAACTTCGCCTGTCATGCCACGACCAACCCCGGCGGCATCTCAGCGAACTGGATTTATTATCTGGAGAAGACCCTGCGCGGCGCGCTCGGCGGCGACTTCCCCGTCGTCTTTCTCCAAGGCGCGTGCGGCGACGTGACGCAGGTGGACAACCTGAATCCCTACGTCAATCCCGCGCCCGAACGCTGGGCCATGCAGGTTGGTGGACGCGTCGGAGCCGAGGCCGTGCGCGCACTGCTGCTCGCCGAGCCGGGTGGCGATCTCGCGTTAAACTCGGCGCAGAAGTTACTGAAGATTCCCCGGCGCAAACCTGCGCCCGAACGGCTCAAGAAAGCGCTCGCCCTGGTGCAGAAAGATCCGAAGATCGTTGGCGCGACCGACTGGACGTTCGCGAAGGAGACCGTGATGCTCGACGCCATCCTCGCGAGGGAGCCGGTCGCGGAGGTCGAGGTGCAGGCGGTTCAAATCGGTCCCGCCGTCTTCGCCGCGAACCCGGCGGAGTATTTCGTGCAGCTCGGCCTCGACATAAAAAAGGGCAGCAAGTTCCCGCTCACGTTTCCCGTCGAGCTGGCCAACGGCACCGTGGGCTACGTGCCGACCGAGGAAGCCTTTGGCCCGAACGGCGGCGGTTACGAGACGCGCCTCACGGCTTACAGCAATTTGGAAATCACCGCCGGCACCCAAATCGTAAAAGGCTGTCTTGACCTCATCGCGCAGTTCACGCCCGGCCAAATTCCGATGCCGGCGAAGGCCCCGGCTGGTCTGCCGTGGCAATACGGAAACCTCGCGCCACAGTTGAAATGAAATCGGGACCGCACACGCTCCGCGTCGCCGTCGTGCAGATGAAGTTCGCAGATTCGCTCAAGGCGAATCTGGCGAAGGTGGAGACCGCGCTTGAAATTGCTGCTCGTGGCAAGGCCGATGCCGTCCTGTTTCCCGAGTGCGCCACGACTGGCTACAACCGCGACTTCAACCAGCTTTCTCGGAGTGAGGTGCGGGTCGCACTGGAACAAGTCGGTGCGCTGGCGGCGCAGCTTAAACTCAACGTGCTCCTCGGCTCGCCGGTGTTCCGGTGCGGGCGCTGGCAGAACTGCCTCGTGGTCTTCGACCGGCACGGGCGCGTGGTCCACTGCTACGCGAAGTGCCAGCTCACGGGGCGCGACCAGAAGTTCTTCACGCCGGGCAACTCAATCGCGTCGTTCAAACTCGATGGCGTGCTTTGCACGGCCATCATCTGCCACGAGCGGCGTTACCCCGAGCTGGTGCGACTCGCGGTGATGGCCGGGGCGCGCATCGTCTTCCACCCGAACGCCGGGTTGGACTCACTCGCCGTCTCGCGACGCAAGCGCGGCGGGCGCGACGGAATCGCGGTGCGGGCGTTCGAGAACGCTGTGTTCTACGTGTTCGCCAACTCCGTCGGGCCGCAGGGCGACGGTCTGTGGTCGGCGGGCGACTCGAAGATCGTCGCGCCGGACAGCCGCGTGCTTGCGCTCGCGAACAACCGCGACGAGGCGGTCATCTTCGCCGATCTCGACTTGGCGCAGGCCACCGGCAAATATGCCGCCGACAGCCTCGCCCACCCGCGCTTCCTGGCGGCGGAGTGGCGGCGAATGATCCGTAAAGTGCGGGCGCAGGCGAAACGCAACTGCTCACTCGAATGAAGACTTCACTTGCCGTTCTCCTGCTCGCGGCGTTGGCGGTTCACGCCGCCGATCTCCCGCCGTTCACCGCCGGCAAGAGCACTGTCTCGTTCACCGAGCTGCCCAAGCAGGCCGAGCCGGACGAGGTGAAGTGGCGCTTGCACTCCGTCGAGAATCCCGGCGCGCTTGATCTCGCGAAGGAAAAGTTCCAGCTCATCGTGCCGGCCGGCTACAAGCACGCCGACAAGTGGGGCGTGTTCATTTGGATTTCACCGAGCGACTCGCCGTCCATCCCGGCGGACTGGGAGCCGGTGCTGGCCGCACGAAAGCTCCTCTTCGTCGGCGCGTTCAAGTCCGGCAATCCGCGCAACATCTTCGACCGCGTGCGCCTCGCCCTGGCTGCGAACACGGCGATGCGCGAGCGTTTCAATGTGGACGGCCGGCGTGTGTATGTGAGCGGCTTCTCCGGCGGCGGGCGTGTGGCGAGCATGGTCGGCGTCGCTTACGCGGACATGTTCAGCGGCACGATGCCGTTCATGGGCGTGAACTTTTACGAGGACATCCCGGCAGGCGACGGCAAGACGACTTACGGCGCGAACTTCATCCCGGACGACGAGGTGCTGGCCATCGCGAAGAAGCTCTGCCGCTACGCGCTGATGACCGGCGAGAAGGATTTCAATCGCGCGGGCACCAAGACACTGTTCGAGCTGGGCTTCAAAAAGGAGGGCTTCGCCAACGTGACCTACCTCGAAGCGCCCGGCGTCGCGCACAGCCTGCCGCCGGCAAAGTGGCTGGAGCAAGGGCTGGAGTTCCTCGACACGGGCAAGGGTGTGAAGCCTGCGGAAACGAAGTGACCACGCGGCAACGCCAAGAAGCGCTCAGGGTTGGGCAAGAGTTGCGAAGTCATCGCGCAGGGACGAGCCTACATAGGAGCAGCGTTCAGTTCACGCCATGAACTGCGAGCGGCGGGTTGTCGCACGAACAAAAGAAAGCCGTATGATTAAGTTCTCCGAGTTCCTGGTCTTCCTCCTCGCCACCAGCCTGCCGGTGAGCTACGTGCTCATCATGCGGCACTACATCCTGAAGAACGAGGCCGAAGACCTCGCCAAACTCGCCCAGTCCGGCCCGTTGGAGCCGCACGAATGCTGCTGCGAAATCGCCGCGAAGGCGCTCGCGGGCAAGGGTGAGGCGAAGGAAGCCGTCGCCGCACACTGACGGACGCGCAGGTCGCGTGGCGCGATCAACGGAGCGGGTTTGCCGGTTGCAGTCCGGCGGCTCGTCGGCTACCAAGTCGCCATGCGTTTCATCGGCAGCGTCATCGAACGGCTGCAACGGCACCCGAAGCGGATTGTTTTCCCCGAAGGCACCGAGCCACGCGTGTTGCAGGCCGCGCGGCAGTTCTGCTCGCTCCAGCTTGGCGCGCCCATCGTGCTCGGCGACCGCACGCGCATCAAACGCGCCGCCGAGGGGTTGAATCTTTCCCTTGCCGGCATCCGCGTCATGAACCCGGAGGAAAGCGAGGAGCTACAACACTTCGCGTCCGTGTATGAACGGCTGCGTCGCGCGAAGGGCGTGCAGCCCGCCGAGGCGCTTGATGCGATGCGGAAGCCAAACTACTTCGGCGCGATGATGGTGGCCTTGCACCAGGCGGACGGCCTTGTGTCCGGCGCGAGCGAAACTTCCGGCAGCGTCTTGCGGCCTGTTTTCCAAATCATCCGCCTCGCGCCCGGCTACACCTCGGCGTCGAGCTGCATGGTGCTCGAGGTCGAGGATACACGCTTCGGCCACCAAGGCGCGATGCTCATGGCGGACTGCGGCGTCATCCCGGAGCCGACGGTCGAGCAGCTCGCGGACATCGCGGTGTCCAGCGGCTTTCTTGCCCGGCAACTTCTCGGCGTTCGTCCGCGGGTGGCCCTGCTGTCGTTCTCCACCAAGGGCAGCGCTAGTCATCCCTCCGCGCAGAAGATGGAAGCTGCGACCGCGCTGGCCCGACAACTCGCCGCGCAGCGCGCGTTGGAGGCGGACTTCGAGGGCGAACTGCAAGTGGACGCCGCGCTCGTGCCGGACATCGCCTCGCGAAAGCTTCCCGAAAACGCCGTGGCCGGCCATGCGAACGTGCTCGTCTTCCCCGACCTCAACTCCGGCAACATTTCCAGCAAGCTTGTGCAGCACGTCGCCCGCGCGAATGCCTACGGCCAAATTCTCCTCGGCCTCGACATGCCGGCGGCGGAGATTTCGCGCGGTGCAAACGCGCATGACATTCTCGGCGTCGCGGCCATCGTGGGTTTGCAGGCCATCGAGTATCGGCTGCTGTATCCCGACGCGGGGTCGCACCTCGCGTTAGATTAGACTGGCCGGTTTCTTTCCCGCATGAACCTCGTCACCCCCCGCGTCTTCATCGCCGCCACCCGGCAGAACGACGGCAAGACCACCACCTCGCTCGGCCTGCTCTCCGCGCTCCTGAGCCAGTTCCCGCGCGTGGGCTACATCAAGCCCGTGGGCCAGCGCTTCGTGGAGATTGCCGAGCAGAAGATTGACGAGGACACGGTGCTCATGGACAGCGTTTACAAGCTGAACTGCCCGCTCGTGGACATGAGCCCCATCGCCATCGAGCCGGACTTCACGCGCAAGTATCTTGCCGAGACAAATTACGACGCCCTCGTCCGCCGCATCCAGAAGTCCTTCGACCGCGTCGCGTGGGAGAAGGACTTCGTGCTCTGCGAAGGCTCCGGCCACGCGGGCGTCGGCGCGGTGTTCGACCTGTCGAACGCGCAGGTGGCGAAGGTGCTCGGCGCGAAGGTCGTCATCGTCACGCGCGGCGGCATCGGCAAGCCGGTGGATGAGGTCGCGCTGAATCAGGCGTTGTTCGAGAAGTTTGGCGTCGAGGTCATCGGCGTCATCGTCAACAAGGTGCTGCCCGACAAACTGGAATACATCGCCGAGTTCACGCGGAAGGGACTGAAACGGAAAGGGCTTGAACTGCTGGGCGTCCTCCCGCTCCAGCCGATTCTAGTGAAGCCCACGCTCGCTTCGATTCGCGACGAGTTGTCAGCGGAAATTCTCAACGGACGCAAGCGGCTGACGAATCTGGTCGAGGACATCGTCGTTGGCGCGATGGGCGCGAACAACGTGGCGAAGCATTTCCAGCGCGGCACGCTCATCATCGCGCCCGGGGACCGCGAGGACCTCGTGCTCGCCGCCGCCGCCGCGTCGCAGGCGAACCCGGACGCCGCCCTCAGCGGCCTCGTGCTCACCGACAATCTCCGCCCCAGCCCCGCCACGCTGGAGGTGATTCGCCAGCTTGGCTTCCCCGTGCTACTAGCCGAGGCGGACAGCTACGAAGTCGCCTCCCAGGTCCACGACATTATCGTCAAGACCCGCCCCGACGACGCCGAGAAAATCGCCGTCATCCGCGACCTCATCGCCCAGCACGTGGACGTGGCGAAGCTGGTGAGCGCGCTGTGAAATGAGGAAGGCGTGTTCAACGCAAAGGCGCAAAGACGCAAAGGCGCGAAGTCATGCGAAGAACCGGGCCACGGTAGTTGCTCGTGCTGGACGACGCCCTTCGGAAACGGCGCGGCCCTTCCCCCTCACCCCGGCCCTCTCCCTCCAGGAGAGGGAGACACGCACTCCGCTTTCTGCCGACAGGGACGCCACAACACTTCGAGCGCTGGCTGACTTTCCCCCTCTCCCCTTGCTGCGCAAAGGGAGAGGGAGCCTAATGCGTTGTTCGCCTCACTTACTTTGCGCCTCCGTGCCTTTGCGTCCCTGCGTTAATCCTCTTTCCCCATCTCCTATCTCCAATTTCCCATGCCCTTAGCCTTCCCTCTCAACCCCACGCTCGCCACGCTTCCGACTTACCAGCCCGGCCGTCCCATCGAGGAGGTCGCGCGCGAAATCGGCCTGCCGGCCAGCGACATCATCAAGCTCGCGTCGAACGAAAACCCGCTCGGCCCGTCGCCCAAGGCGCTCGCCGCGATTCAGGCGGCCGCCGCCAGCGTGCATCTCTACCCGGATGGCAACGCCTTCTATTTCAAACGCCGCCTCGCCGACAAACTCAACGTCGAGACCGCCAACCTCATCCTCGGCAACGGCTCGAATGAAATCATCGAGTTCATCGGCCACGCGCTGATGGCTCCCGGTGCTGATGTGGTCGTCTCGCAATACTGCTTCGCCATCTACCCCATCATCACGAAGATGGCCGGCGCGAACCTCATCACCGTCCCCGCGCGCGACCTCGGCCACGACCTGCCCGCGATGCTCCGCGCCATCACGCCGCAAACGCGTGTGATGTTTGTTGCGAACCCGAACAACCCCACCGGCACGCTCGCCTCGCGCGCAGACGTGGTGGAACTCGTGAACAACATTCCACCGCACGTTCTGCTCGTGATGGACGAGGCTTACATCGAGTTTCTCGACGACCCGGTGAACTTGATTCCCCTCATCACCTCCGGCACGAAGCCGAACCTGCTGCTCATGCGGACGTTCTCCAAGATCTACGGCCTTGCCGGCACGCGCGTCGGCTATGGCATCGGACACCCGGAGCTGATTGCCGCGCTGGAAAAAATTCGCCAGCCGTTCAACCTGAACAGCCTTGCGCAAGCCGCCGCCCTTGCCGCGCTGGACGACGACGAGCACGTCCGCGACACACGTGCGGCGAACTTTGCCGGTGTGCACTTCCTACAAACTCAATTCGAGAAGCTCGGCATCAAGTTCGTGCCCACGGCCGGCAACTTCATTCTCCTGCGCGTCGGCGACGGCGCGCAGGTGTTCAACGAACTCCAGCAACTCGGCATCATCACGCGTCCGATGGCCGGCTACCAGTTGTCCGAGTGGCTTCGCGTGTCCGTGGGCACGATGGCGGAGAACACACGATTCCTTGCTGGCTTGAAGAAGGTGCTGGGAAAATAGCGCCGCTCGCGGCTACTCGTTGATCCCGCTGTGTGTGAAGTCCGCCGGCTCCGGGAACCACAACTCCTCCTGCTCCTCCCACCGGGAGAGCTTGCGCGCGCCACCGGCGGCACCGGCTTCGGCGGGAACGGGAGCCTCCGTCGGCGGGACGTTCAACGGAATCAAAGCGACAGCAGGCGGCGTCTCGGGCTGTGACCTCGAAGATGGCTGCGTGCTCATATCGGCAATCGCCTGTAAGGGGCTTCCGGTAAGTTGTTCACGATTTTCATTCGTGCAAGGGATTATTTTCAGCCGCCCCGATTTTGGCGGTTTTACAACCCGGCTTGCCTGCTCCGTCGCTGGCAAACTTTCTCGTTGAATCCCGCCGCCCTCCTGCCCCTTATTTAGCGCGCGACTGTCAGCACCATCACAGTGAAACCCACCGACCTCCGCGGCATCCTCCAATACATCCCGCGCTTCCGCGAGAAGACCTTCGTCATCGCCGTGGACGGCGCGGTCGTGACGGACGAGAACTTCGCCAATCTCCTGCTCGACGTGGCGGTGCTGCGCTCGCTGAACATCCGCGTCGTGCTCGTCCACGGCGCGGCGGCGCAAATCCAGGCGCTCGGGGCCGAGCGCGGCATCACGCCCTCGAACCTCGACGGCACCGGCATCACCGACGCGCCCACGCTCCAGCTCGCGCTCACCGCCGCCAACCGTCTCACGCACGAGATTCTCGAAGGCCTCTCCACCAACGACCTTCGCGCCGCCAGCCCGAACGCCGTCATCGCCTCGCCCCTCGGCATTTTGCAGGGCGTGGACCACCTCTTCACCGGCAAGGTCGAGCGCATTGACACCGAGATGCTCCAGACGCTTCTCGCCGCCGGCATCACGCCCGTCATCCCGCCGCTGGGCTTCGACGGCGACGGCAAGACCTACCGCGTCACCTCGGACACCATCGCGCTCGCCATCGCCACCGCGCTCAAGGCGACGAAAATCCTCTTCATCACCACCAGCGACGGACTGTTTCACCAGGGCAAGCTGCTCAAGCAGGTGCTCGCCGCCGACCTACGCACGCTCATCGAGCGCAAGGAGCTTTCCCCCGAGGACACCGCCCGCGCCCGCGCCGCCGCCGCCGCCTGCCTGCAAGGCATTCCCCGCGTCCACCTCATCAATGGCCGCACCGACGAATCCCTCCTCGCCGAGGTCTTCTCTAACGAAGGCGTTGGCACGCTCATTTACGCCGACGAGTTCCAGCAAATCCGCCCCGCGCAGAAGAAGGACATCCGCGCCCTGCTGCGCCTCACGAAGAACTCCGTCCTGAGCGAGGAGCTGATGAAGCGCACGCGCGCCAGCATCGAAAAGAATCTGGGCGACTACTACGTCTTCGACATTGACCGCAACCCGGTCGCCTGCGTCGCGCTGCACGTCTATCCCGACGCGAACAAGGGCGAGCTGGCCTTCCTCTTCGTCGCGCCGACGCACGAGAACCAGGGGCTGGGCAGGAAGCTCATCCAGTTCGTCGAAAACAAGGCGCGCGACCTGGGCCTGGCCGAGCTGGTCACGCTCTCCACGCAAGCCTTCACCTACTTCCAGAGCAAGGGCGGTTTTAGCGAGGGCACGCCCGAAGACCTGCCGCCCGCCCGCCGCGAGAAGTATGAAGCCAGCGGTCGCAACTCCAAGGTGCTGGTGAAGAAGTTGGGGAAGTAACTTGGTAGGGCCGCGTTGCGGCGCGGCCTCTGGCTACGGCTTGACGAGGCGGTAAAACTTCCGTGACCCGGAAATGGGTAGCGCGATGCTGATAGTCCCGCCATTCGTTTGAAGGCTGCCGGATTCGTTGCTCCAGATGACGGGCGACGACAAGCTCGAAGCCGTCTCAACGAGAAATCCCAGGGCCGTGTCAGGCCAGCACAATTCCAGACCATTGCCGACCCGATATGCACTGAGCACTGGCGGGGCGGGCACCAGCCGGCCGATAAATGGGCTTCCGGAGCCGCCCGCGAGCGCATTGGTCCCAAAGAATGCCGTGCCAGTTTGGTATCCCCCCACATAAACATTGCCCAGCACATCCACCGCCACTCCAAACGCTTGGTCCCGGTTGGTTCCGCCCCCAGTTACCGCCCATAGGTAATGGCCATCGCGGTCGAGTTTGGTGATGAACGCATCCTCTGCTCCATTGGTATTGTTCAAGAGAACCTGACCGAAGCGCGCGCTGCTCGTATAGGTGCCTGCCACGTAGATGCCGCCCACCCGGTCCACTGCCAGAGCGTCCGCCGCGTCGTAGTTGCCTCCACCCCCGCTGACAGCCCATCTGTAGTTGCCGTCGCTATCGAGCTGAGTCACGAAGATGTCTGGACCGCCCGTGCTGGTCAGGACGTTTGTGCCCACGACCACTGCACCATAAAAATTACCAGCCACATTGACACGCCCAGCCGGGTCCACGGCAAGAGTGAAAGCTTGAGTGTCACTGGCACTGTTTGTCCCGCCACCCGCCTGCCGCACCCAGAGGTAATTGCCGCTGCTGTCTAGCTTGGCGGTGAAGGCGTTGAAGAAAGCACCGCTGTTCGCTGTGTTGGTCCCGAAGGAGACAAACCCACGAGAACTGCCCGCCACATACGCATTGCCAGTTGTGTCCGACGACACGGAGAACGGGTAGTGGTCATCATTTCCCCCCGCGCGTTTAGCCCACATGAAGTTACCGGCTCCATCGAGCCGGGCCACGAAGGCTTCGCCATAGGGGAGGAAATTTTCATTGGTCAGAATCGCGCTCCCGAATGTCACCGTTCGCTCGAAGTAACCGCCCACAAAAATGCCGCCCGCCCCGTCCATTGCCACACTCGTAGCGGAGTCATCGCCATCCGCACCGGCCCTGACAGCCCACAGAAAGTTGCCATCCCGATCCAGCTTCGTGATGAACGCGTCCCGGTCGCCAAACTGTTTCGCAAGCGTGTTTGTGCCGAATGTTCCGGGGCTACGAAACATTCCGACGACATGGGAATTTCCCTGGTTGTCCAGGGCCAGGGAGTAAGGGATGCACTCATTGCTGCCCGTCACGCTCCGGACCCAAAGATAATTGCCATCCGGATCCAGCTTCGCGATGAATCCGGCAATCCCGGATATGCTTGTCAGTTGATTCGTGCCGAAGGAAACCGTGCCAGTGAAATATCCTGCCACATGGGCATTGCCTGCCACATCCGTGGCCACTGCGCCAACTCCACCATTTCCCGAAGGGACGGAACCTTTGGCCCACAAAAAAGTCGGTGGATTCTCAATGCATTCACCGGCACTGAGCTGCGCCACGAAAAGGAGAAGCGTGAGAATTGGCCTCGCCCCAACAAGGCCAATCCATTTAAGAATGACAGAGAAGCTTGGCGGCAAGCGGGCTGGTGAATGACAGATTTACCCCGTCACCGCAATGCTTCCCACATCACTCCACTGGCCGAAGACGGTAGGTAGATGGCGCGGTATTTCCAAAGGACGGTCGCGCCGGGGGCGGGGCTGGCGGGGTCGTCGTAGTGGGGCGAGCTTTTCCACGGGGGTTTCATTGGCTTGGACTTCTATGCGTTTGGCGCTGTCAGCGTCAACCCGTTTCACGTCTGCCGTCAAAGGAAACGAGGGATTAAGCATCTCGCTTGCGACGCTCCTCTGGCGTTGAACATCGCCTTTGCGTCGTTCACTGTCCCGCCATGGATTCGTCAGCGAACCATCCGCTAAAACTTCTCTTCGTTTGCAGCCGCAACCGCTGGCGCAGCCCGACCGCTGAAAAACTCTTCCACGGCGTGGACGGGTTCCAAGCTCGCTCCGCCGGCACCGAGGAGGGCGCGCGCGTCAAAGTCACCGCCGGGCACCTCGGCTGGGCTGACCTTATCTTCGTCATGGAACCGAAGCACGCGCGTCGTTTGCGCGAGAAGTTTGCCGAGGAACTCGGAGACAAGCCCGTCATCTGCCTGCACATTCCGGACGACTACCAGTTCATGCAGCCGGAACTGGTGGCCTTGCTGGAATCCGCCGTCGCGCCGCACCTTGCCGCCGCTCGTGAGCTGGACGCATGAAGTTGCCTCACGCCAAGGACGCGAGGGCCGCCAAGGAAAAACCTTTGCGCCCCTGGCATCCTTCGCGTGAGGCTTCACCGCGAATGAAACCTAAGCCCGTGCGCCTGCCCACCGCCTTCCGCCGCGCCTGTGCGCGCCTCAAGGTTCCGCTCACGCGTCATGTCTTCACCGTCCGCGTCGCGGAACAGCGGGCAGCATTGTTTGAACTCGCCACGAAAGGAAACCGCCAGTTCGCCAAGCTGGTGAAGGAGTTCGCCTGCTCCACTTCCAAGTTCGGCATCGGTCAGGTCGCCGGCTCGAACTGCACGCCGCTGGGCCTGCACCGCCTCGCGGAGAAGCACGGCGCGGGGGCGGAGCCGGGCACGGTCTTCAAGGGCCGCAAGCCCATCGGCCATCTCCGCGAGGGCCTGCCGCCGGAGTCCATCACCACGCGCATCCTGTGGCTCGACGGCCAGGACCCCGGCTTCAATCGCGGCGGCAACGTGGACACCTTCGCGCGCTACATCTACATCCACGGTTTCGGGGACCAGGCCAGCCTCGGCCGCCCCGCCTCGCACGGCTGCATCCATCTGGCGGACGCGGATCTCGTGCCGTTGTTTGATTTGCTGCCGGTCGGGACGCTGGTGTGGATTGCGGAGAAGTAGCGGGGAACGGAGGGGGAAACGTTCAACCTCCAACGCTCAACGCTCAACGTTCAGAGCGGTGTCCGAGCGCCATTCAGCTTTGGGCGTTGAAAGTTGGAAGTTGAGCGTTGGACGTTTCCGTTTCCTTTGCCTACTTTCCGCTCATGTCGTTGCTCTACCAAATGACGCAGCTCGCGCAGCAGGCGAAGGCCGCCGCGCGCGAGTTGGCGAAGCTTTCCACCGACGGGAAGAACCGCGCCCTCCTCGCGATGGCGGATGCCTTGCAAGCCAGCGCCCCCGCGCTCCAGGCCGCCAACGCAAAGGACATGGCCACGGGCACGCAGATGGGCCTCTCCACCGCGATGCTCGACCGGCTCAAGCTCGACGACAAACGCATCGCCGCGATGGCGAAGGGGCTGCGCGAAGTCGCCGCGTTGCCCGACCCCGTGGGCCGCATCCTCGACGAGCGCACGCGGCCGAATGGCTTGCGCCTTCAGAAAATCGCCACGCCCATCGGCGTCGTGGTCATCATTTACGAGTCCCGCCCGAACGTGACGGCGGACGCGGCGAGCCTGTGCTTCAAGACCGGCAACGCCACGATCCTGCGCGGCGGCAAGGAGGCATTGCACTCGAACACCGTCATCGCCGAGACGATGGTCGCCGCCGGCCGCGCCGCGCTCGGTGACCGCTTCCCCGCGCACGCCATTCAGGTCGTGCCCACCACGGATCGCGAGGCCATCCCCGCGCTGCTTTCGCTCACGCAATTCGTGGACCTCTGCATGCCGCGCGGCGGCGAGGGGCTCATCCGCGCCGTGGCCGAGTGCAGCAAGGTGCCGGTCATCAAGCACTACAAGGGCGTCTGCCACGTCTTCGTGGATGCCGATGCGGATTTGGAAATGGCCGGGAGCATCGTGATGAATGCAAAAGTTCAGCGTCCCGCCGTCTGTAACGCGATGGAGACGTTGCTCGTGGACAAAGCCGTGGCGGAGAAGTTTCTTCCTGCCATCGCGGCGAAGCTTTCCGAGAAGAATGTCGAGTTGCGCGTCAGCCCCGACGCCTTGGCAGTCTTGTCTCCACTGAAAACTGAAAACTGGAAACTGAAAACTGCCTCGGAGTCAGACTGGTTCACCGAATACAACGACTACATCCTCAACGTCCGCGTCGTGGACGGGGTGAAGGCGGCGATTGACCACATCAACCACTACGGCTCCGCGCACTCCGACAGCATCGTGACGCGCAACGAGACGCACGCGAAGCAGTTCCTTGCCGAGGTGGACTCGGCGGCGGTGTATTGGAACGCGAGCACGCGCTTCACCGACGGCGGCGAGTTCGGCATGGGTGCCGAGATCGGCATCAGCACCGACAAGATCGGCGCGCGTGGACCGATGGGCTTGGACGAGCTTTGCACCTACAAGTGGCTCGGCTTTGGCAATGGACAGGTGCGAGGATGAAAATCGAGGACGTCATCGACAAGACGCGCGGTCATGTCATGTGCCGAGTTATCAAAGAGGCGTCGTTCGACGAATGGGTGGCATACCTATTTGACCGTCCGGAGTGTGACTACGGCACACATTGGAGCTTTGAAGAGGGGAGCTTGGAGTGGGGTGTTGTTGGCGAAACGACCGCAGGGTTCATTGCCCGAACCTACGAAGACTCGGCGCGCTGGCTCTCCCGGTTCTCAAATGCCCAGATTGCGGCGGGCCTGGGATTCACGTGGAACCCAGCATACGGGGATGTGTATGCTTCCATCTGTCATGAGCCGACGCCGCTGGCACTCCGACTGAGGGCCATCCGCGCGCTTGTTCCCCTCTACAAAGAGTGCTTTCAGAAGCGCTGTGCGCCGGCGTTGAGCAATCTGAACGAAGCACCCGAAAACCCTCTGAACTGTGTCTGCTACATGTATTGGGACGTTTGCCCATTCTTCGGCCAACCGGAAAAACCGGAACTGGGACCAATTGATGAGGAATGCCTGAACGTCATGGAAACGACTCTTCAAATTGACCACGATGCTTGTCGCGAGAGTGCGCTTCACGGACTTGGCCACTGGGCGTTGGCCTATCCTTCGCGAGCAGCTTCAATCATTGAGCAAGGCCTTAAGGCGAAGAAGAAATCTCTTCGACGTGAATTGTTGGACTATGCTCAAAAGGCGAAAACCGGAAACGTCCAATGACCATCGTTAAGCCATCGGACGAGTCTGTTCAAGCGCGAGCCGCTTTCATCCGCGCCGCACTGCCGCCCGGCGGCCTCTTTGCCGATCAGCACTGGCGTATCTCCCCGACGCCGTTCCCGCTCGGGCCGGAGTTGGCGAAGGAACTCGATTCGCTGGGGCGCGTGCTTTTGCAGTTTTATCGCGCGGTCAACCTGCTCTATCGCCGCAGCGTCGAGGGCAAGCAGCCGGAGTGGATCGCACGCTGGCTGGATCAGGGCAAGCCCGCGTGGCTCGTGGAGCTTCAGCGGCATCCGGCACTCAAGAACGAACTGCCGCGCGTCATCCGCCCGGACATCCTGTTGACGGAAGGCGGCATCAGCATCACGGAGCTGGACAGTGTGCCCGGCGGCATCGGGCTGACGGGGTGGTTGGGGAAGGCGTATTCAGAAGTCAGGAGTCAGAAGCCAGAAGTCCAAATTGTCGGCGGTGCGGATGGAATGCTAAGCGGCTTCGCTTCTATCTTTGGCGACGCGCAAAAAATCCACGTCGTCGTCTCGGATGAGTCGAGCAGTTATCGTCCGGAGATGGAGTGGCTGGCGGGGCAAATGAAGAATTCAGAATTCAGAATCCGGGATTCAGAATTCACTGCGTTTCAGCCCGGCGACGCGGTTTACCGGTTCTTCGAGCTGTTCGATGTCACGAACGTGGCGAGCGCGCGGAAGTTGTTTGATCTCGCGACGGAGAAGCAAATCCGTCTCACGCCGCCTCCGCGTCCAGTCTTCGAGGAGAAGCTGCTCTTCGCGCTGCTGTGGAACCGCAACCTGCGCGGCTTTTGGCGGCAGGAACTGGGCGAGAGTTTCCTCACGCGGCTGCAAAAGGCCGTGCCCTACACTTGGGTCGTGGACCCGACGCCCTTGCCGCCGCACGCGGCGATTCCCGAGTTGAACCTGACCGACTGGCGGCAGCTCATGGCGCTCTCGCAACGCGAGCGGGAGTTGATCTTGAAGGTGTCCGGCTACTCGGAGGAGGCGTGGGGCGCGCGCGGCGTTTACTTCGGCAGCGACCTCTCGGCGGAGGAATGGAGCGTGGCGGTGGAGAAGGCGCTGCGCGACTTCGACCGCTCGCCCTACGTGCTCCAGCGCTTCCACAAGCCCCGGCGCGTCGAGTCGGGCTACTTCGACTTCGAGCGCAACGAGCTTGTGCCGATGCCGGGACGCGTGCGGTTGTGCCCCTACTATTTCGTCGCTGGTGAGAACGACGCCGCGCGTGCGAACCTCGGCGGCGTGTTGGCGACCATCTGTCCGGCGGACAAGAAAATCATCCACGGGATGAAGGATGCGATCCTCGCGCCGTGCGTGATGTGACAATGCCGCGCGTCGCGAACTGATTCGACATTCACGTCACCCCATTCGACATTCCTCGCGTGAGCCTGCTGGCCTTCACTTTCATGGCGTTCAGTTCCCTGTTCGTCATCGTGGATCCGATCGCGAGCATCCCGGCGTTTCTCGCCATGACCGCACGTGACACGCCGGAGCAGCGCATCAAGATGGCGCGGCTGGCGTGCTTCGTGGCGGCTGGCGTGCTGCTTACTTTCGCAATCGTAGGCCAGTGGATTTTCCAATACCTCGGCATCACGCTGCCGGCGTTCCAAATGGCGGCGAGCCTCGTGCTCCTGCTCGTGGCGCTGGACATGATCCGAGCGCAGCGTTCGCGGGTGCAGGAGACGACTGAGGAAACCATCGCGGGCACGGAGAAGGAGGACATCGCCATCACGCCCCTCGCCATCCCGATGCTCGCGGGGCCGGGCGCAATCTCCACCGCCGTCCTGCTGCACAATCAAGCGAAGGGCTGGGAACAGAATCTCGCGCTCTACCTGTGCATCCTCGCCGTGTGCGGGGTGAGTTACCATGTCCTGCGCCTCAGCGCGAAGGGCGTGCAATGGCTCAGTCCCATCGCCCTCAAGATCACCATCCGCGTCATGGGCCTGCTGCTGGCAGCGCTGGCCTTCCAGTTCCTCATCAACGCGGTGAGCGAATTGCGGAAGGCGAATTGAGCCGCGCTGGCGGACCATGTTCAGTTGCCCAGCAAGTCGAGGTGGTGCAGCGCTTCTGCGGTCAGTTCCCACTTGCCATTTTTCTGCGCCAGGAATTTCCGGCAGCCGTTTTTCCTTTGCTCCGCATCATTCACCGAGAGCAGATGATGTTTGGCCGGGTAGTTCTTTGCCTCACTCGGCGTGCGCGGGATGATTTGACAGGGGATGCCGTTGAAGTTGAGCACAACTTCGTAAGCGCCGACGCCTTCCTTTTCCGTGGCAGGGTTGTGGCGCACGAGCGGCGCGTGTTGGCGAGCGAAGGCGAACTCGCCCTTGTGAACGAGCACGCGGCACAACTCGGTCTGCGACTGGATGAACTGGAGCAGGCTGAACTTGTCGCCTTGCGCGTGCTGCTGATGCAGAAGCGCGCGAGGGTCAATGCCGAGGAGGTTGCGACCGTTCCAATTGCCGTGGTCGTTGCGCAGGCCGGCGAGATTGGCCTCGTGCCATTGCGCGTAATGCTCGCTGGCGACGAGATCAATCTCGAAGTGGACATGCGCGCGGTCAGCGGCGATGCGGGTCTTCGTGTTCGTCGTGCGGCCCATGACGCCAATGGTCTCGCCCGCCTTGACGGCAACGCCACTTTGCAAATCCTCGCGGATGCTGGCGAGGTGTGCGTAGAGCGTGCAGATGTCGAGGCCCTCGATACGGTGGCGGAGGACGATGTAGTTGCCGTAGTTGGAGAGGCCGGATTTGCGGTTCGCGTAGGCGACGGTGCCGCTGGCGGAGGCAAGCACGGGATCGGTCGGCTCGCCCTTGCGGTCGCGGTGCGTCCACTTGATGTCAAGACCCTCGTGGAGCTGGTGCCCGTCCGAGCGCACGCAGCCGAAGGTGCCGCTCTCCCAAGTCTTGCCGGGCGTCGGTGCGAAGTAGCGTTCTTCGCCGCCTGGCTCAAAAATCGCGCGAGTGGCCGTGGGGAGTTGGAAGGGCTGGCCTTGCGCGGCGCAGCAGAACAGGAGAAGGAAGATCAGGAGGGCGAGACGCGGAAAGGCGTTCATCAGTCCTTGTATTTCTTCAGCTTGGCGACGGCTTTGTTGAGGCCGGACACGATGCGTTGCGCTTCCTCGCGAGTGGCGTCTGGGCGAAACAGGATGGCTCCGTCGGCGATGCGCCGGTCCATGCGAACCGTGCCGATCCAGCGCGGTTGGGGAAACTGGCTCATGATGGCGAGCCGTTTGCCGCGGTAAGACATCGAGAGCGTTTCCAACGTTCGCGCGCCTTCGCCGTCGAATTGCAGGCGGATGGCGTATTGGCCATCATTTCCATCCCACAGCTCGGCGGCGGCGAGATTCGGTTCGCCGAGCATGGCCCCACCGACGAACAGCGTTTGGGGCTGCTCCCGTCCCACGGTGATTTGCCGGCCGAGGCCGATGCCCGTCGGATCCGGGTGAGTTTCCAAGTGAATGCGGATGGTCGCCAGCTCGGTGCTGCCTTTCTGCGCGGAGCCGGGGTCGGTCGTTTCACACGCCGACAGTGCGGCTCCGAGGAGCGCCGCCAAATAGAGATTGAAGCGTCCACAACGGAACTTCATAGTGCGGCCAGCCAACAAAAACAGTTCGGCAATGTAAAGAAATTATGGGCAAGCAATCGAACAAAGTTCAAAAACGGCAGCGTCGCAAAAGTTACCTCAAGCGGAAGAGGGAAGCCGTGAGGGCGAAGGCTGCCGCGAAAAAGAAAGCCTGAAGCGTCCGCGTTTTTCCACCACGCCGCCCGGGACCGGGCGGCGTTTTGTTTTTGAGCGGGAGTCTCATTGTGGTTGTTGTTCACAAAAACCACTCACCGCCGGCTTGATACGTGTGCGGAGTTTTTTCATGTGCGCGAAACAAGCCTGTGAACATTGGAGATTTCGCACTTCATAATTCCACCGCTCGAAAAATCAT
This sequence comes from uncultured Klebsiella sp., assembly GCA_964478755.1. Taxonomy (GTDB): domain Bacteria; phylum Verrucomicrobiota; class Verrucomicrobiia; order Limisphaerales; family SXTU01; genus SXTU01. Next base: position 25,568 of record CAYZJP010000014.1, read on the forward strand.
GGTGAACAAGCTGTGCATATGAATTCGTTGTCGGACTGACGACTCGTGATAGTCTCATCGCAGTTCATTGAAAGAACCGGAGCGGGTGCGGCGGACGAAAGAAAGCCGAGGAAGTTCCGAGGATAATCCCAGGTGACTGGGGAAAGGCCGGGACAGGCTGGTTGGCCCGGGCCCTCTGAAACGCGATGCCGCAAGGCGCGCGCGCGGGGAGGCAGAATTCACCAGCTCCTCTGGCGGGCGTCGCAGCCCGTCACACGCGATTGAGGAGCTTGGCAGCGAGGGGCGATTAGAAGCCGCCCCGAGTTGAGTCAAGTAGCGCAGGCTGGTTTCGGGCCTGTGTGAATCGCAGTTACCCAGAGGGTATCCGGTTGCTACCGTGGATCAGCACGGGGCGGAAGGCTCTGGCGGCCGTCGCGAGACGGTCAGCCAACCAAAGCCACCGAAAGGTGGACAAAGAGAGCGGCCGCACCGGGAAGGACACGCGGCCTCGGCAAGGCCCGTGAAAACCTTCCGCAACGTCGGCGATGCTACAAACGGCACCGCTGGCCTGTGAGCCAAAGGCAACCTGAGAGTCAAGAGGCGAGACCCGTGGCACGGGGTGAACGCGCCGCCAAAAGCGGTGGCTGCCCTCGCGCTAAGTGGTCAAGACGCGGACCGCACAAACAGTCGTGTCTTGACCTGGTTTGCAGGCCGGTGGCGCAACCACCAGCCCAAGCAAGCTGAAAAGCCTCACTCGAAATCCAGTGGCCGCAAGGCGCTGGACGGCCCTGCTGCGAGGCCGGAAACTCCGCTTGCCGTGGAGAACAGCGTCGGGAAGCCGGCAGCCCCGCGAGGGCGCGCCTAATGCCGGTCCGGGAAAGAGAGCTTGGCGCACTCCCATCCCCCGTTTTGCCCCCGTCGGGCCGCAAGGTCTGGCGGGGGCATTCCGTTTTCGGCGAGGGTTGCTTGCTGTTTTCCACCAGCCGGAGCAGCCGCTGTCTTTTTTCTGTCACGCCCGTTGGTTTTGCGGCAACGTGCTGCGCGTTCTGTTTGCGGGCCGATGCCGAAACACAGCCATGTTGGACCGGGTCAAAGTCATTCAGGGCGACATCACGAAGCAGGCGGTGGACGCCATTGTGAACGCAGCCAATACCACACTGCTCGGCGGCGGCGGCGTGGACGGTGCCATCCATCGCGAAGCGGGGCCGCATCTCGTCTGGGAATGTCGCAAGCTGGGCGGCTGCCCGACGGGCGGCGCGCGCATCACCAAGGGCTACTATCTCCCAGCCAAGCACGTCATTCATGCCGTCGGCCCCATCTGGCAGGGCGGGAACTGCGGCGAGGAGGAACTGCTGGCCCGCACCTATCGCAGCGTGTTCGAAGTCGCCGAGCAGCACGGCATCACGAGCCTCGCCCTCCCGGCCATCAGCACCGGCGCTTATCGTTTTCCACTCGACCGCGCCACGCGCATCGCTGTGCGCGAAACGCGTTCGTGTTTGGAGCGCGGCTTCACCCTCAGGCTCGTCCTCTTCGTCTGCTACGAACGGCCTACCTACGACGCCTACGTGGCCGCCGTGGCGGAAACTTTCGGTTGAGGGGTGGCGATTGACCGGAGTTGTCGCCTTGATTTTTCTCGAAATGCCAGGGTCGCCGCGTAGTTTCGCATCCGTATGAAGCCACGCTGTTTTCTCTTGGTCACAGCGCTGGTGCTAATCCAGCCGGCGAGTGCGGCCGCGCGCTTCACCGGCCCGTGGGACGTCACTGCGCTCAAGGCTGTGCCCAAGGCCGAGTGGGGCGAACGCACGAATCTCGTCCAGTCGCTCTATTACGAAGGCGAGCCGTTCAACGGCAAGCCCACGCGCGTCTTCGCTTATTACGGTCGTCCGGCGGAAGGCAACGGCCCGTTTCCGGCGATGGTGCTGGTGCACGGCGGCGGCGGGAAGGCGTTCAGCGCGTGGGCCGAGCACTGGGCCAAGCGCGGCTACTGTGCAATTGCGATGGACCTCTCTGGCAACGGTCCCGCTGGACGCCTGCCCGACGGCGGCCCGAACCAGGACGACGGCACAAAGTTCCGTGAGTTCACCGACGCCGACGCGAAGGATATGTGGACCTATCACGCCGTCGCAGCGGTCTTGCGGGCGCACTCGCTGCTCACGTCGCGACCCGAAGTAGACTCGAACCGCATCGGTGTCACCGGTATCAGTTGGGGCGGCTATCTGGCATGCATCGTGGCGGGCATTGATGACCGGCTGAAGGTCGCCGTGCCGGTGTATGGCTGCGGCTTCCTGCACGAGAACAGTTTCTGGCTCGAGCCGCGCTTCGCGAAGATGACACCCGAGTTGCGCGACCGCTGGGTGAACAACTTTGACCCATCGAAATATTTGGCCGGCGTGTCGTGCCCGATTCTCTTCCTCAACGGCTCGAACGACTTTGCCTACCCGATGGACAGCTACAAGAAATGCTACCAACTCGTCGCGGAGAGGCTGCGCAAGGTCTCTGTGAAAATCAAACTGCAGCACGGCCACATCTGGACCTTCGGCGAAGTGGACTCGTTCGTGGACAGCCAGCTCAAGGGCGGCGAACCGCTCGCGACGCTTGCTGCGATGCGCGTGTCCGGCGAGGCCGCCACGGTCAAAGTCACGGCGGTCGTTCCCGTCACAAAGGCCGAGTTCCACTTCACGACCGACTCCGGCCGGTGGCAGAAGCGCAGTTGGCAGACCGTTCCCGCAGAGCTGAAAGATGGCTTCGTCACCGCGAAGCTGCCGGCCGAACGTCCGCTTGTCTGCTACCTCTCCGTCACCGATTCGCGCGACATCGCCGTCAGCACTCAGCACGAGGAACTCCCCGTTGCCAAATAGTTTACTGAAATGACCGCTCCTCTCCCCAACCCCGCCGTCCGTAAACTCAAGAGCCTCGCGCAAAAACTCGAACCCGTGCTGGCCCTCGGCAAGGCTGGTGCCACCGATGCCTTCGTCAAGAGCCTCGATGACGCGCTCGCGCAGCACGAGTTGATCAAGATCAGATTCGCCGCTTTCAAGGACGAGCGGTGGATTCTTGCGCCCCAGTTCGCCGAGAAGACCGGCAGCCAGCTCATCTGGATTGTCGGCCACGTCGCCGTTTTCTACCGTCAGCAGCCCGATCCCGAGAAGCGCAAGTTCACGATCTAGTCGCGATGTCAGATTCTGGATTCTGACTGATGACTCCTGGCTTCCAGCCATTTCAATTGAACCGCCTTGCCTTCCGTCCAACGCCCGACATTATCCGCCGCACACTATGAATCGCCTCCTGCTCACGACGACTCTCACGTTAACCTCCATGCTCCTCGGCCACGCCGAGAACTGGTCCAACTGGCGCGGCCCGCTCTACAACGGCTCCAGCCCGGAGAAGAATCTCCCCGCCACCTTCAGCAAGACTGAGAACATCAAGTGGACCGCGCCGCTGCCTGGCTACTCCGCCGCGACGCCTGTCATCCACGGCGACCGCGTCTTCGTCAGCTCGGCCGACGCGCAGACTTCAAAGCAGCTCGCGCTCTGTCTCGACCGCAAAACGGGCAAGGAACTCTGGCGCGCGGAGGTTGGCGAGAACGCGACCACCGACCGACAGAACAGCAACACCTGCTCGCCCTCGCCCGCAACGGACGGCAAGATTGTCGTGTTCTTTTACGGCAATGGCGACCTGCGCGGCTTCGAGGTCGGCGGCAAGAAACTTTGGGAGCGCAACATCGGGCCGTTCGCATTCCAGTGGACCTTCTCCACCAGCCCGCTGCTGCTCGACGGGAAACTTTACATGCAAGTTTTGCAGCGCGACGTCGCGGTGAACGGCCGCGGCAAGCCAACGGGCAACGAGTCCTTCCTCCTCGCGATTGACCCGCAGACCGGTAAGGATTTGTGGAAGCACCTGCGGCCGTCCGCCGCCGCTGCCGAGTCGCTCGAAGCCTTCAGCACACCGACGCCTTTCACGCAGAACGGCCGCAAGGAGCTCATCATCGTCGGCGGCGACTGCATCACCGGTCACAATCCTGCCGATGGCGCGGAACTGTGGCGCTGGGGCACGTGGAATCCGACCAAGATCGGCCATTGGCGGCTCGTTCCGTCGCCCACCGTCGGCGCAGGCGTCGTGCTCGCGTGCGCGCCGAAGGGCGCGCCGGTCTATGCCGTGAAAATCGGCGGCAGCGGCACGCTCAACAACAAGTCCCTCGCCTGGCAGAGCCACGTGCAGAAGGAGGAGGACGAAGCGACCGCAGCGCCCACGCCCAACGAGCGCGATTTGACGAGCGACGTGCCCACGCCGCTCTTCTACGACGGCAAGTTTTACATCCTCAATGGCACCAAGAAGAAACTGCTCTGCGTCGAGCCGGCTACGGGCAAAATCATCTGGAGCGGCGACCTGGGCAAAAGCACATTCCAGTCCTCGCCCACTGCCGCCGACGGAAAGATCTACGTCATGAACTGGGACGGCGAGGTGTTTGTGGTCCACGCCGGCGGCAGCGAGTTCAAGCTCCTGCACGCTACGAGCCTCAAGGACGAGGGCGACAAGAATCTCCGCCCCAGCATCGCCATCTCGCAAGGCAACCTCTTCATCCGCACGGGGCAGAAGCTCTACTGCGTGGGGAAGTGAACCCGTAGGAGACGACGTGAGGAGTCTCTGATTAACTCGGAACGCAAAACGCGGAACTCGGAACAAAAGCGGTGACCCTCCTCACGTCGGCTGCTACCATGTCCTTGCCGCACAAAATCTCCACGCTCCTCTACTGCTTCAACGCGGCGGATGAAGTCCTCCTGCTCCGACGCGCGCAGGAGCCGAATCGCGGCCGGTGGAGTCCGCCCGGCGGCAAGCTCAAGACCGACCTCGGCGAGTCGCCCTACGCCTGCGCCTGCCGCGAGGCCCGCGAGGAGATGGGCCTCGTCCTCACGCCGCGCGACCTGCACCTCGCCGGCCTCATCAGCGAGCACGGCTATCAGGGCAACACCCACTGGCTCATGTTCCTCTTCGAGGTGAAGCCGCGCCTCACCGCTGTCCCACCGCCGCACGCGGAAGGCACGTTCCAGTTCTTCCCCCGCGCCGCGCTGGACCAGCTCACGGTTCCCGACTCCGACCGTGAATGCCTCTGGCCGTGGTTCTGGCAACATCGCGGCGGCTTCTTCGCCGCCCACATCCACTGCCACGCTGACGGACGCAACGAGTGGATGTTGGAGGAGTCACACACCGCACCGCACTGCGGCTAGCCAGTGGGCATCAGCGATGGTTTATTGTTTCTGCCCTTCTCCCTTTGCGGCCGCTTTGATTTTCTCAATCGCCGCTTTGGCGCGCTCACGAACTGATTTGTCTTTGTCCTCCTCGGACAGATGAAGAAGCAGCGGCAATGCAGGACGCGCCAACTCTCCCAATTCACCAAGCAGCCGGGTGGCGGCTCTCCTCGCGAATATGTTTGGACTCATCAACCAGTCCATTAAGGCAGTCAGTAGTTGTGGATCGGCGGGGGACAGCTTTGTAAGCGAATCAGCCGCGTTGAAGAGCAGCCACATTCGTGAACGCGGAAATGCCCGGTCGGTGGATTCCTGCAGGTCTTCTCGCAAGTTCGGGTCATCAAGTAAGCTTGTCAGAGCGGGGACAGCAGGCGCAGCGTCGGGTCCTAGCTTTTGCAGTGTATGGGCGGTGAACTGCACCAAGTGGTTGTTGGTGTTGAACAACTCAGTCAAGACTGGCACCGCCTTCTCGGCACGCGGCCCTAGTTCGGCTAGCGCCCAGTAGGCATGTATCCGGTGCTGGTCTAACCGTTTGTCTGGTGCGCTGGGGACGGACTGGACCACTTTCAGTAGTGCGGAAACCGCCTCACCAGAACGCTCCCGAAGCTGATCTTTCGCAAATAGTATCTCAAACGCGTCAGACCCGTCCCACTTCTCCAACACCAAATTTACCCAGTGCTCAATGGGCTTGGGGCGATAGGAAATGGGGGACCACTCCTGGAGGAAAGCAACCACCTTCGTTGGACTGTGACCGCCTTTTTCCTCCCAACCGACCGTGCTCTGGGTTTGAAGGTGGTTGCCTGCGGAATCCAGAATCACGATGAAGGGCAGGCCAAAACCTATTTCCGCCCGGTATTTGACGAACAGTGGCCGGTTACGCTCGTTCGCCTCAATGAAGGCGACTGAGTAGTTGGATTTGAGGATGCCACTAATCTGCTTGTCGGTTTCAAACAATCCGTGCAATTGAATGCATGGGGCACACCAGTTCGCCCCAACCTGCAACAACACATGCTTATTGGCCTTCTTGGCTTCCGCAACGGCTTTGGCGATCTGCTGTTGCCCATCTGCCTTGCTGTCATAGACGCTCCGCTTCCCGATGGTGTCTCCCGGAGCAGGAGGTGCTTGGCTGAGGGATACGAACGGCCCGAGCAGTCCAAGGGCGCAAATCATCGCGACGGTTGGCTGAGTCATGGCTTACGCTAACAATGTGTGTTTTCCATAACAACAACCATTTCAGGTCACGCCAAAATCCCCTTCACCACCCGCCCCTCCTCGCCGACGCCTGTGAGCCGCACGTCGAGGCCCTGAAACTTCACCGTGAGCCGCCTGTGGTCAATGCCGAGCTGATGCAACAGAGTAGCCTGCAAGTCGTGGACGTGGACGACATTTTCCACTGCGGCGTAACCCAGCTCGTCCGTCGCGCCGTAGGTAAGCCCGCGCTTCACGCCGCCGCCGCAGAGGAACATCGAGAAGCCCTTCATGTGATGGTCGCGGCCGGGGCCGCCCTTGTTCGCCTGCGCCATCGGCGTGCGCCCGAACTCGCCGCCCCAGACGATGAGCGTGTCGTCGAGCAGGCCGCGTTGCTTGAGGTCGCGGATGAGCGCGGCGGTGGCGCGGTCCACGTTCGCGGCGTTGCCTTGGATGAACTTCACCAGGTCGTTGTGATGGTCCCAGTCGCGGTGATAGAGCTGGATGAAGCGCACGCCGCGCTCCGCCAGCCGCCGCGCGAGCAGGCAGTTCGACGCGAACGAGCCGTCGCCCGGCTTGCAGCCGTAGGAGTCGAGGATGTGCTGCGGCTCGTTCGCCACGTCCATGAGGCCGGGCACCGCCGTCTGCATCTTGAAGGCCAGCTCGTATTGCGCGATGCGCGTGGCCAGCTCGGGGTCGTCGTCCACGCCGAGCTGCGCGCGGTTGAGCGACTGCACGGCCCCGACCACGTCATGCTGCCGCGCGGCGGAGACGCCGGGCGGGCGGTTCAAGTAGAGCACCGGATCGCCCTTCGAGCGCATCGCGACGCCTTGGAACTGCCCCGGCAGAAACCCGCTGTGCCACTGCCGCACGGAAATCGGCTGCGGACTGCGGCCCTCCGTGGAAGTCAGCACCACGAAGCCCGGCAAATCCTCGCACTCGCTGCCGAGGCCGTAGAGCACCCACGAACCCATCGAGGGCCGGCCCTGGATCATCGTGCCCGTGTTCATCAACGTGTGCGCCGGGTCGTGGTTGATGGCGTCCGTGCGCATCGAGCGGATGACCGTGAGTTCGTCCGCCACCGTGCTGAGGTGCGGGAAGATTTCGGAAATCTCCGTGCCGCTCTGCCCGCAGCGCTTGAACTCAAACTGCGGCGCGAAGCACTTCAACGTCTGCTCCTGCAACTGCGCGAGCTGCTGCCCGGCGGTGAACGACTCCGGCATCGGCTGTCCGTCGAGCTTCGCGAGCTGCGGCTTGGGGTCGAACGTCTCCAGATGCGACGGTCCGCCCGCCATGTAGAGCCAGATGATGCGCTTGGCGCGCGGTGCGTGATGGAGCGGATTCACCACACCGCGCCAGCGCGGGAAGGAAAAATCAGCCGCTGAAAGCGCGCGGTTCAACAGCGACGACAAGGCCACCAAGCCAAGCCCCGAGCGACCGAGGAAGGCGCGGCGGCGGAACAACTGAACGGGTTTGAGAAATGAGTTCACGCGCTTTCTCATTAGCACCCGGCTTCAGCCGGGTGCAACCGACCGAGAGCAAGGCCGAGCCGTTTCAACGGCTTGGCCGCTGGAATCAACTGCGTGCCAAAAACCCGGTGAGGAAACCGTTGAAACGGTTTGTCGCCCCTCAACTCCGCTCACACCCGGCTGAAGCCGGGTGCTAATGAGAGTTGTTTTGCTCATGCCAATATCCCCTGAATCGGCTTCGCGCCTTCGACGCCGGAGAGGCGGGCGTCGAGGCCTTGAAACTTCACGGAGAGACGGCTGTGGTCAATGCCGAGGAGTTTCAGAATCGTCGCGTGCAGGTCGTGGACGTTGACGATGTTTTCGACGGCGGAGTAGCCGAGTTCGTCGGTCGCGCCGTAGCTGATGCCGCCTTTGATGCCGCCGCCCGCGAGCCAAATGCTGAAGCCTGCGTTGTGGTGGTCGCGCCCGCTGCCGCCCTGGCTCATCGGCGTGCGCCCGAACTCGCCGGCCCAGACGATGATGGTGGCCTTCAGCATCCCGCGTTGCTTGAGGTCGGTGATGAGCGCCATGCACGCGCGGTCAATCTCGGCGGCCTTGAGCGTGACGCCTTCCTTCACACCGCCGTGATGGTCCCAGTCTTTGTGGTAGAGCTGGATGAAGCGCGTGCCGCGTTCGGCGAGGCGGCGCGCGAGCAGGCAGTTCGACGCGAACGAGCCGTCGCCGGGCTTGCAGCCGTAGAGGTCGAGGACGGTCTGCGGCTCCTTCGCGGTGTCCATCAGCTCGGGCACGCTGGCCTGCATCTGGAAGGCCATTTCATACTGCGCGATCCGCGTGGCGATTTCCGGGTCGTCCACGACGGCGTCGTATTTCTTGTTGAGCGAGTTGACGGCCTGCACCACGTCGCCCTGCTGGTCGCGCGTGACGCCCGACGGCGTGCCGAGGTAGAGCACGGCGTCGCCCTTGCTGCGGAGCTGCACGCCTTGGAAGCGGCTGGGGAGAAAGCCCGACGACCACTGGCGCGCAGCGATGGGCTGGTTCTGCCCGCCCTTGCCGAGCGAGGTGAGCACGACGAAGCCGGGCAAATCCTCCGCCTCGCTGCCCAGGCCGTAAGTGACCCACGCGCCCGCGCTGGGGCGACCGGCGATCTGCGAGCCGGTGTTCATGAACATGTGCGCCGGGTCGTGGTTGATGGCCTCGGTGGTCATCGAGCGGATGAGACACATCTCGTCGGAGACGGTGCCCATCTGCTCGAACAGCGCGCACATTTCCTGGCCGTTCTGGCCGAACTTCTTGAACGCAAGCTGCGGCGCGAAACACATCAGCTTTGCGCCCTGCAACTGCGCGATCTGCTTGCCCTTGGTGAACGACTCCGGCATCGGCTCGCCGTGCATCGCGCCGAGCTTGGGCTTGGGATCGAACGTCTCCAGGTGCGACGGACCGCCGGCCATCGTGAGCCAGATGACGCGCTTGGCCTTCGCGGGAAAATGCAGCGGGTTCACGACGCCGAGCCACTTGTCCTTCGCAGAAATCTTCTTTGTGGCGGCGTGAAGTGAAGGATTCAACAACGACGCGAGCGCGAACGCGCCGACGCCCTGCGCGGTGCGGCCGAGAAAGGTGCGGCGGTTGAAGGCAGCGGCGAGAAGGGAGGGGTTCATAAATCGGGTCCAAAGTCCAAGAGTCCAAGGTCCAAAGTCATTTAGGTCGGTTGCGCGTTGGCATTTCGATACTTGCTGCCGCGCAGTTGCGATTTGATCAGGTAGCCCATCATGCCGGCAATGGCGCGGCTGGTTTCCAAAGCCAGCGCTTTCATGGCCACGAACTGGGCTTCTGAAAGGTAGACTTCATCCAAGGCTACATAGAGTTGGGAGCGGACTTCTCCGCAGGAGCCTTTCGCTTGGGAAAGGAACTGAACGAATTCCTTGTCGCCGCCCCGCTCAAAGCTCTCGGCAATATTCGAGGTGACGGAAATGCAGGCCCGCCGCATCTGGTCGCGTAGCGCGTAGTCCTTGGCGAAGTCTCCGCTGCGCGAGGCGCGGTAAACAGCCTTCGTCAGCTCCCGACCTTTCTTCCAACAGACCAAGTCCTCAAATGTCTCAATGCTTGGCATGAATCAGCGGGATTGCAGGGTCCAAAGTCCACGAGTCCAAAGTCGAAAGGTCGGTTGCGTGCCGAGGCTTCGTTCGCAATTGACTGACCAAGGCAAGGTGTTGTGCAGCCAGAATCCACTTTGGGAAACGAACGACCGACTTTGGACTTTGGACTTTGGACTTTGGACTGTTTTCACGAGCGGGTAATCGTTTCGTGAAGGTTGAGAATGACCCGCGCCACGCTCGTCCACGCGGCGAGTTCGGCTTGGTCGGCGGCGGGCGGCAGTGGCGCGAGGCCGACTTTCAAGAGTGACTCGGCGGCCTTCGTGTCGGTTTTGTATTGTGCGAGGTGCTTGTCGAAAAGCGCGCGAGCGGTGGCGAGTTCCTCAGCGCGCGGGGCGCGGGAGAGCGCCTGCTTCCACGCCCACGCGATGCGCGCGGTGGCGTCGCCATTGCATTCCTTCACAATACGCGCGGCGAAGGCGCGGGCAGACTCGACGTAGGTCGGGTCGTTGAGCAGCACAAGCGCCTGCTGCGGGATGTTCGAGCGCGTGCGCTCGGCGGCGCATTCCTCGCGGCTGGGCGCGTCGAACGCGAGCATCGAGGGATGCAGGAAGCTGCGCTGCCACCACGTGTAGAGGCCGCGACGGAACTGGTCCTCGCCCTTGCTCGCGTCGTAGCTGCGCACGGGGAAATTCAAATTCTCCCAGTAGCCATCGGGCTGATACGGCTTCGCGCTCGGGCCGCCGATCTTCAACGTGAGCAGCCCCGCGACGGACAACGCGTTGTCGCGCACCAGTTCGGCGTCGAGCCGCCAGCGGCTCTGGCGCGCCAGCTCGCGGTTGTAAGGATCGCGCGCCTGCTGCTCCTTCGACGCCACCGAGGTCTGCCGATACGTCGCGCTCGTCACGATCGTGCGCACCATGCGCTTCACATCCCAACCGCTGTCGCGGAACTCGCACGCGAGCCAGTCGAGGAGCGCGGGATTCACCGGCGGTTCGCCCTGCGCGCCCATGTCGTCGAGCACCTTCGAAAGGCCGGTGCCGAAGAACTGCTTCCACAGGCGGTTCACAAACACCCGCGCCGTGAGCGGATTCTCCTTCGCGATAATCCACTCGGCGAGATCAAGGCGCGTGAGCGGCGCGTCTGCTTTCGCCTCGCGTTTCAGCGACACGGGCAGAAACGCCGGCAGCGCGGGCTGCATCACCGGGCCGCTCTCGTCCATCCAGTTGCCGCGCGGGAGAATGTGCACGGTGCGCTTCGTCTCCGAGGACACGGACACGATGCACTTGGGAATCTTCGCCTCGAAGTCCGTCTTTGCCTTCTTCGCGTCGGCGAGCTGCGTGCGCAACTTCGCGAGTTCGGGCGCCAAACTCTTGAAGTGCGCGAAGAGTTTGTCCTTCTGCACGGCAGTGCGTTTGTCGGTTGCGATTTTCACAATGCCTGCAATGTCGGCGGGCGGGGCCGGCGGATGCGCGACGCGCGCGGCCTCGGCCTCGGACGTGGCGGCCAGCCGGAACTTGCCGAGCAAGTGCTCTTTCGCGTCGTGGTTCTGCTTCAGCTCAATCGTCAGCGTGTCGCCGGCATCGAGCGTCAGCGGCTCGGCGAGTTCGAGGACGAGGTGCTGCGCCTTGCCCACCTCCGGCAACACGGCCCAGCCCCAATTCGCGCCCTTCGCGTCGCCATCAATCGCCGACGCAGCGGTCCACGCCTTGTGCGGATTTTTCTCGGCGACGGCGGTCTGTTCGAACGTCGCGCGCGCGGCGGCAAACTTCACGGACGCGGGCTTGTCTTTGCCGTGCTTCACCGTCGCGACTACTTCCGTGAGAACGAAGTTGCCGTTGCCCGCGCGGCCCGGGCCTTTGCTCGGCAACGAGTCATCCGGCAACGCCTCGACCCGCAGGCCGGTGATGGCCTTGAGCGCATTGGTGAAAGTGACGGTGTAAGTGTCCTTGTCCGGAGCCTTGCCGCTGGCGAGCACGGAGCCGTCGGCTTGCACGGCGAGCTTGGACTTCTGCGCGGACGCGACCTTCGCGGGCTTGAGTGGCTTCCACTTTGCATCGTGTTGCACGGCGGCGAAAGCTTCGTCCTGCCACTTGTCGAAGGCCGAGGCGAGTTGCGGCTGCGGGCCGTCGAAGTCCTGTTGCAGCTTGGTGGCTGCCGCTTCGAGCCGCGTGAGTTCCGCCGTGTCCTGCGCGCTCGGAACCATCATGCCATCCTCGCGTCTGCCGATGATCGGCTCCTTGATGTCCGCGAAGAACGCACCCATCGAATAGAAATCACGCTGCGTGGCCGGATCAAATTTGTGGTCGTGGCACTGGCAGCAGCCGAGCGTCTGCGCGAGCCAGACCGTGCCGACGGCGCGGACGCGGTCGGTGAGCATCCGCTGCTCGTAATCCTTTGCCTGCGCGCCGCCTTCCTCGGTCGAGAGCAGCAGGCGGTTGAAGGCGGAGGCAACGCGCGTTTCTTGCGTCGCGTTCGGCAGCAGGTCGCCCGCGAGCTGTTCGCGCGTGAACTGGTCGAATGGCTTGTTCTCGTTGAATGATTTGATGACGTAATCGCGATAGGGAAAGACATTGCGCGGCGTGTCCGAGTGATAGCCGATGGTGTCCGCGTAACGAACCACATCCAGCCAGCCGATCGCCATGCGCTCGCCGTAGTGCGGCGACGCGAGCAAGCGCTCGACGAGCTTCGCGTAGGCGTCGGGCGACTTGTCATTCGCGAACGCATCCACCTCCGCGGGCTTGGGCGGCAGGCCGAGCAGGTCGAAGTAAAGCCGACGTGCGAGCGTGCGGCGGTCGGCCTCGGGCGAGGGCTTGAGGCCGATCTGCTTGAGTCGGGTCTGCACAAGATGATCCACTCCGTTTTTGCCAGCGGGAATTGTTGCCTTCACCGGCGGCACGTAGGCCCAGTGCGTCTGGTATTCCGCGCCCTCGGCGACCCAGCGCTTGAACAACTCCTTCTGTGCGGGTGTGAGCTTTTTGTGCGAGTCCGCCGGCGGCATGAGGTCGTTGGCGTCCTTGGTGAAGAGGCGCTTTACCAGCTCGCTCTGATCCGGCTTGCCGGGGACGAACGCCTTCTTCGCAATGGCCTCGTCGCGCACGTCGAGGCGGAGCTTGGCCTTGCGCTGCTTCTCGTCGGGGCCGTGGCAGAAGAAGCAGTTGTCCGAGAGCAGCGGGCGGATGTCGCGGTTGTAATCCACCTTCTTGGCCGACGGTGCGGGCGCGGCGACCGCGGGAAGCGCCACGGCGAGCGCCAGCGAGGAAAGCGCGAGTTTTGTCATAGAGTCTCGTTGATTTCGGACGAAAGCCCGTCACCGGGCAATTCAATTCCCACGGGCCGGCAGGAGGGCCGCCGGGCCATTGGTGCGGAGCAAATCCTTCAATTCCGCGTAGTCGAAGTGGACGACGAACTCGCCGTCCGCGCCGGAACCGAGGATGTAGGGGTTGAAGTAAATTTGCAGGCCGCTCGATGAGAGCGTGAAGGTGTCCACTTCGGTGCGCGGGGCGGTCACCGTGCCCCACGCACGGTCGGGTGCGCCAAGGTTTTGCAGCTTCGGCACGCAGCGGGCGCGCAACTCAGTCCGCAAGTCCACTCCGGGGCGGAGCAATTCGGTGAGTTTCAGCTCTCGCAATCCACTGTCCGTTGCCACAAAGGTCATGCCGTGCCAGTGCGAGTGGTTGCCATTGCCGCCGACCTCGTCGTAACTCCACACGCAGAAACTCGCTAAGTTCGTCGTGAGCAGGCGCAGTTGCCAGTTTGCAGTCAATTGATACCGGTTGCAGAAGGGCGGCAGCGTCCTCGAAGTCACCATGTCCTTCCAAAAACTGAACGGATCACTGGTAAATTCCGCGGCGCTGGCTTCGGATTGAAGAAGGGTTTCCCGGTTTACTGCGGCGAAGAACACATTCGTTTCCGCCAGTCGGGGAAACTGCGCAACGAATTCATGCGTGCCTCCCAGCCGTCCGAGCCGGAAACCGGCCAGCCGCCGAAACTGAACGTGCTCGAACTGCCGCGTGAGGTTTGCCGTGTCATTGGCCCAGCCGTTGGTGCGCGGGAGCGTGGCATTGAGCCGGAGCGGGTCGCCGGTCGAGGCCACGACCGGCTCGGGCAGATTAGGTTCGTCCTCGCGTTCGCGGATATTGACCTTCGCACTCCATGAGGGAGCGCGATTCGTAGCGGTGAACCACTCCGTCTGCTCGCGGCCTTCGCGGTAAAGCCAGCCCTGCCAGCGGTCGTCCTGCTCGAACAGGCACACCTGCACCAATCGCCCGTCCACGTCGCGCCCGATGTAGGTGCCGCCCGCCGCTGGGCGAACGGGCGGACGGCCCGCATCCCGGACGGTCAGTGTGGTGAACACGCCGAGCGCGAACACAAATGCCAGCACCACCCCCCGCGCGCGGCGGGGCGATGGAACTGGCGTGGTGTTGTTCATGCGCTGCGAGTGTGCGCGTCCAGAGCGCTAGTGTCCAACCGGCGCGTGTCACGTAGGTCAGGCTTCCAGCCTGACAACTGACTTCAATGATTCGCTCAAGCAATTCGGAGAGATGGTGGTCAGGCTAGAAGCACTGGCCTACTTGGCGGCGTGGATGACCAAGTTCAGCTTTCCGATTTCCAGCCGACTACCGTTCTTCAACGGCGTGCGCGCGCCGCTGGCGGTCTCCACATACTCGATGAGGCCGTTCGCGAACACGATGCTCGCGAAGCGGCGCGGCAGCCCGCGCACGAAGACGTGGTCCTCGCCGCCGCCGATGGTCACGGCTTGCGCGCCGAGGTTGAAGTTCGTCGTCTCGTTCGGTGCCCAGATGACTTCGAGGCTGGCTTCGCGGAAGAGTTTCTCGACGACAATCATCGCCAGCCCGAGCGCGAGACCAAGCGTGCCGAGGCCCACCAGCCGGCCAATGGCATCCGGCAACACCGCACCGACCAGCAGAAATCCAATGCCGCCCAAACCTCCACCCACCGCGCCGGCAATCAAACCCCGCAGCAGGCCCAAGTTTGGCACCGGACGGGAAAGCAGCGCCCCAAGCAGCGCGCCCATCAGCGCCCAGCAGACGGTGCGCACGACGACGGCGTGAAAGGCCGCCGGCCCGAGCTGCACCGAGTAAGCCGCCTGCGCCACTGCGCCCGAGACGAAGCCCGCCAGCGCGCCGAAGAGCAGGATTTTCTGCACGTTGCGTGGTCGCACGTCGCGCCGCTGGTGCCATTCACCAGCGACGAACAGCGCCATCGCCAGCACGCTTGCCGCGATGGCGGACCATAGCCCAGTTGCCACGATGAGCTTCAACGGCGAGGCATCGCTCCCGCTGCCCGGCGCGAACTCGGCGAGCACCGAACCCGCCGCCCCGCCGAGCGCGCCCGCGAGCAGGTAGAGCAACGCCTTGTTCGAGCGCAGCGTCGCCAGCGAGGGCGGGAGACTGCCGGGTTGATTCGCGTCGGGCATGGAGAGTGTCAGTGTCTCCTCACGTCGGCAGACTCGGTTCAAGCCCTGCCGGTGCGGACGAGTTCCTTTTTCTCCTCCAACTCCGCGCTAAACGTCTTGCGGTCGCTGACGAGCTGCTTCTCCAGTTGTTCGTAGGCCTCGGCGTCGCCCTTGTCGGCAGCTTTCTGGAGCTGGCCTTTGATGAGGATTTCGCGGTCGGCGATCTTGGATTTGTAGAGCGAGTCGAGGTCGGCCAGTTTGGCCTTCTGCTCGGCGGTGAGTTTGACGGAGGGAGCTTGCTGGTTCAGCCGCTCCATCGCGAGTTCGTAGGCGGATTTCATGCGAGGAGGTTAGCCGCGAAAGGGCGCAAAGGGCACAAAGAATTTTTGCCGTCTTATGGAGCGCCGGTCTCCGATCCGGCGTTTACAGGCGACGCGAATCGAACGCGCCGGGTCGGAGGCCGGCGCTCGCTGGTTGTCTAAAGCGCGATTTCCACCTTTCCGTCCACCACGCGCACCGGATGCGCGCGCACGGGCCGCGCGGGCACCGTGAGGCACGCGCCGGTCTTGAGGTCAAACTCCCAGCCGTGCAACGGGCAGGCCACCGTGCATTTCTCGCCCTCCGCCCAGCCCGACCCGAGCGGGCCGCCGCGATGCGGACACTCATCGTCCAACGCGTAGAACTCTCCTCCCACGTTGAAGACCGCGATGCGCCGGCCATTGAGCAAGACCGTCTCGCCCTTGCCGGCTGGCAGGTTGGCGGCGTCAAGGGCGGGGAGGAAGTCAGGCACGCGCCGAAGTCTGTCTGTCTCGCCGCAGGAAATCAACTCGTCACCCGGTAGTGTGTCGGTTTGCGTCCTGATCAACAATCCCGGTGTGAACGGTGCTCCGGACCACGCCCCCGCGCCACCCCGACCCGGCTGGCAACGCCTCACCTTCCCTCTCCGGCCCGACGCCCGGTGACCTTGGAACTCCCCGTGGACCTCTCGGCAGCCGAAGCGAAGCGATTGGGTCACTTCCTCCTCGCCCACGCCACCAGCGAGTGATCCGATCCTGAAATCAAGTCAACTTAACAGCAACACAAGCGACGATGACGGCATCACCACCTGCTAGTCACTGCAAAATCCCGGCTGTCCGACCAATAATCTTGGCTGTTCATGCTAAAATCCCGGCTCTCACCGCCATCCGGGCGGCTCTACCCGCTGCCCGGACGCCTCGCCACGCCATTCAGCCGACTAGTTTAGCCGTTCTCGCCGCCCGCAGCACAATTCACCCGGCACAGCAGCCGCCTCAACCCGCTGTCAGGCACATCAGGACACCTTTGTCTGACTCTCCATCCGCTTGCGACCGCCCAAAACTGGCTCAAACATCCCGTAGCGGCACAACGTCTCCCCTTGCCCTCGGAGGGAGATGGCACTGGCGAGGATGAAAGGCTGAAATCCAGCCCAGAAGCACACTGACGGTTCCGGGTGGAACGGCCAACCTGGCCGTCCTCGGCGGCAACCTGCCGCCGAGCTTCGGCCCAGCCAGCGACCAGTGTCACTTAACCTTTCACCGGTAGAGGGCAAACAGAAAATGGCGCGGACGAGGCGGCGCTGTCCGCACACGCGCGGCTGCGAGTGGACTCAGTTTCCCCTGAACGATTCTCCGCTGGCCTTCGTCGCAGGTTGAGTTAGTTTACGGCCATGTTGACCCTGCTCGGCAAACCCACGCGCACCTTCTGCGATGGACAGTCGCGGCGCGACTTCCTGCGCATCGGCGCGCTGGGCTTCGGCGGGCTGGCGCTGCCGGACCTGTTGCGCGTGGAGGCGCAGGCGGGCATCCGCAAATCGCACAAGGCCATCATCAACATCTTCTTGCCCGGCGGCCCGCCGCATCAGGACATGTTCGACTTGAAGCTGGACGCGCCGCGCGAGATCCGCGGCGTGCTGAATCCCATCCGCACGAACGTCTCCGGCATCCAGATCAGCGAGTTGCTCCCGCGCACCGCCGCGATCATGGACAAGCTCGTCCTCATCCGCTCAGTGGTGGGCGCGGTGGATGACCACAATGCCTTCCAGTGTCAGACGGGCCGCCTCGCGCGCAACCAACCGCCCGGCGGCTGGCCTTCGCTCGGCTCCGTGCTCTCGAAGTTGCAAGGTCCGACCGATCCGTCCGTCCCGCCGTTCTTCGGTCTCGCGCCGAAGATGGGCGAGATGCGCTGGGCGGACGCGGGCAAGCCCGGCTTTCTCGGCGTCGGTCACGCGCCGTTCCGCCCGTCGGGCGCGGGCAAGGACGACATGGTGCTCGACGGCGTGACGCTCGGCCGCCTCGACGACCGGAAACGGCTGCTCACGAGCTTCGACCACTTCCGGCGCGACGTGGACAGCAGCGGTTTGATGGATGGGCTCGACAGTTTCACGCAGCAGGCGTTTGGGATGCTCACGTCGAGCAAAGTTTTGGAAGCGCTCGATCTCGACAAGGAAGACCCGAAGGTCCGTGCCCGCTATGGCAAGGGCGACCCGAAGAACCGCGACGACGGCGGGCCGAAGCTGATGGAGCATATGCTGATGGCGCGTCGTCTCGTGGAAGCCGGGGCGCGCTGCGTGACGCTGGCGTTCAGCCGTTGGGACCATCACGGGCGCATTTACGATGCCTTGCGGCAGGATTGTCCCCTCTTGGATCAAGGTTTTAGCGCGCTCATCGAAGACCTTCACCAGCGCGGTCTCGACAAGGATGTGACCGTGGTGCTCTGGGGTGAGTTCGGCCGCACTCCAAAGATCAACAACAACGCTGGGCGCGATCACTGGCCGCAAGTTTCCTGCGCCATCCTCGCCGGTGGCGGGATGCGCACCGGCCAGGTCATCGGCGGCACTGACCGCATGGGCGGCGAACCCAACGAGCGCCCCGTCCACTTCGGCGAAATCTTCGCGACGCTCTACAACCGCGTCGGCCTTGAAGCCAACCAAGTGACGCTTCCCGATCTCTCCGGCCGCCCGCAATACCTCGTGGACGGCTGGGAGGCGTTGAAGGAAGTCATTTGAACCAGCAATGTTGACCGTCCGCGCCAACTCCGGCTCCCGTTTCTGCGACGGCATTTCGCGGCGCGGCTTCCTGAAGATCGGCGGGCTGGGCCTCGGCGGGCTCGCGTTGCCGCAGTTGCTGGAAGCGGAGGCGAAGGCGGGTATTCGCCAGTCACACAAGGCGGTCATCATGATTTACCTGCCCGGCGGACCGCCGCATCAGGACATGTATGACATCAAGAACGACGCGCCCCGCGAGGTGCGCGGACCGTTCCGCGAGATCGCCACGAACGTCCCCGGCATCCGCATCAGCGAGCATCTGCCGCGCATGGCCGCGATGATGGACAAGCTCGTGCCCATCCGTTCCATCGTCGGCGCGGAAGGCGGGCATGATAACTTCCAGTGCTTCACCGGACGCGGCACGCGCAACCAACCGCCCGGCGGCTGGCCGATGTTTGGCTCGGTGATCTCGAAGTTGCAGGGCATCGCGGACGCGGGCGTGCCGCCGTTCGTCGGCTTGGAGAACAAGACGAAGCACCGGCCTTACAACCTGGCGACGCCGGGCTTCCTCGGCGTGCCGCACCGCTCGTTCAAGCCCGAAGGCGAAGGCAAGGACGACTTGGTGTTGCAGGACATCTCGCTCGACCGCCTCGCGGACCGGAAGGGTTTGCTCGCGAGCTTTGATCATTTCCGCCGCGACGTGGACGGCAGCGGCTTGATGGATGGGCTTGACTCGTTTCAACAGCAAGCCTTCGGCGTCCTCACGTCGAGCAAGCTCGCCGCCGCGCTGGATTACTCGAAGGAAGACCCGCGCACCATCGCCCGCTACGGTAAGGGCGATCCCACCCTGCGCGGCGATGCCTCGCCGCGCATGAACGAGCACTTCCTCATCGCGCGCCGCCTCGTCGAGGCGGGTGCGCGCGCGGTCACGGTGTCGTTCGGCTTCTGGGATTACCACGGGCAGAACCACAAGATCGCGAAGGAAGATTTCCCGATGCTTGATCAGGCAGTGACGGCGCTGGTGCAGGACATTCACGATCGCGGCTTGGACAAAGATGTGAGCGTCGTGGTGTGGGGCGAGTTTGGTCGCACGCCCACGATCAACAAGGACGCGGGCCGCGACCACTGGCCGCGCGTGTCGTGTGGTTTGCTCGCGGGCGGCGGAATGAAGACCGGCCAAGTCATCGGTGCGACCGACCGTCTCGGCGGCGAATGCACCGAGCGTCCCGTGCGCTTTGGCGATGTCTTCGCAACGCTTTATCAGAACCTCGGCCTCGATCCCACGACCGCCACCGTCACTGACCTGACCGGCCGGCCGCAATACATCGTCGAGCCCGGCTGCGAGCCGATGCGGGAGCTGCTTGGTTGATGTCTTATTCGCTGGAAAACAGTGCGCCTGAATTTGCAAAACTCCAGGCCATGACGAAGCAGCCAGACGCCGGCTCCCGTCTCCGTTTGCCGTGTATGAGGGCCAGTTTTCCGAGCATACGAGACTCGAAGGATCGAACGTCAGCTTGGTGGTGGACAAGGATTTGTTGGCAGAGAACCCGAAATACGTCAGATAACGGTCAATCAAAGAGAAACCTATGTTGTGGGATTGGATAATTGCCGGTGGCTTCACGATGGCCACCTTGATTCTGCTGTCGGTGCTGAGCATCGGGGTGGTGCTCGAGCGGCTCGCGTTCTTCAAACAAGTCCGGCTGGCCACGGCGTCATTGCGCGCGGCCATCCAGGAGGCGTTTGAGAAAAAGCAATTCGACCAGGTGCTGGATCGCTGCCGCCAGAGCGAGTCGCCGCTGGCCGCGATGATTCTCGCCGAGGCCGCGTCCGGCCGTGACGCCGAGAGCGCGGATGCCGAGCGCGTGATGACGCTCACGATGCGCGGTGAGATGGCGCGGCTGAAACAATACCTGCCCATCCTCGCGACGGTCGCGTCCATCGCGCCGTTCGTCGGGCTGTTCGGCACGTGCAAGGGCATCATCGCCGCGTTTTCGGACATCGCCACGCAGGGCATGGGCGGGCCGAGCGTCATCGCCGCGGGCATTTCCGAGGCGCTGGTTTCCACGGCGACAGGTCTGCTCGTCGCGATCCCGGCGCTGATGTTTTACAACTACTTCAGCAAGGCCATTGCGAACATGGCATTGGAGCTGGAATCACAGGCGTTCCAAGCCTATCGCGATTTGCGCGCGCATCTTGCGGCCGCGACAACTCAAAAGTAAATCAACCGAAGGAACTTTATGGCAATGGACGTGCAGGACGAGTCGGACGAGCCGATAGCAGCGATCAATTTCATCCCCATGATCGACATCAGCCTGGTGCTGCTGATCATTTTCATGGTCGCGACCACGTTCGTGAGCGTGACGGGCATTGACCTCAAGCTGCCCAAGGCCTCGACCGCGAAGAGCGCGGAGAGCAAGACCGTCTCCGTGCAGCTCAACATGCAGAAGGACGTGTTCCTCAACGGCGAGAAGACGACGTGGGACGCGCTCAAGGCCGGCATCGAGGGCAAGCTAGCGGGGACCAAGGACCGCGCCGTGGTCATCAACATTGACCGCGGCGTGGAATACGGCGCGGCGGTGAAATTGATGGACATCGTGAACCAGTGCGACGCCGCCATCGTGCTCGCCACGGAAGTGGATAAATGAATTCTGAGCCACGGATGAAACACGGATTTAACACTGACAAAAAACGATCCACCAGGAACGCAGGAAGACAGGAAAGTATGGTGTTCTTGCCTTCCTGCCTTCCTGATTCATTTCTGCATCCGTGTTTGATCCGTGTTTTATCCGTGGCCCAAAATTTTTGAATCGCCATGAAATTGCGCCTGTTCATTTTTCTGGGCTTCCTGCTCACCGTATCACTGCACGCCAAGCTCGCGTCTGACCGCTGGACGCGGCTCACCGAGGAAGAGCGCCACCAACTCACGCGTGCCGAGCGTTACTTCGAGCAGAGCAACTTCAAGAGCGCGAAATCGGAATACGAGCTGTTCCTTCAGCTTCACACGAAATCCGAGGTAGCGTCCTACGCGCAGATCATGTTCGGCGAGTGCACGCGCCGGCTCGGCCAGGTGAACGGCGCCATCGGCGAGTTCCGCAACGTCATTGACTACTTCCCCGACGCGATTGACGCGGGCGACGCGCAATACCACATCGGCGTCTGCCAGACGCAGACCGGCGACGCCGAGGAGGCTGTGAAGTCCTTCGAGAAGGTCATCACGAAATGGCCGACGAATGACTTCGGCGGCTTCGCGCGCAGCGAGGTCTGCGCGATTTACTGGCGGCTCGGCAAGACTGAGAAGTGGGTGCCGCACATGGAATTCCTCGCGACCGGCTCCTACACCGACCCGCAAAACCTGCACAACACCGCGCAACACCGGCTGCTGATGCACCGGCTCACCGAGAAGAAAACCGCCGAAGGCTACGCGCTCATCGAGTCGGTGCGGAAGAAAGACGCGCTGCTCGTCTTCGCCCAGTGGAGCGCCGACGCGATGCACGGTCATAACATCCCGACGTTTTACGGTGAGAAGGGCAGCAAGGCACGCCCGGCCATCGCCGCCGAGGCGGTGTCCTTCATCGAGAAGCAGCCCGTGACCGACGCGGCGCAGAAATCCTCGCTGGAACATTGGAGCGCGCGCATCTTCGCCTACGCCGGAGACGTGACGAATGCCACGCTGCGCTTCGCCGCGCTCTCGAAGAAGAATCCCGATGACGACACGATTCGGAGCGAATACGCCGCCTACCTGCGCAGCAGCGGCAAGCCCAGTGAGGCACGCCTCGTCTATCGCGAGTTGAAGGACCAGTATGTCGCCGACCGCGAGATTGCCGAAACCTACGGCGAGGAAAACAATTGGCCCCGCTGCCTCGAATCGTATCAGGCGATGCTCAGCAAGCATCCGAAGCAGTCCGACGCCATCCAGTGGCGAATGGGCGAAGTCCTTCAACACCGCCTCGGCAAATATCCGGAAGCCATCGCCTGCTACAACCAGTCGCAAAGCGAGCCGCAGTCGCTCTTCCGCATCTCCGAGTGCCAGGGCGCGATGAAGCAGCACGACGCGGCCATCCAAACGCTCGTCGGCGTGCTGAACTTCTTCAAGAGCGCCGCGCCCGAAGCGCAGTATCGCATCGCCGGCCACTACGCCGCGAAAGGCGACAAGGAAGGCGCCATCCGCACGCTCAAGACGGTCTGCAAGGTCTATCTCAACACCTCCTGGGCCGGCCGCGCGCACCAGGACCTGACGCTCACCTACGGCGTGGACGTAACCCTCGGCGGCGCGGCGAAGAAGGAAGAGAAGTAGCGGAGGAATGGCGGGCCGCTGACTTCCTGCCTCTTGAGTGGAGCGCCGTTTTCCGGCGCGGCGCGAACCAGCCGTGGTTTGATACGCCAGGTTGGAGACCGGCACTCCGAAAGCTGCGCTTCAACAACAAAAGAGCGCGGACGTCGGCGTCCGCGCTCTGAGATTGAGTGACGAATCAGGCGAAGAGTTCGCTGACGGGCTTCGCGCCTTCCTTGACGAGCTTCATCGGACGGCCGAGAGGTGTCGTGAGTTCGCGGGTGAAATCAATGCCCAAGGCGTGACAGACGCTGGCGTGGAGGTCGGCGACCTGCACGGGACGATTCGCGGGTTCCATGCCGTCCTTGTCGGACGAGCCGATGACTTGCCCGCCCTTCACGCCGCCACCGGCCATGAAGCAACTGAAGACGCGCGCGTGATGGTCGCGACCGGCGTCCTTGTTGATCTTCGGCGTGCGGCCAAATTCGCTCAACATGATGACGAGCGTTTTCTCCAAGCGGCCTGACGCAGAAAGGTCCTCGATGAGCGAGGCGACGGCAGGATCCATGACGGAGCCGTGGTTGCGCATGGCGGGAAAAACATCCATGTGATTGTCGAAGCCGCCGCGGTTGACCTGCACGAAACGCACGCCGGTTTCGATGAGTTTCTTGGCGAGCAACGTGCCGCGACCGAACTCGGTCAGGCCGTAGCGTTCGAGCGTCTTGGGATTTTCCTTGTCGAGGTCGAAGGACGAAAGCGCGGGGCTTTTCATCAGGGCGACGGCATCTTTGAGGGCGACATCAGCTTCCTTGAGATCAGGCGCGGCGAGTTTGCCGGAGGCGCGAAGGTTCATTTTCGCAAGAACGTCCAAACGGCGCTGGCCCTGTGCGTGATGGATGCCGTCGGGAAAGGCGAGATACGGATCGCGCTCGCCGGGTAGCCCGATGTAATAGGCCTCGCAGCGCTGACCAAGGTAGCCCGCGCGCGGGGCCATGCCGCCGATGCTGATGTAAGCAGGCAGATCGCCGGACTTCTGGCTCTCGTTCACGACGAACGACCCCATGCCGGGATGAACGAGCGCGGGATTCTGCGGATAGCTCGTCTGCAATTCATACGTCGCACGGCCGTGGTCGCCGTTCGTTCCGGCGATGGAGCGGATGATCGAGCAGTGGTGCATCTGCTTCGCAAGCTGCGGGAAAATCTCGCTGATCTGGATGCCATCGGCGCTGGTCTTGATTGGCTCGAACTCGCCGCCGACCTCGCGGCCCGGCTTCGGATCCCAGGTGTCAATGTGGCTCATGCCGCCGCCATTCCAGAAGAGGACGACCGCCTCGGCCTTCGGCGCGTGCGCGGAGCCGATCGCGGCGACGAGGCGGCTGATGGGCATGCCGAGCAACGCCGCCGTGCCGGCGGTTTGTGCGAGGAAGCGGCGGCGGGACGTGTAGTAGTCAGTGCAGGAGCTCATGGTGTTTTTGGTGGCGCGAGTGTGGTTTGGACTTCAGGGCAGGTAACGAAATTCGTGCGAATTGAGCATGGCCCAGCGCAGGTCGGCGAGACCTTCCGCCGGCGTCTGGCCAGCGGCGATGACTGCTTTCGCTTCGCTGAGTTCCACGGTGGTGGGATGGCGCGTGAGGATTTCGAGATAAACGAACTCAACCGCCTTCATAAGGTTCGCGTTCGGCCCGGCAATGAGCGCATGCACCGGTTCCAGCGGGCCGACGCGCGAGGCTTCGTGAGTGGCCTTGCCGTTGAGCATCATCAACTCCTGGCGCAGCGATGGCGACTCGTCGCGAAACTCGCCAAGGTTGTCGCGCGCCGGCTGGCCGAAGACGCGCAGGAAATGCGATGGCGGCGCGGGCGTGGCCATGCGCAGCGTGCTGTCGAATTTCGGGTTGTCGTCAATCACCGCGGTGATCGTTTCGAGCCGGAACCGCTCCGCGTTGCCTGACTGGAGCAGGCGGATGCGCGCCTGGCGCTCGGCCTCGATCGCGGCGTCCTCCATCTTCTTGTTCATCGCGATATCCTTCGCCGATTCGGTGAGCACGTCGGCGAATTTGTCTTCGCCGTCCTTCTTCATTTTCTCGGGCTTGAGCAGCGCCTCGAAGTCGAGGCTTGCGCCCTTCTCCAAATCATACGGCGCGGGGGACTGGCCGGGCTTGGCCATCGCCATCATCGCGGGCTTGTTGGTGGAACCGTCATCCGCAGCGGCAAGCATCGCGGCCGGCGCGAGCGGAATGCGAATCTGCCGCTTCACCTCGCGCACATTCGCGCCCTCGGGCCACTTGTGCGAAAGCAAATGTCCCGCAGCGGCGACGCTGTCAAAGAGCACTTCGCCGAGCATTCGCCGCGAGCGTGTGGCGGTGAAGGAAGTCTCCGCGCGCGCAACCTCGGCCGCGCTGGCACCGGCGGCGAGATGTCCGCGCTGATACGTCTGTGTGAGCATCACGGTCTTAACAATGCAACGCAGATCGTAAGCGTTGGCGACAAATTCCTGCGCGAGAAATTGAAGCGTCTGCGGATGCCGGATTTCGTTGTAGGCCGAGAAATTGTCCAGCGGCTCGACAAACCCGCGGCCGACCAGTTCGGCCCAGATGCGGTTCACAAACGCGCGTGCGAAATACGGATTGCGCGGGTCGGTGATGAGCTTGCCGAGTTGCGCGCGCTGTTCGCTCTGACGATAGATGCTGCGGCCATCGTTGTTCTTGTGCGCGGCGGCGGCGGCCTCGGCGAGCACGGCGGCATCCTGCGTTTTTTCCTTGAGCACTTTCTTCACGTCGAAGCCGTCCACCAAGTCGTCGAGCGCCTTTTTTGCCTCGGCATTGCTGAGAGCCTTCGTGTCGGGCTTGCGGCGTTCTTCGAGGCGCGCAATGTAGCCCGGCTTGGTCGTGAAGCTCACCATCTCGAATGGAAACTTCGGCGCGACGGCGTCGCGCTTGGGCGGTTGCTCGCGCTCGGGCGGCCACTTGACCGTGGTCTCGTCGCCCTCGGTGGTATAGACGGTCTTGACGCGCTTGCCGGTCTCGACGCGCTTGACCTGGCCGAAGAACGCGGCCAGTTCGTAGAACTCCTTTTGCTTCCAATCATCGAACGGATGGTCGTGGCACTCGGCACACTGCAAACGAACGCCGAGAAAAATCTGCGAAGTCGCGCCTGCTAGCGGCATCGCGTTCGCGGCATCCCCCAGCGCGAAGCCAGCGGCGGGCGCCTGCTCGGGACGGCCGTTGGTGACAATGAGTTCGCGCACCATCTCGTCATAAGGCTTGGCGGAGGCGACGCTGCGGTTGACGTAAGCGAGCAACTGCGCGCCGCCCTCCTGCTGCGAGCGCACGCGCAGCATGTCGGCGAAGAACACCGTCCAGCGCTCCGCAAAACGCGGATGCGCAATCAGGCGATCAATGAGTTTCTCGCGTCTCGTCGCGGACGGCTCGCGCTCGAACTCCGCGATTTCATCCGACGTCGGGATGCGGCCGATGAGATCCACCGTTGCGCGACGCAGGAAGGACAAGTCGTCAATCACCGGTGCGACCGGTGCTTGCGCGCCCTTTGCGGCGGCGTTTTCCTTTTCAAGAATCGTGTCGGCGATGGTCGCAGCTTCTTTGAGTGAAGCCGGCGCTTTTTCGGGTATGAAATTTTTTTCCGCAAGGCCGGGCACTGCTTTCTTGTAAGCCTTCAGCACGACGCCATCGGGCCATTTCGCGCCGAATTGCACCCATTCCAGGAGCCACTTGCGATGCGGACCGGAGAGCGGCTCCGCTTCCTGCGGCATCAAATCCTCGTGGCCGCGCGGCAGCGTGATGCGGCGGACGAGTTCGCTCTTGTCCCACTTCTCCGTGGAAATCACCGGGCCGTGCTTGCCGCCCTTGAGCAAACCTTCCTTCGTGTCGAGCCGCAGCCCCCCCTTCGTCATGTCCGCGCCGTGGCAGCGGACGCAGGAGTGTTCGAGCACGGGCTGCACTTGCTGGCGGAAATCCACTTCGGCAAACGTGATTCCAATCGAGCCAAGCAGCAGAATCAGACAACGCTCAGAAACAGACATGATCTTCGGACTCGTGAGCGCGGACTGGCATTCGATGGTGCGCAGAGATTCTGCTTCCGTTCCGCACGGACTTTTGTTTCACTGCACGCAACGCGATGAAGGACGAGAGTGTTGATCTCGGCATTTGGGACAAGCTCACCAAAACGGTGTTGGCGCTCCTCGTCGTCGCCGTCGTCGTTGGCATCGGCTTCCTCTGCGTGCCGCTCATTCAGCAGAACGAACGGATGCGCCAGCGCAATCTCGAACTCGAAACGCAAATCCAGCGCGAGGAGGATGCCGGCCGCCAGCTCAAGGCCAACCTTGATGCCCAGCGCTCCGACCCCAAGGCCGTCGAGCGTCTCGCGCGCGAGAAACTCGGTTACGCCAAGCCCGGCGAGATCGTCATCCGCTTCCAGGAGCCGACGGCCAGCGCGCCCAACGCGCCTTGAAGCGGGGCTTGCTCACGGTGTTTCCCTCGTCGAAGCGGCCCAGCCGTCCGCGAAATCCATGCTTGCAATGCCACTTCCCTTGGCTAGCTTCCCGCCTCCTCTGCGGCCAGAGCAGCGCGCGGAGCGTTGAACCCGGACTCTTTATCTTATGGCAAACGTAACCGAAATCCGCAAAGGCATGGCGATCCGCCAGGGTGGCGACGTCGTCGTCGTGCTCGAAGTCACGCACCGCACACCCGGCAACCTCCGTGCTTTCGTCCAAATCAGCATGCGCAGTCTCAAGACGGGCAAGACTTCCGAGCTGCGCTTTGCCTCCGGCGAGAAAATTGACGTCGTCCCCATGATGACGACCAAAATGGAATTCAGCTACAAGGACGGTGTGGACTATGTGTTCACCAACCCGGAAAACTACGAAACCGTCACGCTGCCGCCCGAACTCGTCGGCGACTGCAAAAACTTCCTCGTCGAGAACGGCGGCGTCACCATGGTCTTCGTCGAGGACAAGGCGGTCTCGGTCGAGCTGCCCTCCAGCGTCATACTCACCATCACCGACTCGCCCGATGGCATCCGCGGCGACAGCGCCAACAACGTCCAGAAGACCGCGACCTTGGAGACTGGCGTCAACATTCAAGTGCCGCTCTTCATCAAGGCCGGTGAGAAGATCAAGGTGGACACCCGCACCGGCAAATACATGGAGCGCGCCTAGCCGTTTCCGACGGTCGTCGGGCACTCCGGGTAAAAGCACAGTTCTTCGGGCTTCTGAACGCGTTGCGGGCAGTCGTCTTCCCAGAGTCTCCAACGTCGAAACCCAACAGGCGGGAAACTCTTCGCTTTTGCGCCGATCCGCGACTCCAAGTTGCACGGAAGTGCCTCGTTGCCAACTCGCACTGGTGGCCAGCGGTAGTGCCCCGGCGTTGGTAAGGTTTTCCATCCGTCGGGCTTGACAATCCGCAAGTCGGCTCAACCACGCACACTACTCCCCCGCTCCGCTTCCGCAAATCGGGTCAAGACCGGAGTGCGCTCCCAGCGGCGTGGCCTACACTTACACAGCCTGAGGACGAAGCGCGGAGGGACATCCCGAAGGCTGCGGTCGGCGACCAGCCGGCTTGCCGCTCTTTTCCACTCAACTCTGCTCATTATGAAACTCATCACGCTTCTTCTTGGCGCGCTGGCGATGCTGTTCACCACCGGCTGCGCGTCCCTGCACTCCAGCGGTCACAGCATCGCCAAGTCCCCGTGGCCGGACTTCGACGCCGCCAAGGCCGCGTTCGACAGCATCACGCCCGGTCAGACCACCATCGCGGAACTCCGCACGCTCGGCTTCGACCCTTACACGAACTCGAACGTCCGCATCCTGAACTACCTCGACATCCTGAACCGGTTCCTGCCCAACCCGTCCATCCGCATGGAAGACCTGCCCGCCCCCGTGCGTCAGTCGCTTGATGCGAAGGAAGAGTCCCGCGCCTATGAACTCGACGTGACCGTCCTCTACAATCAGCGCTATGGAAACCTGTTTCTGGACATGTTTTCCTTCAACCGCAAGAATCACGAGACAGGCTGGAATTTCAAGGCGCTCGTTCTCTTGAACCACGACAAGGTCACCTACAAGCTCTGGTCCGGCCAGCCGCATTCGGAACGCTTTGATCAGACGAAGAAGCCGCTCGGCCCGTTCCAGGAGATTGGTGTAGCGACGGGCTTCTCGATCATGCCTTAGGGAGAAAACGGTGGGCCACGCGCCGAGTTTCGGCTTGGAACAAGGGTCGGTTCCGCTACCGTCGCGCGTCGGCTGGCGGCACCGCCGGCAGGACTCCTATGGCGAACCTGACTCCGCCCGCCGCCGTGCCGCCCGTGCAAAACGGACGCGCCGCCTTCCTCGCGCTGCTGGCCGCGCTCGCGGGCGTGCTGGCCCTGCTCTTCGCGAAAAGTTTCCTGCCGGAGTATGTCCACTTCGCCAACGACGGTCCGCTCGGCGCGGCGGAATCTGCGGCGGGCCGGATGCCTGCGGCAATGTCCGGCGTGTGGCTGGACTTGAACTGGGTCGGCAACGAAGGCGTTGCCTCCGCGCCCAGCCTCTCGAATCTCCTTTGCGTCGTCCTCAGCCCCGTCGCCTACGCCAAGGTCATCGTTCCACTCTCGCTGCTTTTGCTCGGCTGCGCGGCGTGGGTCTTTTTTCGGCAATGCGGTTTCGCGCCGTGGGTCTGCACCGTGGGCGGCCTCGCGGCGGCGCTCAACGGTGACCGCTTCTCCGTCGCGGCATGGGGCTTGTCCATCTGGGTGCTCGGCACGGCGGCCGTTTTCCTCGCGCTCGCGGCTCTGCTCGCGGCCACGCGACGGCGAGCGTTGGTCTTCACGATGCTCGCGGGCTTCGCGACAGGCTTCGGCGTGATGGAGGGCTTCGACACGGGGGCGATCTTCAGCCTCGTGATCGCGGCGTTTGCCATCTGTCTGGTTTGGACGGCAGGCCAAGGCTCGCCGGGTTCGCTGATCGCGCAAGGCGTGGGGCGCGTCGCGCTCGTCGCCGTCTGCGCTGGCTTCATCGCCACTTACACACTCGGCACGCTCATCAGCACGCAGGTCAAGGGCGTCGCCGACATGGGGCAGGACAAGGAGTCCCGCGACCGTCGCTACGTGGGCGCGACCATCTGGAGCCTGCCGAAGATCGAGGCGCTGCGCGTGCTGATCCCGGGCCTGTTCGGCTACCGCATGGACACGCCCGACGGCGGCGCTTACTGGGGCGCAGTCGGACAGAATCCAAATATCGAGCCGATCAAGGAAGCGGCCGCCAAGGGCGACCCGCAAGCGAAGGCCGCGCTCGCGAATCCAGCCTTGCACCGTCACTCCGGCTCCGGCGAATACGGCGGCGTGCTCGTCGTGCTGCTCGCGGCGTTCGCGCTCGTGCAGGCGTGCCGCAAGCAAGGCGCGTTCACCGACACCGAGCGCAAGCTCGTCTGGTTCTGGGCGGGCATCGCACTGCTCTCGCTCCTGTTCGCCTTCGGCAAATACGCGCCGTTCTACAAGCTGTTTTACTCGCTGCCCTACGCCTCGACCATCCGCAATCCGGTGAAGTTCATGCACCCGTTCCACCTGACGCTGGTGATCCTCTGCGGCTACGGACTGCACGCGCTCGCGAAGCAGTTCGTCAAGCCCGTCGCCGCCGGCGAGAGCAAGCTCACTGAGCATGTCGGCAACTGGTGGAACTCCGTCAGCGGCTTCGAGCGGCACTGGACGCTGGCCACATTCGGTCTTGCGGCGCTCGGAATGTTAGGTCTGCTGCTCTATGGTTCGGCACGGAAGGAATTGGAAAAGCATCTTGTCTCCGTGGCCTTCAGCGAGGACATGGCCAAGGGCATCGCCTCGCACAGCATCGGTGAAGTCGGCTACTTCGTCTTCTTCCTCGCGCTCTCTGCTGGAGCCGTCGCGGTGGCGATGAGCGGCTACTGGTCCGGCACGCGCGCGCGCTGGGCGGGCGTGACGCTGGGTCTGCTGCTAGTGGTGGACCTCGCCCGCGCCAACACCCCGTGGATCATCTACTGGAACTACCCGGAGAAATACGCCTCCAATCCACTTATCGAACTGTTGAAGCAAACCCCCCACGAGGGACGCGTCCAGTCCCTGCCGATGCAGCTTGGCCAGCAGTTCGGCGTTTTTCAACAACTCTACGGGACGGAGTGGACGCAGCATCTCTTCCTCTACAACAACATCCAATGTCTCGACGTCACCCAAGACCCGCGCCCGTCTGTTGAGAATGAAGCATACCGCGCCGCCTTAACGAGGCGCGCTAGCACGATTACGCGACTCTGGGAACTGACGAACACCCGCCACATCTTCGGCGTGAACGACTCCAACTTGATCACGTCCATCGCCGCGCAGCTCGACCCCGGACAGAACCGCTTCCGCATCCACGTTCCGTTCGACCTCGTGCCCAAGCCCGGCATCAAAGACCCGACGCGTCTCGATCAAGTCACCGTGGCCACCAACGGCCCGGGCCAGTTCGCGCTCATCGAGTTCACCGGCGCGCTGCCTCGCGCCAAGCTTTTCACCCACTGGGTCGTCAACACCAACGAAACGGAAGTTCTGAGCCGCCTCACCAACGCCACCTTCAATCCGCACGAGACCGTCCTCGTCTCCACGCCGCTGTCCGCCGCCACAAATACGCCCGGCACGAACGTCGGCGAAGTAAAGTTCCTTACCTACGCTCCCAAGCGCATCCGCCTCGCCGCGAACGCCGTCGCTCCATCCGTCCTGTTGCTCAACGACAAACACTCGCCCAACTGGAAGGTCTCCGTGGACGGCCAGCCCGCGACCTTGCTGCGCTGCAATTATCTCATGCGCGGCGTGCAAGTCCCGACGGGCAAACATGAGATCGAGTTCCGCTACGAGCCGTCCGTCACCGGTCTCTATGTGACACTGGCGGCGATGGCGCTCGCGCTGTTCCTGCTGGGACTCGTGCTCTTTACCCGCCACGCCGACGGCGCGCCTCCGCTGGCGAAATCTCCGCCGCCCGCAAAATAGCCCCGCCACTTCACCGGGAAGATCAGCCGGCCGGATTGAATCCCATTGCATTCGCCGCCGAGCCGTAGGCTCCGGCGTAGTCGCCGAGTTTCGCCGGAAGAATTTTCGCCTGATGACCGCCTGCCTGCCACTCGTAGTGACGCACGTATCGCTCCAGCGGCACAAACAGTGCCTCGCCGGCGCGCGCGATGCCGCCGCCGATGATGACCGCGTCGGAGTCCAGCACGTTGATCAATGAGCCGATGCTGCAACCGAGCGCGCGCACGGAACGGTCCCAAATCTCCTTCGCCAGCGCGTCGCCTTTGGCCGCAGCGGCAACCAACTCGTGCGTGGTGGCGAAGCGGCCCTTGGTGCGCTCGCGAATGAATTTGTTGCCCATGAAGTGCTCCAACGAGCCGGGCGTGTTGAAGTCGTCGCGAGGTCCGTTCCAATCCACCGTGACGTGGCCAAGGTGTCCGGCGCGGCCAATCGCGCCGCGCAAAAGGTGGCCGTCCACCATCGCCGCGCCGCCCACGCCCGTGCCGAGCGTGAAGAGCATCACGTCGCGCAGACCACGCGCCGCGCCACGCCAAACCTCGCCGAGCAACGCGGCGTGCGCGTCGTTGAGAATGGGAATCGGCCGGGGCGACGCCAAGAAGTCCGTCCAGTCCAGCCGCTCCAAACCCAGCAGCCGCCCCGGCATCACACCGATGCTGCGCGCGTCCTTCGCGGCAAGACCCGGTGCGGAGAGGCCGATGCCTGCGGGTTCGCCCAGCTCGCGCCGCCACGCGCCGACGAGCGCGCGGATTTTCTTGGCCCACTCCATGTCGCGGTCCACAAACGGCACGCTCCGCTGGCGCAGTTTCTCACCCACCGCCGTCACCGCGACCGCCTTGATGCTGGTGCCGCCGAGATCGAGGCCGAGGAAATAACTGAGAGTTGAAAGTTGAGAGTTGAGAGGCGAGCGCCGCGTGGTGATTGCGGTCGCCTTTTGCTTTTTGCCTTTTGTCTTTTGCCTTCTATCCATGCTGTCCCTCGCTCACACACCACCCGCCGTCCACTGCGAGCACTTGGCCCGTGCAGAATTTGGCATCATCACTCATGAAGAACACGGCGGCGGCGTTCAAATCCTCCGGCTGGCCGATGCGCCCGCCGTCGAGCGGCTGCTTCGTGCGGATGAAGTTGAGAATCGCCGTGTCGCCCTGCGCACGCGCGGACATGGGCGTGGCGACCAACGCGGGCGCGAGCACATTGAAGCGAACGTTGTCCTTCGCGTAATGCGCGGCGGCAGACTGCGTGAGGCCGATGACGCCGGCTTTGGCCGTGGCATAGGCATGCGTGGCGAAGAAGTGCGGCGACGGCGACCAGCCCAGCACGCTGCCCATGTTCAACACGCTGCCGTCCGTGCCCTGCGCGAGAAACTGCCGGACGGCGGCGCGGTTCGAGTAGAAAAGTGACGTGAGGTTTTCGTTCAATGTGAATTGCCAGCCTTCATCGGTGATTTTTTGCAACGGCCCATCGCCCTGCTGCCGCCCGCTGCCGCCCGCAACGTGGTAGAGGCCGTGGAATCCGCCAAACTTCCCGACTGCGAGCGCGATGGCGCGTGCGGCAGTGTCCGGCTGCGTTGCCTCGGCAGCCAGACCCGCCGTGGCGGCACCCAGTTCGTGCTCAGTCGTCTGGACTTTCTCCGCGTTGCGTCCGACGAAGACCACCCGTGCCCCCTCGCGCACGAACGCCTTCACCGCCGCGAGACCGAGGCCGCTGGTGCCACCGATTACGACAATGACTTTGTCGGAGAGCTTGCTCACGCGGGGTTGATAGCCATGGCCGTTTCGCGAGGCCAGC
>CAYZJP010000015.1:0-58311 GCA_964478755.1 uncultured Klebsiella sp.
CAGACAAGGAAGATGGAAATCAAGATACAAGACACAGAGAACGCAGAGGTTGTTTGATTGGGCTTTCCCTCGGTGTCCTCTGTGCCTCTGTGGTTAAATCAGCGTTTCCTTAGTGTGATCGGGCTGGAAAGTTACACCGATTAGTCACAACGCACTCGCCCGTATCTTCCCTGTTTCGAGTTATTCGCTGGTGTCCAAAACGAGCTTGAGCCTGCACCTCCAAACTCCTCCTCGAAACACCACGACGAATTACGTCTGGGTCGGCGCCCCTCGGGCAGTGGTCGGCTTGTCGCGCCTGCCACAACAGCGCCATCTTGTAGGGATGCGACCTGATTGTTTTGAAAGCGAAGCTGATTTGCTGCTGTAACAGCTTCCTGCGCAAGAAAGCGCCGTCCTGGTCGGAAGGCGTGCTTCGAGCGGCTGGAGCAAGAGCGGGCCCGCCGTGCTGTAAGATTCCCGGAAGACCGCCGCCAAGGTCTGCCAAGCCGACACACCAACCTGCGGTGCCGTTCCGTCCACGCCGGTTTCAAGCTCGCTGTTCTCTCCAAGGACGACTACTGCAACAGTTGCCGCAATGCGGTCTTGAGCACCTTGCCGGTGGCGTTGCGCGGAAGCGCGGGCAGAACGCGGAAGTGGCGCGGCACCTTGTAGTCCGCCAGTTTTTCACGCACGAAGTCGTGCAGCGTCTTCTCGTCGAGCGTCACGCCGTCGGCCATCACCACGAAGGCCAGCGGCTGCTCGCCACGCCGCGCGTCGGGCACGCCGATGACCGCCGCGTCCTTCACGCCAGGGAAACGGTGGATGACCTCCTCGACCTCGCGGGGATAGACGTTGATGCCGTTGACCAGCAGCATGTCCTTCTTGCGGTCGGTGATGAAGTAGAAGCCGTCGGCGTCGCGATGGCCGATGTCGCCGGTATAGAGCCAAGCGTCGCGGATGACCAACGCCGTTTCCTCCGGCTGGTTCCAGTAGCCGCGCATCACGTTCGGCCCACGGATGCACAGCTCGCCGGTCACGCCCACCGGGAGTTCGCTGCCGTCGTCCGCGCGGATGCTCAACTCCACGCCCGGAATCGGCACGCCGACGCTGCCGGCCTTGGGCGTGCCGAACACGGGGTTCACGGTCGCGACGGGACTGCTCTCAGTCGGCCCGTAGCCTTCGATGAGCGGAATTTTCGGGAAGCGCGCGTGGAACTGATTCAAAACTTCCAGCGGCAAGGGCGCGCCGCCGCTGATGCACAACCGCAACGACGGAAGTTCGACACTCGCGGGCAAACCCGCCAGCGCGCGATGAATCGGCGGCACGCCGGGCAGCATCGTCGCGCGGCGGTGGTTGATGTCGTCGAGCATATGCTTGAACGGACTGACTGACTTCACGAGCACGATGCTGGCGCCCTTGAGCAACGGTGTGAGCGTGCCGACGGTGAACATGAAGCTGTGGAACTGCGGCAGCAGCACGAGCAGGCGGTCCTCCTCGTGAAAGTCGAGGCAGGTCATGCAACTGCGGACGTTCGCGAGCAGGTTCCCGTGTGTGAGCATCGCGCCCTTTGGCCGGCCCGTCGTGCCGGAGGTGTAGAGCAGTGCGGCGAGGTCGGACTCGTTCAAGTCGGCGGGCGGCGGCGCATCCGCCTCGGACAACGCGGCGAAGTCTTCGACGCGGAGAAACTTCAGTCCCGGCATTAGTGCGGCGAGCTTGGCTTGGTTCTCCGCAAGGCTGCTGTCCGTGATGACCACCCGCGCGCCAGAGTCGCCGAG
Source organism: uncultured Klebsiella sp. (assembly GCA_964478755.1). Lineage (GTDB taxonomy): Bacteria > Verrucomicrobiota > Verrucomicrobiia > Limisphaerales > SXTU01 > SXTU01. Next base: position 1,755 of record CAYZJP010000015.1, read on the forward strand.
TATGTAGGCGACTTCCTCCGGCTTGAGGAAGTTGTTGACCATCGTGACCACGCCGCCAGCGCGCCAGACTCCGAAAAGCGCGGCGGGAAACTCCGGGCAATTCTTCAGCCACACCGCCACGCGATCACCGCGTTGCACGGCGAAGTCCCTTGCCAGTGCATGCGACAGCCACGCCGCGCGTTGCGCCAGCCAGTCGTAAGCAAGTTGCGCCTCGCCCCAAAAGATTGCCGGATGATAGCGGCGGCGCGCGACAGTCTCGGCGAATGCTGCGAAGAGATTCACGCGCGGGAGAGTAAGGAAATTACCAGAGGCTCCAACCCTGAATTCGGAGGGCAGGGAGACTTGTCAGGAATGCAGGAATACAGGAACGGGACGCAGCCTAGACGTGCGTCGGATTCAACAGCCCTTTCCGCCGTTCCTGCTTTCCTGATAAAAGTGTTTTTGTCTTTCCACCGGCTGCCTATCCTTCCGCCCGTGATTGATACTGCGGCCCGGCTCGCCGACTTCCTCCCGCGCCTGCGCGCGGCGGAATGGATCGCGCTGGACACGGAGGCCGACAGCTTGCACGCCTACCCCGCCAAGCTGTGCCTGCTCCAGTTCAGCATCCCCGGCGCGGACGTGCTGGTGGACCCGCTCGCGGATCTCGACCTCGCGCCGCTTTGGGACACGCTGCGCACGCGCGAACTGCTGCTGCACGGGAGCGACTACGACCTGCGCCTTTTGCGCGAACACCACAACTTCGTCCCCCATGCGATCTTCGACACGATGATCGCTGCACGCCTGCTAGGCATCATGAGGTTCGGCCTGCAAGACCTCGTGTCGCAAACCCTCGGTGTGGCTTTGGAGAAAGGCCCGCAGAAGGCCGACTGGGCGCAGCGTCCGCTCACCGAGCGCATGGAGGCCTACGCGCGCAACGACACGCGCTTCCTCCATCCGCTGGTCACTAAGCTCCGCGAGCAACTGGTCGCCAAGGGCCGCCTCGCCTGGTGCGAGGAGACCTGCGCCGCGCTCATCGTCGAGTGCGCGATTGTCCCGCCGTCCGACCCCGACCGCGAATGGCGCATCAAGGGTGCGGCCCGGCTCACACGCTCGGAGATGGCCGTGCTGCGCGAGCTGTGGCACTGGCGCGAGCAGGAGGCGACCCGCTGCAACCGCCCGCCCTTCTTCCTTCTGAGCCACGACGCCTTGCTCGACATTTCCATCGCCGCCGTGGACGACGCGCCGCTGGACCCGCTGCTGCCGCGCCGCTTCGCCCCGCACCGGCGCGAGGGCGTGCTCCAAGCCGTCGCGCGCGGCCTCGCCGTGCCGCCGGACGAGTGCCCGCGAGTGCATCGCGGTGTGTCGTATCATCCCACCGATGCGGAGCACGCGCGCTTCGACCGGTTCAAGGTGAACCGCGACCAGCGGGCGAAGCAACTCGAACTCGATCCGACCCTCATAGCGAGCAAGATGACCTTGGAACTCCTATCACGAAGGGACAGCGATCCCGCGAAGCTGCTTCTCAAGTGGCAACGCGGCTTGATGGGGCTGTAGCTTCGTAGTCGCGACCGACAGGTTCCGAAGAACGATCCCCCACACGCAGGCTGAAGCCCGCGCCTATTTCACCCCCGGCTTCATCGTGAGCGGGTCGCGCAACGGCTGGTCCACGAGCCGGCCGCCGCCGAGGGATTCGAGCTTCACCGGATGGTCCGGGTGGCCCTTGAGGATTTCATCCTTCGTGCCGACGACGAGGATGACGACCTTCTCCGGCGTGAGATACTTTTTTGCGACGCGTTGCACGTCCGCCTTCGTCACGGCGTCAATCTTCGAGCGGTAGGTTTTCCAATAGTCCGGCTCCTTCGCGAAACGCCCCGTGAACTCGTCGCCCGCGAGCGTGCCGGCCACCTGGCGCTTCGTGGCGAACGTCTGCGGGAACGTCTCGATGAACTGCTTCTTCGTCGTGTTCAGCTCCTCATCGGTCACGGTCTCGGACGCGACTTTCTTCATCTCCTCCAGCACGATGCTCGTGGCGTAGGCGACGGTGCGGGACTTGGACTGGAAGGCCGCGAGGAAACTCATCGGGTGATACACGCCGCCGGGGAAGCCGCTGCCCGCCGAATACGCGAGGCCCTCGTCCGAACGCACGCGGTTCATGATGCGCGACGTGAAGCCGCCTCCGCCGAGGATGTCGTTCATCACCTGCGTCGCCGGGAAGTCCGGGTCGTCGCGTTTGATGCCGGGCAGCAGGATGGTCACGCGGCCTTGGTTCACTTCCTTGTCCACGAGATACACGCCAGGCGCGGCGAACTTCTTCTCCGTCGGCACGGGCGGCGGGACTTCGCCCGTGAACGGCCACGCGGCAAAAAGTTTCTCCAAGCGCGCCACCATCGCGTCCTTGTCAAAGTCGCCGTTCACCGCGATGACGAAGTTCTTCGGGTGGAACCAGCGCCGGTGGAACGCCTCGATGTCCGCGCGCGTGATGGAGTCGAGCGAAGCCTGCGTGGAGTGGCGATTGAAATAAAAGCCATCGCCGTAAGCAAGGTAGCGACGCTCGCGCTGCTCGATCTCAGCGGCGTCATCATTGCGTTGCTTCATTGCTTGCAAGGTCTGCTGCTTGCGGAGCGCGAGCTTGTCGTCCTGAAACCGCGGCGCGGTGAGCACCTCGCGCAGGATGGCGAAACCCTCGTCGAGGTCCTTCGAGAGCAGGTTCAGGCTCACGCTGCCCTGCGTGTCGCCGACGGCGGAGTTGAGATTGGCGGCGAGGAAGGCGAGGCGTTCCTCGAGGTCTTCGGCGGACTTGGACTTCGTGCCGCCGCGCGCGAGCAGGTAGCCCGTGACACCGGCGAGACCTTCCTTGCCGACAGGGTCGAGGTAATCGCCCGTGCGGACGAGGATGCTGATGTTCACCAGCGGCAGCTCGCGGTCCGGCACCACGTAGGCGACCGGCCCGGCCTTGAGCGCGACACGGAACTGCTTCGCATCCGGCGGCGAGTAGTTCAGCGCGGGATACTTGAGTTTCTCCGGCCGGTCCGGGATGTCGGCGGCGAGGGCGGGGAGAGCGAGGGCGAGGAGCAAGACAAGGCGGTTCATAAAAGCGGGTTCGATCAGGCGTCAACGGGCGGGCTTGTAGATGCGCAGGAACTGTCCGGCGACAAATGGGGTTGCAGATAATGCGTCGTGAATCCGCCGGGCCAGACCATCGAAGTCAACGTCCTCCGTGCAGGCAACGATGCCAGCATGAGCTGGCTGGCGCTGGTGCAAACGAAGGAAGTGCAGGCGGTTCACAGAGAGCAGGACCCGGCGGTGTTCGGTGGCGTAGGCCAGCACCTCGTCGTCCGGCCAGCCTTGGTTGGCGCGGCCGATTTCGGCGACCGTGAGCACGTCGTGACCGAGCGCGCGCAGGGCGATGACGACAGGCTGGGAGAAGTTCTCATCGGCGAAGAGGCGTGCCATTTCAAGCCTCGTTGTTCTCCTGAATCAGCCGGTCAATCTCGGCGCGGTGACCCGCCACGTAAGCCCATGCGTTTGCGAAGTCCTCAGTCGTCAGTGCGGGATGCGCCTGCTGGAGTTGGGCGTCGGTCGCTCCGCTGCGGCGTCCCTCCTCCAACTGCCAGACCGGCAGGCGCAGCCCACGGAGGCACGCGTCGCCGCCGCAAACTCGTGGGGTGCGGTAGATGCCGGGCGCGACCTCGACCGGCTCGTGCGCGAGCCACTCGACGAGGCTGCGGCGCTCCTCGGGGGACAGCTTCGTCACCACTTGGCGGGCTTCTTCAATGGCAGTGCTCATAGTGATTGTGAATGTGGCGCGAAGTTCAACCTCTCGCTACTTCTTCTCCAGCTCCGCGATGCGCTCGGCGGTCTTTTTCTTGAGGATGTTCATGAACTTCTGGTTCTTCGGGTCGGCCTTGGCTGCCTGCTCCTCCATCTGCTTCAACTGTGTCTTGAGCTGCTCGACGTTCTTCTCCGCCGCGAGACGACCGAGGAACTGGCGCACCACCGGCAACTGCTGCGGCGAGAGGCCGACGAGGTCCGGGTCTTCGCCCGCGCTTTTGCCGGCCTTGCGCACGACGGTCGCGACGTTGCGGTTGTCCTTCGTGAGGTAAGTCTCGGCCACGCGCTTCACGTCGGCGGCGGTGACGGCCTGAAGCTTCGGGCCGGCCTCGTTGATTTCCTGCCAGTGACCCACGCCGTCGTAGCGCAGGAGCGCCTGCATGATGGCGTGGTTGTTGGAGAGCTTGCGGTATTCGCCGGCGGCGAAGTTGTTCTTCACCTTCTGCAATTCCTCGGGGGGCGCTTCGCTCGTCTTGAGCTTCTCAAGCTCGGCGAGCAGCCCGGCTTCAAGGTCGGCGGGCGTCTTCCCGTCGGTCACTTCGCCGCCGACATTGAAGAGGCTCGCCCAACGCATCGAATGCTGCTGCGCGTAGGTGTCGGTCGCGACCTTCGAGCCGAGCACGAGACCTTTGTAGAGGCGGCCGGTGCGGGTGGAGAGAATTTGCGCGAGGACTTGCAACGCGTAGGTGTCCTTGTGGCCGAAGGCGGGCGTGTGCCACATGATGTCCACCTGTGGGTTGGTGTCGGCCTCGCCGTTCATGCGCTTCTCGGCGGGTTGCTTGATCTCCAGCGTGACGACATCCGGGGCGGCTTGCTTGCCGCGCGGAATGCGGCCGAGATATTTCTCGGCGAGCGCGGTGGCCGCGTCGGGATCGAAGTCGCCGACGAGGACGGTGGTGAGGTTCTGCGGCGCGTAATAGAGCGCGTAGAAATCGTCCGCCTGCTTCTTCGAGATGGCCGGAATGTCCGACGGCCAGCCAAGCACCGGCCACGAATACGGGTGCGACTCCCAGAACATCGCCCAGAACGATTCCTCGATGCGGCCCGTGGGCGTGGACTCGGTGCGCATCCGGCGCTCCTCGAAGACCACGTCGCGCTCGGCGTAGAACTCGCGGAAGACCGGCGCGAGCAGACGGCCGCTCTCCATCCACATCCACAGTTCGAGTTTGTTCGCCGGGACGGTGGTGAAATAAACCGTCACGTCGAAGCTGGTGTAAGCGTTCATCTCCGATCCGCCGTTCGAGGTGTAAACGCGGTCGAACTCGTTCTTCACGAGAATCTCGCGCTGGGCGTCCACGAGCTTCTTGAACTGCGCCTGCAACTCCTTGTAACGCGGCGTCCACGTGTCGGGGTTGAGCAGGTCGGTGATTTCGCCGCGACGCCAAAGGGTCCTCATGTGCGCCTCCTCCGCGCGCATCAAGTCGCGCACGCGCTCCTGCTCGTTGATGATTTCGACATCCTTCTTGTAATCCTTCGTGCCGAGCGCGGGCGTGCCTTTGAACATCATGTGCTCGAAGAGATGCGCGATGCCGGTGATGCCGGGCCGCTCGTTCGAGCTGCCCACGTGCGCGACCCAGCCGCCGGCGACCGTCGGCTCGTCATGGCGCGGCAGGAGCAGCAGGCGCATTCCGTTGGAGAGCGTCTTCTCGATGACGGGGACTTGCTGCGCGCGGGCGGGCAGGGCGAGGACGACGAGGAGAAGACTGAGCGGGAGAAACTTGGGTGTCATGCGTGGCGGCGGTTGAACGTGCGGAGAGGAAAGCCTGAATGTGGGAAGGCGTCAATTGCGACGGATTTTACCGCGAGAGGGCGCAAAGAGTGCAAAGAAAGAAACATTCAACATTCAACGCTCAACTTCCAACGTTCAGAGGGGCGTCCGAACACCGTTGTTGAAAGTCGAGCATTGGAAGCTGGACGTTGAAAGTTTCCCCTCTGTGTTCTTTGCGCCCTTTCGCGGCTAAGAAATCTTCAACCGGGTCGCACCAGGATTTCCTCCACCACGGCGCGCGGCGGAAGGTTGATGGCCAGCAGCGCGCAGTCGGCGATGTCCTCGGCCTTCATCATCTTCGCGCGGGCGGTGGCGTCGGGCACGACGGGACGCTTGTTGAGCAGCTCAGTATCTATGTCGCCAGGGAAAACGGAACACGCGCGAATGCCGTTGGCGCGCTCCTCGGCATTGATGCACTGCGTGAGGCCGGCCTGGCCGAACTTCGAGAGCACGTAGCTCGGGCCGCTCTTGGGGCTAGCCCTTAGCCCAGCTTCGGACACGATATTGACGATAGTGCCCGACTTGCGCGCGCGCATCTGCGGCAGGAACGCCTGGGCGCAGTAGTAGGAACCGTGGAGGTTGGCATCAATGACCGCGTGATAGTCTTCAAGCGAAAGTTCGGCGAGCGAACGTCGCGGGATGTTCGTGCCGGCGGCGTTCACGAGGACTTCGACTGACTTGAACTTCGCCAAAACCGTCTTCGCCATCGCGGCAACTTGCGCGATGTCGCCGATGTCGCACGGGATGACGAGCAGTTGCTTCGCGTGCTTCTTCGCGAGCTTGACGGTGTTCTTCAAGGCTGCCTCGCGGCGGCCGAGAATGGCGACCTTCCAGCCGAGCGCGGCGAGTTTCAAGGCGGTGGCCTGGCCGACTCCACTGCCGGCTCCGGTGATGACTGCGGTTTTGGATGACATACGGGCGACAGGTTGAAGCCCGCGCCGCCACGCGCAAGCCGGAAGCGTCACTTCACGTAGAGCGCCTGCTGGAGCTGCGAGACGAGGACGTGCGCGTTCGGGAAACGCTTCTCGGGGTCGCGCTCCATGCACGTGAGGATGATGCGCTCGACGGCGAGGGGGATGTCCGGGTTGATGTCGCGCGGTGATGGCACGGAATGTTTCTCGTCAAGCTGCTTGCGGAGCACGGCCTCGGAGGTCTCGCCGGAGAAAGGTTTGCGGAACGTGAGCAGTTCGTAGGCAGTCACGCCGAAGGAGAAGATGTCCGCACGCTGGTCCAGCGGCTCGCGGCGGATTTGCTCCGGGGCCATGTAGGCCGGCGTGCCGGCGTTGCTGGGCATCTTCGTGGGCTTCTTGGGCCGCGGCTGCGCGAGGTCGAAATCCACGAGACGGATGTCCCCAGTGAGGGTCACGAGCACGTTTTCCGGCTTGAAGTCGAGGTGGATGAAGCCCTTTTCATGGAGGTGCTCAAGCGCCATCGCCATGTCGATCAGGATGTTTCCGACGAATTCGCCGAGGATGGGGTCGTTGCGGGTGATGAGCTGCTTGAGGTTCGCGCCTTCAACGCGCTCCAGCAGCGTGAAGTCCACGCCGTCAATTTTCCCGTGCTTGAAGAAGCCGATGATAAACGGGTGTCCGTGAATTCTCTCCAGCACCTCGCAGCCGTAAAGAAAATGTTTGCGCGTCGTCTTGTGCACCGTGCCGTTGCCCAGCAGCCGCCGCAACGCATACGTCTGGCCGGCCTGGTCGGTGGCCGTCCAGATCTCCGCCGTGCCGCCACGGTTGATGAGTTCGTGCAGCGAATACGGCCCAAAAAGATGGGGGGCGTCCGGATCGTGGACAGTCTGCTTCGGTTTCCTGCGGAAAAATCCCAATGGTGACATTCGCGTTGTCTGATTGTCTGCGCCGTATGTTCGGCTGTAGGACGCGTCTGAGTCTGTCAGGTTACGCACGAGAGCACTTACTTTGCCGATGCCCGTGCGGCCTGCTTCCGCCCCGGATAGAATATCCACTTGGCGGCCTTGGCGCAACCTCCTCTAATCCGCGCGTGCGCGCCGCCGGAATCCTCCTCGCTTGCTTCGTAGGCGTGCTGCTCGCCGCCGCGCTGGCGGCCCCGTGGGCTTATCACGTCGGTCAATGGGCGGCGGGCGAAGTTGCACTCCTAAAAAGTCTCGGCGCGCAGCCGTTCCACCGCTATCTGAACCGCTGCGTTCTGCTCATGGCGCTCGCTGCGATGTGGCCGTTGGTCAAGGCATTTCGACTCAGCAGCGCACAAGCTCTGGGCATGGCTTGGCGTGCAGACAGCCGGCGAAAGCTCGGCCTTGGACTGGCGGTTGGCTTCGGCTCGCTGCTCGGTGCGGCTCTGCTGATGGCCTTGGCCGGCGTGCGGAACTTCAACTTCAGCCTCGCTCCGTCGGTGCTGCTTGAGTTGGCCGTCAACGCCACGCTTTCCGCCGCCGTGGTCGCCGTGCTGGAGGAACTTTTCTTTCGCGGTGTCGTCTTCGGCACACTGCGGCAATCGTTGTCCATTTCGGTGGCCGTCATTGGCAGCAGTCTGATTTACTCCGCGCTGCACTTCCTGGCGCGAGTCGAGCACGCCGGGCCGGTCGAATGGTCGTCGGGACTTGCGTTGTTGCCACGCATGGTGCGTGGAATTGCCGCGCCGGAAAACCTCGCGCCCGCCGGCCTCACACTCGCCGTCGCCGGGGCGGTGCTCGCGCTGGCGTATCAGCGCACAGGCAGTCTGTGGTTTTCCATCGGCCTGCATGCCGGCTGGGTCTTCTGGTTGAAGGTCTTCAAGACTGTGACTTCGCCGGGCGCGCAGCCTGCGGACGCGTTCTGGGGCACGGACAAGCTGCTCGACGGCTGGCTTGCGCTGCTGGTCATGGCCGCCGTGCTCGCGGGAGTTTCGCGTTCGCGCCGGCTGGGGCAGGCTGCCGCCTTCCCCGGTGAATCCGCCCCCGCAGAACGCCCGTTACTGGCTGCGCGCCGGGCCGGCCTTCTTTTATCCGCCGGTCTGCCAGCCCTCGCGCGCGGCCCGCGCCACCCCCCCCGGGGGCTATGTCTGCCAGGGCTGCTGGCAGAACGTGCGTTTCATCGTGCCGCCCTGCTGCGAGCGTTGCGGTCTGCCTTATCCTGGCGACATCACCACGGCCTTCGAGTGCTCGAACTGCCGTGACCTCAACCTCCACTTTCGTTGGGCGCGCGCTTCCGTTGTGGCGAACGATTTTCTCCGCAATGTCATCCACCGCTACAAATACAACCGCGAGCTGTGGTTCGAGCCGTTCCTCACCGACCTGCTGATCCGCCAGGCATTGCCCGCGCTGCGCGAGGAAAAGTTGGCCGGCATCGTTCCAGTGCCGCTCCATCCAGTGAAGCAGCGCGAGCGCGAGTTCAACCAGGCCGAACGCCTCGCCGCACCGCTCGCCCGCGCGCTGAACATTCCCGTGCTGACCAAACTCGTGAAGCGCGTCCAGCCCACGCGCACGCAGACGCAGCTCGACAAGCACGCCCGGGCCGACAACGTCCGACGCGCCTTCGCTCCGGTGAAGCCCAAGTCTCTCCAAGGTGAGCGCCTCGTCGTCCTCGATGACGTGCTCACCACCGGCGCGACCACCAGCGCCGTCGCGCGCGTGTTGCACGAGAACGGCGCTGGTGAAGTCCTCGTCTGGACGCTGGCGCGCGGGTTGTGAAGCGCGCGATTGGGAATCAGGCCGTGCCACCATGCTTGCCGCGCTTCGTCATGCCGCCTAGCCTCCCCTCTCACGCGGACTCCAGATGAGCAAAAACTTTTCCAGCTTCCACAAAGCCCTGCTGAAGGCGAAGACCGAAGAAGAGGTCAAGCACGCCTACGCGAAACACTTCGACCTGAATTACGACACGGAGTTTCGCCATGACCTCTATTCTCCGGAGATTTTCTTCGAGTTCAAATTCGACCGACCGCTGGAGAAGCGGGCCGTCCGTGCGGCCGTGCTGGCCCAGGTAATGTATTACGTCCGCCGCCTCCGGCTCGGCCACGCGGACAAGGTCGTGCCGCCGGTGGTTTGCGTGGCGGATGCCAACCAGGCGTTCTTCACCGACACGCATCGCTGGAAAAAATTCTACGGCAACGAATCCAAATACGACTGGGAACTCGCGCCGAGCCAGCCGGACGAAAAACTCGTGGCCGATCTCGCCGCCGCGCCGGAGACGGAGGGGATCAAGGTTTTTGAAATTCTGGGGGAAGCGGAATACGAGCTGTTTTCGCAACGACTGGCGCAGTTCCGACAGAAGCAGGCCGAGTTTGATTTCCGCGTCAAGAAGCTCATCACCGAGGAAAACTTCGAGGAGGTGTTCGACTACTGGAACCGGTGCTTCGGCGAGAACGTCCGCAACGGCACGAAACCATCGCGTTATTTTCTCTGCGACATCCAACTGGGCCGCTCGGAATACAACCGCGAGGAAAACAAGGTGGTGTTCCTCATCGGCCCGGAGGAACGGCGCGCCAAGAAAATCCTGCCCAAGGATTACGAGTGGTTCTGGTCAAACTACGAGAAAGTTACGGACACCGACACGGTTCGGAACATCCTGGCCAAGGTTGACCGGTTGACCGATGAGCCGATCCGCCGTTTCACCGGTGAATTTTTCACGCCCGTTCCCTTCGCCCGCAAGGCGCACAGCTATCTGGAAAAAGTTGTCGGGCCGAAGTGGTGGACGCGCGGCTACCGCCTCTGGGACATGGCCGCCGGCACGGGAAATCTGGAATGGTTTCTGCCCGCCGACGCCTACCAGAGCATCTACCTTTCGACGCTGCATCACGAAGATGTGCAGCACTGCAAGCGCGTGTTTCCCGGCGCGACGGTGTTCCAATACGACTACCTCAACGACGACGTGGAAGATGTCTTTGACGACATGTCGCTCTTTGACCGTGGCAGCAAGAAGCCGGAAAATCTTCGCCGCGACCTCCACGACGAAAAGATCAAATGGATCATCTTCATCAACCCGCCATTCGCCACTGCACAAAAGGCCGGGCACTCCGGTGAAAGCAAGAAGAGCGTGAGTGACACCAAAATCCGCCCGCTCATGCACGCGCAGGGCTTGGGCGAAGTCTCGCGCGAACTGGCCGCGCAATTCATCTTCCGCCTGCGCAAGGAATTTGAGGGCAAGGAGGCGCACCTCGGACTTTTCTACAAAATCAAATACATCAACTCGAACAACGACCAGACTTTCCGCGACAAGGTTTTCCAATTCACCTTTGAGGACGGCTTCGTGTTTTCGTCGGGCCATTTCTCCGGCACGTCCTCGGCCAATTCGTTCCCGGTCGGATTCCTCGTCTGGGATTTGGCGAAGCGGAAGAAACTGGAGGCGCAGAAAATCGAAGTCGCGGTCATCAACGACGAGTTGGAAAAAATCGGACGCAAGGCCATCTCTGCCGAGCATCGTGACAAGTTTTTGAGCAAGTGGATTCATCGCCCCGAAGCGAACATCATCTTCCCGCCGCTCGGCAGTGCCATCGCGGTGAAGGGCGGCAACGAGGACGTGCGCGACCGCATTGCGCCAGGCTTTCTTGCTTCGCTGATGAGCAAGGGCAACGACGTCCAGAACCACAACTACGTCGCGTTGCTTTCCGGCCCGTATGTCAGCGCGGGCGCGCTGTCCGTAACGCCGGAGAATTTCGAGCAGGCGATGATTGTCCACGCCGTCCGCAAGAACGTGAAGAAGACGTGGCTCAACGACCGCGACCAGTTCCTGATGCCCGAGTCCAAACCCAGCGCGGCGTTCGTGCGCCAGTGCGTTGTGTGGAATTTGTTTGCCGACTCCAACAACACCGCCTCGCTGCGCGACGTGGCTTACAAGGGCGGGACGTATCAAATCGTGAATCACTTCTTCCCCTTCAAGGCGAGTGTCGTGAAAAAATGGGAAGTCTCCGATTCGGACATCACGTGCTCGTTCAAACACGACCGCGAAGACCGTTTCGTGGCGACATGGCTGGCCGCGCAGAAGCAAGACCCGCAATGCGAGGAGTTGCTGTCACTGGCGCAGGAGATTTACCGGTCGTTCTTCAAGCACTTCAAAGACCTGCCAACCTCGAAATACAAAGTCGCCCACTGGGACGCCGGCTGGTGGCAGATCAAGCGCTGCCTGACCGAAGCCGGGCTGGAGGCCGTGCGTCTGAAGCAACTCGACGAACTCAAACAACCCCTTGGCGCGGCGATCGCCAGGGAGGCTGCGGCGCTCGGAATCATTTCCGCCGCATGACCGACTTTCGCGTTGCTTTCAGCGAAGCCTTCCGCACCCTTCCGGGTTATTGCACTCAACATGAAACGAAAACTCCTGCGCTCCGTTCTGGTCGCCTTCTTTGCCGCCGCGTCCCTCACCGCCTGCATCTCCAGCAAAGAGACGGTTTATCGCGAGACGGAGCGCGTGAAGGTCGAGTTCGAGAACGACACAGCCGCGCGCATCTTCTACGAGGCCTTCACGAAATCGCCCGAGTCGCGCCAGCGCAACGAGAAGACAACCACCTTCAACATCCCCGTCATCGTCCACGCGCAGCGCACGGAGAAGGACTCGGAAAACACCGCGTTCAACACCGCCGTCCGCCGGTGTGACACGAACGCCGACGGCAAAATCACCGAGCAGGAGGCGCGCATCTACGCCGCACAGCAGAAGTAATCGGCGGCTCCGGCCCGCGCGGCAAGACACGACGAAGGCCGGGGTTCGCCAATTCCCGGCTGGATTTTCGTCCGCTCCGCCGCCAAGCTCTCGCCATGAAGTTGATTCTCTCAACCCACAACGTCACTTTAACCAAGGCCATCGAGGAGCACATCCTCTCGAAGATCGACAAGCTTGAACACTTCGACCGTTGGACCATTGACGCCCGCGTCACCATCGAGCACGACGACACGCGCGACCCCGCCAAGGCCTTCGGCTGCTCCATGCGCATCGGCGTGCGCGGGCCGGACCTCTTCGCCGAGGACCACGAGGCCGATCTCTACGCGGCGGTGGACGCCGTCGCCAAGAAGATCGAACAGCAAATCCGCAAGCGGCACAACAAATCCAAGTCGAAGAAGCACACCGAGGCCGCGCGCAGCAAAGAGCGTCGCCGCGCCAACTGATGGCCCAGCCGCCCGTCGCCCTTCGCGCCCGCATCGTCATGCCGGTCTCGCAACCGGCGATCGAGGACGGCGCGGTCATCGTTTCACGGGGCTGCGTCGCCGCCGTTGGCCGCTGGCGCGATCTGCGCCGCAAGGCGCCCGCGCAGACCTGCGACCTTGGCGAGGTCATCCTCCTGCCCGGCCTCGTCAACGCGCACTGCCACCTCGACTACACCGACATGGCCGGCGCAATCCCGCCGCCGAAGTCCTTCCTCGACTGGATTGAGGCCATCATCGCGCTCAAGGCCGCGTGGGATTATTCGGACTTCGCGCAGTCCTGGCTGCACGGCGCCAACCAGCTCCTCCGCTCCGGCTGCACCACCGTCGCCGACATCGAGGCCGTGCCCGAGCTGCTGCCGGAAGTGTGGACCGCGACGCCCTTGCGGGTGCTGTCGTTTCTGGAACTCATCTCCGTCCGCCGCCGCCAACGGCCCGCCACACTGGTTCGTCAGGCCGTGCGAAAAGTCCGCGCGCTCCCGTCGGGCCGCAGTCGCGCCGCGCTCTCGCCGCACGCGCTCTACACCACGAACCCCGAACTGCTCAAGCTCGCGCGCCGCAATTCCCATCGTGCCCGCTGGCCGCTCACCATGCACGTCGCGGAATCCGGGCTGGAGTTCGAGATGTTCCGCCACGGTCGCGGAGCCATGTTCAACTGGCTTCGCCGAAATGGCCGCGACATGGGTGATTGTGGTGACAGCTCCCCCGTCCAGCAGCTCGCCTCCCTCAACTTGCTCGCCCCGCGCTTTCTTGCCGTCCACGTCAACCACCTCGCGCCCGGCGACGCGCTCCTGCTGGCCCGCGCGTGCGCGAGCGTCGTGCATTGCCCGCGCAGCCACGCGTTCTTCCGTCACGCGCCGTTCCCCTTCGCCGAACTTCACGACGCGGGCGTGAACCTCTGCCTCGGCACCGACAGCCTCGCGAGCATCGGCAGGGATGGCCGCCGCAAACCCGAGCTTGACCTGTTCGCCGAACTGCGCGCGTTCGCCGAGAAACAGCCCGGCTTGTCCCCGGAGGAATTTCTCGACCTCGTCACGCGCAATCCCGCCGCCGCGCTGGGCCTGCGCGGCCAAGCCGGCGAACTCGCCCGCCGCGCCTATGCCGACCTGCTCGTGCTGCGCTCCGATGCCTCCCTTAAGACGGCCGCCGAGTGCGTCGTCCACTCTGTTCCCGAAATCTCCGGCGTGATGATCGGCGGTGAGTGGGCAATCGGATGCCCATGAGCGAGCCTGCGAATTCCGGGCGAGTCGTTCTCATCACGGGCGCTTCCGGCGGACTCGGCCGCGCGTTTGTCGCGGAGTTTCTTGCTCAAGGCTGGCGCGTCGCCGCTGGCTTCCATCACGAGAATGCCCATTCCGAAAGCGATTCGCTCCTGCCGCTCCCGCTCGACGTGACCTCGCAAGACGCCGTCCAGTCCGCCGTCGCGCAAATCCTTTCCCGCTGGCAGCGCATTGACCTGCTCATCAACAACGCGGGCCGCGCTGCTGACAACTTGTCGTGGCAGCTCACCGACGACGACTGGCAGCGCGTCCTCGACGTGCATCTCAAAGGTGCGTTCCTTTGCGCACAAGCCGTCCTGCGTCCGATGCTCAAGCAGCGCGACGGCCACATCCTGAACATCGCCTCCTTCTGCGCGCGCACCGGCAATCGCGGCCAGGCCAACTACGCCGCCGCCAAGGCCGCCTTGCTCGGCCTCACCACCTCGCTCGCGAAGGAAGCCGGCTCCCGCAATGTCCGCGTGAACGCGCTGCTCCCCGGAGTTCTCCCCACGGCCATGACCGCCGGCTTGAAGCCGGAACAGCTCGCTGACTTCGCCGCTGCGAATGCGCTGGGCCGCATCAACGACCTCGCGGAAGTCGCCCGCTTTGCCGCCTTCCTCGCCGGCACGCAAAACATCTCCGGCCAGTTCTTCCAGCTCGACAGCCGCGTTGCGCGCTGGACTTGAACTGCGCGCATCCGACCTCCGGGGTCGTGGCTTTACTTCAAGCGCCGCCGTTTCTATCTTGGCCACGCTTGCGCACACGATGATTTTTCCCCGCCAGCGGTCGCGCCGTCGCGCCAGTCTTGCCGCTGGTGGCGTGTTCATTCTCTGGCTGGCGGTTGCAGCCCTGTCCGTGAGGGCGACGACGTTCTGCATCAACTACTCCGCCTCGCCGGATACTGCGGCACTGCGCGATTTCGACTTCTCCATCCTCAGCCCGGACGCGCTCGTGGACGCGACGGAGCTGAAACGTCTCGGCCATCGCAGCCACGCCTATCTCAGCATCGTCGAGGTGGCGAAGGACGCGCCGTATCGGGTTGAGATCGTCGCGCGGCGGATTCCGCTGCTCGGCAAGAACGAGGTCTGGCTCGGCGACCTCGCCGATGTCTCGCAGCCGGCGTGGACGGACTTCGTGGTGAACACGCTCGCCGCCCGCGCGGCGCAAAAGGGTTTCGGCGGCTTCTTCCTCGACACGGCGGACAGTGTCGAGCCGCTGGAAAAACAGTTTCCGCAGCGCGGCACGGCCTTTCGTGACGGCCTCGTGACGCTCATCAAGGCGCTCAAGGCGAAGTTCCCCCAGCACCCGATCATCCTCAATCGCGGCTTCCCCTTGCTCAAGCAGCTCACCGGCTCGGTGGACGGCGTGCTCGCCGAGTCGCTCTTCCGCAAATACGACTTCAAGGACAAACGCTATGTCGCCGTGGACCCCGCCGGCACACAGTGGCTGCTCAACAGCCTGCGCACGATCAGCAACGCCGGCCTGCCGGTGTATGTCGTGGACTACGTGGACGCGGGTGACGCCGCGCTGGCCGAGGAAGTCGCGCGCCGGATTTCCGGCGTGGGTTTCTCGCCGTTCATCAGCACGGTGGAACTCGACGGCAAGTTTCTCGCGCCGCGCCCGAAGTCGCGCGCTGTGCCGCTTGCACCGAAGGCCAGCCTTGCATTGGGCGCGGTCAACGTGGCGGACATCGCGCCGCCGAAGTCCGTGCCCCCGCTGCCGCCGCTCCTGCCGCCTACCCCGGCCCACCCTCCCGCCGCGCGCGCGCCGCTGGAGTTGAGCGGAAATTCCTCGCCGCTTCAGCCCGGCGAAGTGCCGCGCTTCGTGCTCACGCTTTTCGGCAACAGCGACCCGGACGTGGAAGACCTCGTGCGCTGGCCGGTGGACAGCGGCGTTGCACAAGTTGCGCAGATGCCGCTGGAGTGGCTCGGCTACGAGGTGGATTATCTCAATGTTCACCAGCAGGAACTGCCCGCGTCGCTCGACACGCGTTACGCCGCCGTGATTCTCGACCGCTACCTCCAGATGCCGCGCGCGAAGGAAGCCGCGCTTGCTGACTGGCTCATCGCGCAGAAGGATCGGGGTCGGAAAGTCATCTTCTTCGGCGCGCTGCCCTTCACGGACGATGCTCTCACCGAACGCGTGCTGAAGGCGTTCGGCTGTGAAGGCACGGGCCATGCGGTGAAAGGCGCGGCTGGCATCCGCGCGCGGAGCGTGGCGGAGCAGCTCAACTTCGAGGCTCCGCTCAACCTCACGCCCGTCGGCTTCCGCGACCTCCGCGCGCCAGCAGGCAGCGAGGTGCTCCTGTCCATCGCCACCGATGACGGACGGCAATTCGACCCGCTCTTCATCGCGCCGTGGGGCGGCGTGATGCTGGAGCCCTACGCGCTCTTCCGCCGGCCCGACCTCGACGAGCTTTGGTTGGTGGACCCGTTCCACTTCTTCCAGCGCGCGCTGGGCCGCGTGGACATGCCGGTGCCGGACACGACCACGCGCGATGGCGCGCGGATTTTCTTCACGCACATTGATGGCGATGGTTTCCGGCACGCGTCGAGCGTCGAGCCGGGCCGACGCTCAGGCGAAATCATCGTCGAACGCATCATCAAGAAATACCCGTTCCCCTTCACCGTGTCGTTCGTCGAGGCCGAGGTGCGCGGCATTGTCGCGGGGCAGAAGCCCGGCGACGCCGAGTTGCTCACGCGGCAGGCGCGCGAAGTCCTCGCGCTGCCGAAAGTCGAGGCCGCATCGCACGCCTACACGCATCCTTTCTATTGGAATGCCGGCGACCGAACAGTGAAGGAATACGCCCGGGCCAACCTCCAGCTCATGGCACCGCACGACCGCCCCGGTGCTGCGCTGGACATTCGCCGTGAGATCAACGGCTCCGTGGAATACATCGAGCGCGAGCTGTGCCCGCCGGGCAAGCGGGTGAAAATCTTTCTCTGGTCGGGCAACTGCCGCCCGTGGCCCGAGGCGCTGCGCCTCGTGCGCGAACTTGGCATCGAGAACATGAACGGCGGTGAGACCGCGATGAGCCGCAAGCGTCCGTCCGTCACGCGTGTCTCCGCCCGCGCGCTGCCTTGGGAGGGTGAGCTGCAGATCACCGCCGCGAACGAGAACGAAAACATTTACCGCGAGCGCTGGGCGGTGAGTGGCGACACCGAATCGCCGTTTTTCGGCGGCTTCCTGCTGGCGCAGGACGGCTTCGAGCGCATGGAAGCGCCACGCCGCCTGAAACCGGTGAACATTTACTTCCACTTCTACAGCGGCGACAACCTCGCCTCGCTCAACGCGCTCACGCGCCTCTTCGAGTGGGCGTCGCGGCAGGAGTTGCACGCGCTCACCGCGTCGGAATACGCCCGGCTCGTGCGCGACGCGCGCAGCACGCGCGTCATCCGCGAGTCGGACACGCGCTGGACGCTGGTGAACAGCGGCGCGGTGCGCACGTTCCGCCTGCCGAAGTCGAGCCTTGCGCCCGACCTCGCCGCGAGCCGTGGCGTCACCGGCTGGCGCGTGAGCGGCGACGCGCTCTATGTCCACACCGACGGCTCGCCGCGCGTGGAACTCGCCTTGAGCGGCAGCCCCGCCGCGCACCTGCGCCTCGAAGTGAGCACGGGGGAAATCCAGTTCAGCCGGCTTGGCTCCCGCGAGGCCGCGTTCACCGTGCGGGACATCCGGCCGTGTTCGGTCACGCTCGCCGGCCTGCCGCCGCGCGCGACCGCGAGCATCACCGTCAACGGCAAGTCCACCTCGTGGCAGGCGGATGCGGACGGCTCGTTGAAAATGGAACTGCCCGCCGAGGCGAAAGTGGAACTAAGAGTGTTATGAGAGAACCAAGATCTTTCATAAGGAAAGCAGGAAGGCAGGAATCAAGTGCGGGCGCTTTGGGAACAGTCCCAGTTTTCCCGGCACTCGCATCTGCCCCGGCGACGCATCGGCATCCCTTCCGAACTTCTTTCCTGCTCTCCTGCCTTCCTCATAAAAAATCCCTTTCCTCGCCCTGATGGCCCGACCCGCCACAAAGAACGCC
This sequence comes from uncultured Klebsiella sp., assembly GCA_964478755.1. Taxonomy (GTDB): domain Bacteria; phylum Verrucomicrobiota; class Verrucomicrobiia; order Limisphaerales; family SXTU01; genus SXTU01. The sequence goes on from CAYZJP010000015.1 coordinate 19,706, forward strand.
CCTGTCTTCTCGCCGAGCCTCATCGTCGGCGGGGTGCTGCTCGTCCTGTTTCTGGGGGTTTTCTTTGTCCCGAACGAGCGCCGGCTGCTGGAGCGGCAGCTCGCGGACAAGGCATGGGGCAAGGCGCTGATCACACTGAAAGCGCTCTCGGCCAAGGACCGCGCGAAGGACGCCCGCCGCTTCGCGCTGCTGGAAATTCAATTGGAACGCCGGCTCCTCGCGGCGGACGATGCGGTGGCTCTGCGCAACTTGCTCGCCCGCGCGTGCGAGCTGGCCGCGCCGTTCAAGTTCGACGCCGAGTTCATGGCGGAAATCTCCGGGATGCTCGATCAGGTGCGGGATGCGGAGGCCGCGTATCAATTGCTTCGGCCGGTGCTGCCGCAACTGGCCGCCGCCGTGCGCGCACCCCTCTACGATGTGCTGGTGAAAAAGGCGCTTGCCGCCGCGAAGCCGTTGCTCGCGATGCAAATTTACGCGCAGCACTGGCAGGCGAACCCGGACGATTCCACGACGCTCCGGCTCGTCGCGCTCACGCGGCAGGCCGGCCAGCCCGCGCTCGGGTTGCGCGCGGTGGACGAGTTCGCGCGTCGCACGGGCAAGCCGCTCGTGCGTGTTTCGCCTCGGCTCGCCTGGGAGCGCGTCACGCTCTTGCGCGAAACGGGGCAACCCGGCGAGGCGTATGCGGCGATCCGTGAGCTGATGACGGTCGTGGAGCCTGCGGAGCGCGAGCGATTGTTTCCCCTGCTGATGACCACGGCGCGCGAGTCGAACCGTTTGCGCGAGCTGTTGCCGGAGATTGAAAAGCGCGCGCTCGCTGAGCCGGAAAATGTCCAGCTCTGGCGGGCGATGGTGGAGCTGGCGCTGATGAGCGGCGACCAGCAGGCCGCGATGGAGGCGCTCAAGCGCATCGTCGCGCTCGAGCCCAACGACAGCGCGCATCACCTGCGGCTCGCGCAGCTCTACGAGTGGAACCAGGCGCCGAACGACGCCTTCGACCATTACCTCATCGCACTTCGCTTGCAGGAGCCGGCGGCCATCGAGCGGCTCATCGCGCTGTCGCCGGGGCTGTATCGCGACGCGGACCTCGCGAGCGCGCTGGCGGCGGCGGGCAATTTGATTGACCGGAAGAAACACGCGCCCTTCCTAGCGCGGCTCGAGGCGAACATCGGCAACTTCGAGCAGGCGGAAGTTTATTATGCCGGCCTGCTGCGGGATGCGAACGTCACCACCGCGCTGCTGAAGGAATACGCGCGGCTTCAGCTCGACCTCGCGCATTACGAGAAGGCGCTGCCGATTTTACAACGCATCCTGCAGAAGCAACCGGATGACGTGCCCACGCTCGGCGCGCTGGCGGAGTGCTGCTTCCGGCTCGGTGATTATCCGAAGTCGCTCGCCACCTACGAGCGCCTCGTGCAGCTCGCGCCGGACAAGACGACCGTCGAGGGCCTGCTCACGCTCGCCGAGAGCATGGGCAAGCTCGACATCGCCGCCGACACGCTCGACGAGTGGCTGCGCCGTTCGCCGCAGCCTTCATCGAAGGACTTTCAACGGCTTGCCTATTTCCAAGGTGTCGCTGGACGGCCGGAGAAGGTGCGTGACTCCCTGACGCGGGCGTTGGAGCGCTTCCCGCAGGACGCGACGTTGCGCCGCCAGCTCACCTACGCGCTCTCGGACAACGGCCAGTTCAACGAGGCCGCCGACGCGTTGCGCGCGCATCCGGAGCTGAAGAGCGACGACGAGTTGACCAAACTCTACCTGAGCCTGCTGCTGCAAGCCAAGCGACTCACAGACGCCGAGCAGTTCATCACACGCGAGCTGACACCGGAGCTGGTGGAAAAGCTCGGCCTCATCGCGACGGTCGCAAGCGTATATGAGTCCAGCGGCAACTGGCGGGGCGCGATGGCGCTCTACGAAAAACTGCACCGGCAAGACCCCGCGAATGTCTCGCACGGCCTCGCCTACGCGCGCCTGCTGGTGCGCGCGAACCGTCAGCGCGACGCGCTCGCGGTGCTCCAGCGCTACGCGGACAACGCCGACCCGGCGACGCACGAGCTGGCCGCGCAGGTGCTCGCGGCGACGCGGGATTTCAAGCGCGCCGCCGTGCATCAGCGGGCATTCGTCGCGTCCAAGCCCGAGGACGCGGGCCGGGCGTGGGGATTTTTGGGTGACATCCTGCAGGCGCGCGGCGACAAACAGGGCGCGCGCGTGGCGTATCAGCGGGCAATTCAAGAAATGCTTCGGTCGCTCGCGCGGATGTAGCAGACGGGAGCAGGATTCAGAGAAAGGCTAAGATTTGGAGCGGAGCGGCCTTATCGCGTCTTGCTCTTAATCCTAATCCCGCTCTTAATCCTCCCCACCAACTCTATGCAGCGGCAAACGAACCACTCCTCCGCCCTCGCGCTGACCGCGCTCATCATGGCCGCCGGCACCACGGCGCACGCGCAGTTCCAGTTCCTTGCCGACCAGCCGCTGAACGCGTCTGACACGGCGCGTAACAATTCGCGCGGCGACGACGGTTACTACGCGGCGCAGCGTCCGGCCCAGCACGAATACGTGCCCTCCGAGCCGGCGAGGAAAGGTTTTTTCAGCCGCCTCTTTTCGCGGGATGAGGCGCCAGCCCGCGTCGCGCAACCGCCGCCCCGTTACTTCGACAACAGCGAACTGGCCCCGCCACCGACCGGCTACGTTCCGCCCGGCACGACGTATGTGCGCGACGGCGTGCGTTACACCGACCCGGTGAACTACCCACCAGCAGCAGCCGCTGCCCCGCAGTGGCCGCAGACTTACGACCAGCGCTACACCGGCGCGCAGCCGGTCGCGCCCAGCACGACGGTCGTGTTGCCGCCCAGCGGCTATTCGCACCCGCTCGAAACGCACGTTGTCAGCGATGGCGTCCGTTACGCGCCCGGCGCAGAGCCAACGGTGAGTTACAGCGTGCCCGCCGGCTCGCGGGCGACGACGAGCGGAAATTTCCGTGGCACGGGAACCGATTCGTTCAGCGGCCAACGTCCGGGACGCGGCGAACTCGCCACGCCCGCCGCGCCGCAATACGAAACGCCGGGCTACCCGGTCGCGCAGCCGCAATGGCCGCAGCCGCAGGCAGTCGCGCCGCAATACACGCCGCAGGGTTACGCATCACCGAACTGGCCGAACACTTCCAACCCGCGCGTCATCGGCGCACAATCTGTCGCGCCCGCCGCGACATCTGTGATTCCGCCCAGCGGCAACGCGCGACCGCTCGCGACTCACGTCGTCAGCGAGGGTGTCCGTTATGCGCCGGGTGCGGTGCCGGAAGGTTATCCCGTCCCAGAGCGTCGCTATCAGGATGATTCGCGCGACCGGCCCGGATTCTTCAGCCGCTTGTTCGGCCGGGGTTCGCGGGAGGAAGCGCCCGCGCGCGTGCCGGCGCAGCGCTATGTGCCCGAAGCGCAGCCGCAGTATTATCCGGCGCCGGCCGGTCAGGCCCCGGTGCAAAATTACCAGAGCCAGCCGCCGCCGGAGTTTAATCAGCGCACGCGTGAGGTTGCGCCCGCCGCGCCCGGTTGGGCTCCGGCGCAAGACCCTTTCTCCGGCCAGCGCCCGACGCGTCGCAACAATGACTACGTCCCCGAGTCGCCGCAGAACTTTCCGCAACCGCCTCGTCAGTCGTGGCCCGCGCCGCGCGGCTCGCTCGACTCACCGCCTGGCTTCCCAGCCACCGCGCTGCCGCCCAACGTATCGCCCGCCGAAGAGCGGGCTTTTTCCCCCTCGACGCGTCCCGAGGACCGACGCTACCTGATGTATCTCTACGCGAAGACGGGTCGCGCCGACATGGCCGAGCCGCTCGCGCAGGACATCCTCGCCCGCGATCCCGCCAATCAGGAGGCGCTGCTCGCGATGAGCGCGCTCTTCACGGACAAAAAGGACGCGGGCCGCGCGCTCCACTACGCAACGCAGCTCTATCGTGCTTATCCCGACAGCAACGAAGCGCTCTACTACTACGGCGCGGCAAACCAGCTCGCCGGAAATTATCAGGAAGCCGCCAACGTGTTGCGCTATCTGCGGCTGGAGAAGTTTGGCGGCAAGCCGTTCCCCTATCAGCTCGATCTCGCCAGCGCGGATGAGAAGACCGGCAACTGGCGCGGCCAGATGACGGCCTATCAGGAGTTGCTCGACCAAAACCAGGTGGACGACCACACGCGCGTCGTCGTGCGCCGCGTGTTGGAGCCGATGCAGCGCGAGCACGGCGACAGCGTGTCAGCCCAAGGCACCGCGTATCTCCTCAAGTCCGGCGATCTCTGGCAGGAGCACGCCGCCGGGCGCACGCAGATCACCGACCACAACCAGCTTCACATCGAAGCGGCGCGCGAAGACGTGCTCGTGCGGAACAACGCGCTGCTCCGACGCCGCTGGGCCGACGACACGGAAGGCTCGCTCGGCTTGCAGACCACGTGGAGCAGCCGGTGGATCACCGACCTGTGGGCGGGCGGTTATCAGGATGGATTCCTCGGCGGGGCGCGGTTGATGCATCGCTTTCCCAGCAACGGCGCGATCTGGCTCGAAGGCTACGCGAACGAGCGCGCGAGAGACGGCCTGCTGTTGAACTCGGTTGATGGCCGCCAGCACCGGCTTTCGCTTGCGGGAAATTATCTCATCGCCGAGCGCTTTCAAACCTACGGCGCGCTCACGGCCCGCGAAGTCACGCTGCGTGGTGAGGAGTTGAGCACAGGCTTGCAGGGCAACTGGGGCGTGGAATTTCTCGCGCGCCGCGAATCACCGGAGTTGAAGGCCGGCTACCGCGGCGCGTATCACGCGAACTCGCGCCAGACCGGCAACCTCGCGCTCGTCGCGCCGGTGGTCGCGCCGGCCCTGACTGTGCCGCAGCAGACGCAGGTGCTCGACAGCCTCGTGCTGCACTGGCTGCATCGCGAAGGCGTCTATGCCGACCTGCGTGACCGGCTTTGGGGCCCGTTGTTCTATCACTTGCAAGGCGGCGCGGACTACGCGTTCGAGCGCGCCTCGATGGAATACAGCGGTCGCGTCGGGCTGATCTTCCAGCCGCGCAAGAGCCTGGAGTTCGGCACCGAGCTTGCCTACACGACCAGCGCCGCCACGACCGACGGTGGCAGCGACTTGTGGGAAGTGGGGGTCTCGGTGAAATGGTGGTTTTGAATTCTGTAGCGGCGGTCTGTGACCGCCGTTCTGCGAATCGAGCACAGGAAGATCGACGGTCACACACCGCCGCCACAACGCGTGAGCCGTAAGCCGCGACAAACTACACCGACTGACTTCGGTCACCCGCCGAGCGTCCTCGCCTTCTGGCGTCGCCTGGCGCGCGACGCGATCGCCACCGGCACGCCCACCCCATTCCACATCTTCTCCGCCGAACCGATTCAAGAGGCGCTGGAAGAACTGCGCGCTCTTGGACCCGAAGCTGGCAGGGCTGCGCTGCCGCGCGGCTTGGCGCGCGCCACCGGCACAGTCGCTCTAGAACAGAAGAAGCCGCGCGGCAGCGCGGCTCTACCAACGATCCGTCACTGGCTCTCATGCAAGACGCAGCCCGTCGCGCCGCTGTTGCGCTGGTGGCGCAAGCAGGGCCGCCCCATCGAGGTGGTGAGCGAGTTCGAGCATCGCGCCGCACGGCACGAGGGCTTCGCGACGGACGACATTCTCATCAACGGCCCCGCCAAGCACCGCTGGCTCCCGCGCGTGGCCGCGCCGGGATTGCGCGTGAACTTCGATTCGCCCGGCGAACTGAAAGCGCTGCTGCCCCTGGCCAAGAAACTCAAGTGGCGCGTGGGCCTGCGCCTCCGCACGAGCCTCGAACACGATCCAGAGAATCCGGAGTTCCCGACGCAGTTTGGCTTCGAGCCGGCCGAGGCGACAACGGCACTGAAGCAGTTGCGGCGTGGTGGCGTGGCCGCAGAGACGTTGCACTTCCACCTGCGCACGAACGTGGCGAGCGCGGCGATCTACGAGCGAGCGATCCGCGAGGTCCACGCGTTCTGCGTGGCAGCGAACTGGTGGCCGGCGTTCCTCGACTGCGGCGGCGGACTGCCGCCGCGTCACACGTTCAGCCACGACGGAAAGGAGTTCGCGGTGGACTTTCAGTTGGCGGAACTCGGCTCCGTGTTCCACGACTGGCTGCCGCGCTTCACCGGATTGCGCGAGTTGTGGCTGGAAAACGGGCGCTTCCTCAGCGCGCGCGGCGGCGTGCTGGTGGTGACGGTGCTGGACGTGAAGGAGCGCGCCGGCCTGCGACAGTTGATCTGTGACGGCGGGCGCACCATGAACGCGCTTGTGTCCAACTGGGAGGAGCACGCGCTCTGCTCCGTGCCGAAGCGTGGCGGTGCCGACGTGCTCACCGCCGTCCACGGCCCAACGTGCATGGCCTTCGACCAGCTCACGCGCCGCCCGCTGCCGCGCGGTCTGCGTCCCGGCGACCGGCTCGTGTGGCTTGAGGCGGGTGCGTATCACATTCCATGGGAGACGCGCTTTTCGCACGGCCTCGCTGCGGTGCTGTGGCATGAGAACGGGAAGCTCACACGTGCGCGTGGCGCGGAGTCATTCGAAGCGTGGTGGGGTCAATGGAAATAATCGCAGCCGCGCCCGTCACGGCATGACCGCGCTACTTCGCGTTTTCCACCGGCTCCAGTTTTGCAATCGCGGCCATGAGCTGGTCGGCGATTTCCTGGTAAATCTCTTTCACGCGCGGCTTGGAAGAAGCCTTGGCTTCCTCGCGCAAGGCTTTGAAATCCAACGGCACGCCATATTTCACCGTCACGCGGCGTGGCCGGGGAAATTTCTTGTCGCGGCTCCACGCCTCGAACGTTCCGAAGACGCGCACGGGCACGACGGGCGCGTCGGACTTGATGACGGTCAGGCCGATGCCGCCGCGCGCGGGCTGCAACGCGCCGTCACCTGTGCGCGTGCCTTCGGGGAAGAGGATGACCGCGCCGCCGGCGTGCAATCGGTCGAGAATGCCCTTCAAACCCGCCGCGCCCGCGCCATCGCGGTCCACAGGCACGACGTTGAGCTGGCGCAGATACCAGCCAAAACCGGGGAAGCGGAAGAGCGACTCGCGCGCGAGGTAGTTGATGGGGCGCGACACGCCGCTGCCGATGAGCGGCGGGTCAAGGTAGCTGGCGTGGTTCGCGGCGAGGATGACCGGGCCGGTGAGCGGGACGCGCTCGGAGTTGAACACTCGCCAGCGGTGCCAGAGCGCGTAATAAGCGCGAGCACCAAGCCAGGTGAGACGATAGACGGGCTTCATGCGCGAGGCGCTCTCACGCCACCGGTTTCAGCGGCTTCAGCCCGTTGGCCTTCCGCCGCCGGTTGATTTCCGCGAGCATGATGTCGCACGTCTCCTGCACGACCTGGTGCGAGTTGTCGATGACCAGCGCGCCGAGCGACGGCATGAGCGGCGAATGCGCGCGCTGGCTGTCGCGCTGGTCGCGGGCGTGGACGTCCTCCTTCACGCCGTCGCGCTCGCGGCGGCGCTTGCGCACCTCCGGGCTGGCATCGAGAAAGAACTTGTAGTCCGTCTCCGGAAAAATGTTCGACCCGATGTCGCGGCCCTCCATCACGAGGCTGCCGAACTGGATGCACTCGCGCTGCTTGGCCTTCATCCAGTCGCGGACGGCGCGGATCTGCGCGACGTGCGCGACAGCGGCGCTGGCCTCGGAGGTGCGGATTTCCTGCGCGGGATAATAGCCGCCCACCAACAGGCGCACGTGGCCCTCGGCGACGACAAGCTGGGTCTTCCACTTGCGGCAGAGCGCGGCGACCTTCTTGTCGTCGCTCACGTCCACCTTCATGCGCAGGCAATGCCACGCGAGCGTGCGATACATCGCGCCGGTGTCCACGGTGAGCAGGCCGAGCATCTGCGCGAGGCGGCGGGAGGTGACGCCCTTGCCGCTGGCGCTGGGGCCGTCAATGGCGATGACGAAGGGTTTGGTCAAAGGTTTAAGGGTTCAGGTTCAAGGGTTCAGCGCCAGACAAGGCACTTGGCCGGGGCAATCAGTGGAGGAGCAGGCGTTTGTCTTTAACGCAGAGACGCAGAGGGCGCGGAGATGCGCAGAGAGGGAAGGCGGGCGGAGATGCTCCCCCTCTCTCTGCGAACTCTGCGTCTCTACGTTGAAGTGAACCGTCCCTGCATCCGCATCGTTCCGGCTGCGAGGATGGCGAAGTAATGGCTTCAATGCTTGGTGTCCTCAGTGGTTTCGCGGTTCATCAATCCGCAAACAACTCCTCCAGCGCGAGACGGCGCCCGGTGGCGGCGTCGCGGATTTCGGCGCCGAGGCCGTGCGGGGGCGGGGTGGCGAGCTTCTGGAAAAAATTGGGGAACGTCTTCTTCACGCAGGCGGGATTCTTGATTTTGATGCCGGGCACCTTCAAGCCGAGAACGGCGAAGCACATCGCCATGCGGTGGTCGTGGTAGGTCTCGATTTCCGCGCCGTGCAGCGCCGAGGGGAAGACCGTGAGCGTGTCGCCCTCCTCGATGACCTGCGCGCCGCACTTGGTCAGCTCCGTGCGCAACGCGACCACACGCTCGCACTCCTGCACGCGCAGGCGGCCGAGGTCGGTGAAGGTAGCTGGCAGAATAGCGAACGAGGCAACGGCAATCGCAGTCATGATGCTGTCTCCCAGATCGGTTTGTCTCGATGCGCTGAGTGACTCATACCCGTCCTCGCGCAAACGGGAGACCTGCTGACGCCAATCGTCCCCATAGTTCTTCGCCATGAACTCGGGCGGATAACATCCACTCCAAGTCGAGTCGGAGGCGAAGTTGATGACCCACGCCAAAAAGCATTCGTCAACCTGCCATCCGGAACTCGGCCATGCTTTGACCTCGATGAGCGGAATACTTGCGACTGTCCGCTCACCCGAGCCATCAACTTCCGGTTTGCTCCAAGCCCATTGAGCGGCCGCCCAAAAATAGCTCCCACTGCTCGCGTCCGGCTCGATTTGGAATTCGCCGCCCCTGGCCGGGAAGACCTTCACCAGCTCGCGGGTCATGTCCACGTAAGGCAGTTCGTCCTCGTTCGCGCCGGTGATTTCCACCTGCCAGCCGCCCACGCCGCCCGCCAGCAGCAGCGCCGAGGCGAATTGCGAGCTTTCCGCCACGCTGACTGTGCAGCGTGGGTAGGGCGCGTCACTCCGTGCGCGCCGTTGGGTGGCAGCCGTCGCCTCGGCGGGCAGAGAACTGCCCGCCCTACCACCCCAAATCTTGACCGGCAGCTTGTCGTTTCCGATCTCGCTCTCGACGCGGTAGCCCAACTCGCGCAGGGCGGCGAAGAGCGCGGCTTGCGGACGTTCGTGCATGCGCGGCACGCCGTGCAGACGATACACGCCGTCGCCGAGGCAGACCATCGCCGCGAGAAAGCGCGCCGCCGTGCCCGCGTTGCCAACGAACAGCTCCAGCGGCCGCTCCGCCGTGCCCGCGCGCGGGAGGCGCCCGCCGAGGCCGTCCACGGTGATGGTGCGGTTGCACGGCTCGGCGGGGTCGGGCTGCACGTCCACGGTGAAGCCCAGCGCGCGGAGGCAGTCGGTCATCACCTGCGTGTCCTCGCTCCAGAGCGCGCCGCGCAGCACGGTCTCGCCGTCGGCGAGCGCGGCGAGGATGAGCGCGCGGTTGGTGATGCTCTTGGAGCCGGGCACGGTGATTTCCGCGCGCACGGGGGACGTGAGCGGGACGATCTCGATGAGTGACGGCAGTGACACCGGGCGAAAAGTGATTAGTGATGAGTGATTAGTAAATAGTGAAGACGCGCCTGCGAACGCACTCGTGATCCCTACCAAGCCGAAACGATGCAGACGGTTCAGGGTGGAACGGGCCACCGGCCCGTTGCGGTGGGCTACCAGCCCGCCGCTCGTCGTGCGCCGAGCACACACCGCTTGATTCGAACGTTGGCTGTGCCGAAGCTCGACGGCAAGTTGCCACCGAGAACGGCCAAGTTGGCCGTTCCACCCGGAACCGGCTGGATAGTTCCGGCTCGCCGCTACTTCTTCGGCTCTTCCTTCTTCACCGGCGGCTTGGCTCCGCCCTTGGGATCGAGGTTCGCCATGAGTTCCTCCTGCGTGACGGAGGACTCGACGCCGCCTGCGGGCACGTTGACTTTGGCGATCCAGAGAATCGAGTTGAGGACGAGTTTGCGCTGGTCGGCGTTGCCCCAGTTGAGGTGGTTGTGGCCGCCGGTGAAGCCGAAGCCGCGTCCGCCGTCCGGCCGCGTGGCGACCCACATGACGTGCTGCGGCTCCTTGCGCTCGACCACGGCGGCGAAGACGTCCTTGTTGCCGCCGTGCGTAGAGGGCTTGGCGTCGTCGGGCTTGTCCTTGCTCCAGCCGGTGGTGCGCTCGGGCGGCAGCGCGGTGAGGATGGGCGTCACGTCCTTCATGCCGTCGCGGAACCTCATGTGGTAATACCATTCGTCGTTCGTCTTGAACGGCTTCACGCCGCTGGTCACGGGGTGCTTGGGCAGCGACGTGAAGTCGCCATCCCAGTGCGGGTTCACGCTCCAGAAGGTTTCAAAGCAGCCGCCAATCCAGTCGCGGAACTCGGCGTTGCCCTTGTCGGTGGTCGGCTCGACCGCGTAATGAATCGCGCCGAGGCCGACGCCCTTCTTCATGAGCGCGCCAATCTTCTGGAGCTTGTCGCCTTGGAGAAAGGGATGGCCGCCGCCGCCGTCGCTGTAAACCACGATGGCCGCCGCGCCCTCGAAGACTTTCTCGTCGCTGACCCAGCCGTTGGTGTGGACCTCCGTGACGACGCCCGGCACGCCGGCGAGACACTTGGCGAGGAGCAGGCAACCGGCGCGGTGCTCGTGCGAGAGCGGCCCGTGGCTGGGCCGGCCCGCGATGAAGATGATCTTGGTGTCGGCCGCCGAGAGCGGGAGCGCGACGGCGAGGAGCGAAAGGGTCAGCAGCAGTTTTTTCATGTCGGTTGCGGGTTCAGACTGGACGGCGAAGGCGGGGCTTCAAAGCGGTTTTCGTTATCAGCCGCACGTCGTCGTGGAACGCGAAACGAGGAAGGCGAGGATCGGGCGGTTGCCGAGATCAGCGCGCGTCGGCTGGATTCCTGCGGCCACATCCACAGCTTACGGCAGCGGCTTCACGAAGATGTTCTTGTAGTGTGTCTCGCTGCCGGGATCGTGGCCTTGGAGCGCGAAGGTGCTGCCCGCGCCAATCAGCCGCTCGGGGTGCGCCGCCGTGCGCTTGGGATTTTCTTCCTCGGTGTAGTCCACAATGACCTTGCCGTTGACGCTCGTGGTGACGTGCTTGCCCTCGACCTTGATGAGCATCGTGAACCATTCGTTGTCCTTCGCTGGGGCCTCGAAGTTGTCCTTGATGTCGTAGAGGCCGGCGGTGCGCTTCGGGTCGCCGTGCGAGTTGTTCACCTGCACTTCGTAACCCTTCGCCGGCCAGCCGGGGCCTTGCAGCTCGGTGTGAAAATACACGCCGGAGTTCGCTTTCGGCTTGGTCATGATGTCCAGCTTGAGCTCGAAGTTCTTGAACTTCCCGCCGTTCACGTCGCCGACGTAAAAGAGGTGTGCGCGTGGTCCCTTCACGATGAGTTCGCCGTCGGCCACCGAGAACGTGTCGGCGTTTTCATTGGCCTTCCAGCCGGCGAGCGACTTGCCATCGAAGAGTGAAATCCATCCGTCCTTGTCCGCTGCAGCGGAGGTGAATGCGACGCCGAGGGCCAAGGTGAGAAGCAGTTTTTTCATGGGGTTTGTGTGTGTTGTCAGACGGCGGGAACCTAGCGGGACGAGACCAATCCCGTCAATCGTAGCTCAACACGGCTATGAGCCTTCGGGCGCTTCGCCAGCGATGCGGCGGTATTGCTCGATGGCCCGGTCGTAAGTCCGCCTCGCCTCATCGCGGTCTCCGGCGGCGATGCTCCGACCGCGCACGCGCCAGAGCTGCCCGATGCATTCGATGGCCCAGCGCGCGCTCGCGCGCGAAGCGCGGATGGGCTGGCCGCCCACGAGCACGTTCACCGGATTCGTGTGCAACTGCGGGAACTGCCGCAGCGCGACCCAACTGCTGCGCTCCAGTCCAACTGAGAATTCCACATCGTGCTCGCGGTCGTCTGCGGGAACTGCTTTCTCAGCGACGGCCCGGCCGTTCACGACGAGTTCGACCTTGCGCATATTTCCGCTGAATGCACCGGCACCCTTCGTCTCGTGCAGCACCACGGTGTCGCCCAGCAATCGCGGGCCGCCCACGGGCATCGCGCCGCCGTAGTAAACTTCCAGCGGCGTCTCGGAGCTGAACGCCACCTTCGCGCGCACCGTCACCGCACCGGGCTTCTCCAAACGCACTTCATCGCCGGGCCGCTTCCCGTTCACGGAGAATTCCAGCGCGTGCGCGTAGCCGTCGCTCACGTAGCTGCGGCCAGCGCGCAAGCCCTCACACCACGCGCGGAAGTCCACGCGATTCGTCGCCGCCGACCGCACATACACGCGCCCTTGTCCGACGCGCGTGCCGCTCATGCAGGGGAAGTCCGTCTCGCCGCTGACCTTGAGCGGGAAGCCGCAGTTGAGCAGGTGATACCAGCAGTTCCACTCGCGCAACCGCGCCGTGTCCATCGCGCTGATGAAGTCGCACAAGCCCAGCGCCGTGGTGACGAACACCTCCTGCGCGCCGACGCTGTTCAGCTCGGGAATCGCGAGGTTCGGCAGCACGTCGGAGACGCGGTCGTGACTCGCGGTCAACTCGGCCTCGTTCAACGTGCCGTCACGGTTCGCGTCTATCGTCGCGAATGGCTCAGGCAACAAACCGTTCGCCGCTTCGTCCGCATCGAGCCTGCCGTCCTTGTTCGAGTCCAGCGAAGCAAGCAGCCGTTTCGCGGCTGCGGCCGGCTCGATTTGCAGGCCGCTGCCAGAATGTGCGTAGCCCGTCACGCCGCCCTGCTGCTTCGCCCAGCGCAACACGGGCACGGTCCACGTGGGCCAGTTCTTCGAGCCGTCCGCGCCGGGATAGATTTGCTGCTTCAAGTTGAGCAGGCAGACATGGCCGAGCGCCTGCGAGCCGAAGCCGCTGACCTCGATGTCGTATTTCAAGACCGTGAGCGGCTCGCTGAGGGCGTCGGCGTCCGGCGAGAAAAATTGCTGCTGATGGTCGAAGCCCGGCCCCCACGTCAGCACACAGCCGACGTTGAGCGCCTCGCCCTTCACCTGCCGGAATATGTCCGCCGGGGTGAAGCCGACCGTGGGCTGCGTGTAGTGCGCGCAACCGGACGCGTGGATGTGATGGTCGCCGGAGAAGAAGCCGTGGGCGTGCGGATCGACCCAGCGATACAGTTTAGCCTCCACGGGGAAATGGAAAGACCTGTCTCCCGCGTTGATGTCGAAAACCGTGACTTTCTTTTGCTGCCACCGATACTCCGGCCCGCGCCCGTAGAACATCGTGAACTCGCCCGGCGGCAGCAGCACGGTATCGCCGTCGGCGCGGTAAATGTGCTTTTGGAAAAACAAGTCCGGTGCGACGCGTTTGGTCTGCGGGGGAAAGACGTGCCCGTGTTGGTCGAGGAATAAGAAGCGCCCGACGGTCGGCGTGCCGTCGTGGTCGCGCACAGAGAGCTTAACGGTCATGGCCGCCCGCACGTCGAACAACACAGGCAGTTCGCTGCGAAAGCCGAGGTCTTCCGTGCCTTGCCCGATGTCGAAGCCAATGGTCGCCTCGCGCTTGCCAGCCTCCGCGCTGTAGAGCAGCGCAATCGTGTATTCCACGCGCAGGCCGCTGAGGTTCTCCGTCATCGGGCGGCTCGTGAACATCTCGGCTTCGAGGAAGCGGTCGGTGACGCTCTTCGTGTTCTCATTCTCGCGCAGCCGTTCCTGTTTTTGCCGCTCCATGCTCAACTTCGCCACGCCCGCATAGACTGGCCCCGCCTGCGGGCTGCGCACGCGCAACCGCTGCGTGCCGCCGCTTTCGTTGACGACCTTCACGAGCACCGGCGTCCAGCCCGCCTGCTGCAATTGCGCCGTCGCCTGACCGCGCGCGACCTTCACGCGCGCCTCGGGATTGATGTTCACGACGAAGAGGACTTCAGTGTCGAGCAACTGCTGTAGCTTGACCGAGTCACGAAATTTTCCCGCCACACCCAGCGCGGCCTGCTTCTCCGCTGGCAATGGAGTGCCGAGAAACTCCAGCGACTCGACCACGCGCTGGACGTTCGCCGCAAGCGGCTGAGCCTCGACCGCGACCGGCTCCGGCAAGTCCGCCGCGCGCACCGAGACGACGGCGAGCAGCAGTCCGAGCAAGCGGATGGCGTAAGACGAGTTCACGGCGATGGCGTCAACTTGTAACCTCACCGCGCGGGTTTGCCACTGCCAAATGTGGCAACGAGTTCGGCATTGTGGACACTCACTCCGCCGCTATTCTGCGCTGAAACAATCAGTGTCCGGCGCGTCCAACACACCGATTATCGCATGGCAACCATCAGGAATTTCTTCGCGCTCCTTGCTTCCGCGCTGGCGTTGACGGCTGCGGAAGCCAAAAAGGCCCCGCTAGATTTGAGCAAGCTTCCACCCGCGGCGAGCAGCCCGGTGGACTTCGCGCGCGACATCCAGCCGCTGTTCGCAGCGAAGTGTTACTCCTGCCACGGGCCGGAAAAACAGAAGGGTGGTCTGCGCCTCGATCTGAAGGTCGCCGCGCTCGCCGGCGGCGACAACGGCCCTGTCCTCATCGTCGGCAAGAGCGCGGAGAGCAAACTCGCCCACGCGCTCGCGGGCCTCGGCGAGGCGGGCATCATGCCGCCGAAGGACAAACCGCTCACGTCCGCCGAGATCGGCAAGGTGCGCGCGTGGATTGACGCGGGTGCGAACTGGCCGGAAGACGCCAAGGTGGTGGTGAAGAAGTCCGACCACTGGGCCTACCAGCCGGTGATGCGCCCGGCAGTTCCCCCAATCGGCAATCGGCAATCGGCAATTGGCAATCCCATAGACGCCTTCATCCGCGCCCGGCTTGCGAAAGAAAAGATCGCGCCCTCTCCGGAAGCCGACCGGCCCACGTTGATTCGCCGCCTCACATTTGACTTGCTCGGCCTGCCGCCGAAGCCGGAGGAAGTCCGCGCGTTCGTCGCTGACACTTCGCCCGCCGCCTACGAAAAGCTCGTGGACCGCCTGCTCGCGTCGCCGCACTTCGGCGAGCGCTGGGGCCGCCATTGGCTCGACCTCGCGCGCTACGCGGACAGCGACGGCTACGAGAAGGACACCGCGCGGCCGTTCGCCTACACCTACCGCGACTGGGTCATTGCGGCGATCAACGACGACCTGTCCTTCGATCAGTTCAGCATCCAGCAGCTCGCCGGCGACCTGCTGCCGGGTGCCACGCACGCGCAGAAGGTTGCCACCGGCTTCCACCGCCAGACGCTCACGAACACCGAGGGCGGCACCGACCAGGAGGAGTTTCGCTGCAAGGCCGTCGTGGACCGCGTGAGCACCACCGCCACGGTCTGGCTCGGCTCGACGATGGGCTGCTGCGAATGCCACTCGCACAAATACGATCCCTTCACGCAGCGCGAGTTCTACTCGCTCTTCGCCTTCTTCAACAACGCGAACGAGAAGAGCATCCCGGCACCCGGCGTTGAGGAGCAGGCTGCCTACGACAAGGCGAAGAAGTCTCACAATGCCGAAGCCACGAAACTGAAAGCTGAGCTCGACGCTTACGCGGAGAGCGAATTGACGCCCAAGCTCGACGCTTGGCTCAAGACCGCTTCGCTTGACGCTATCCCTTGGCACGCCCTCACGCCGGACAAGCTCGCCGCGAAGAGCGGCGCGACGCTCAAGTCCGACAAGGAAGCCGTCATCACCGCCAGTGGCATGGTCCCGGCGAAGGAGACTTACACCGTCGAAGCCAAGCTCGCGCTCAGGCACCTCACCGGCTTCCGCCTCGAAGCGATTGACGATCCCGCACCGAAAAAGGGCGTGGGCCGCTCGAAGGACGGCAACTTCGTGCTGACGAAGTTTGCCGTGAAGCTCTTCGTGCCCGGCCAGTTTGACGGAAATGAAATCGAGCTGCACAACGCGAAGGCGGATTTCTCGCAGGCGAAGTTCCCGGTCGAGGACGCACTCAAGGGCGAGGACGCTTCCGGTTGGGCCATCTCGCCACAGCAGCAGAAGTCGCATGTCGCGGTCTTCGAATTGAAGTCGCCGCTCGACGTGCCCGAAGGCGCGCGGCTCGTCTTCACGCTGGATCACCAATACAAAGAATCCTTCATACTCGGCCAGTTCCGGCTCTCCGCCACGGACGGCAGTGGCCCGCTGAAGCCGGACTTCACGCCGGATGCGGTTGCTGGCGCGCTTGCCGCGAAGCCCGACCAGCGCACGTCGAAGCAGCTTGAGGCGCTTGCCAAATACTTCCGCGAGCAGGTGGACGAGCAAGGCCGAAAGCTCCACGCCGCCCCCGACGAACACGCAAAGAAAGCTCCCGTCCCGCCCCCCCCCCCCCCCGCCGTGCTCGCCGAGGAGCCGGGCGTGCGCAAGACCTTCATCCACATTCGCGGCAACTTCCTCGACAAGGGCATCGAAGTTCACGCCGCCGTGCCCGCCGTATTGCATCCGCTCAAGCCGCGCGCCGCGCAGCCCGACCGGCTTGACCTCGCGCGATGGCTCTTCGCGCCGGAGAACCCACTCACGGCGCGCGTCTCGGTGAACCATGTCTGGAAAAACCTCTTTGGCCGCGGCCTCGTCGCGACAGTCGAGGACTTCGGCAAGCAGGGCGAGAAGCCTACTCACCCGGAACTGCTCGACTGGCTCGCGTCGGAGTTTCCGCGCCTTGGCTGGAGCCGCAAGCAGCTCATCAAGTCCATCGTCACCAGCGCCACCTACAAACAATCCTCAATCAACCGCCTCGAATTGCAGGAGCGCGACCCGAACAACCTTCTGCTCGCGCGCCAGAACCGTTTGCGCTTCGAGGCCGAGACGGTGCGCGATGCCTACCTTGCCGTCAGTGGCCTGCTGAACCCGAAGATTGGCGGCCCGAGCATCCGCCCGCCGTTGCCCGCCGACATCGCCGCGCTCGGCTACGCGAACTCCGTGAAGTGGACCGAGAGCAAGGGCGACGAGAAGAACCGGCGCGGCCTCTACATCTTCTTTCAGCGCACCGTGCCGTATCCGATGCTGATGACGTTCGATGCGCCCGACTCGAACTCGACCTGCACGCGCCGCGAGCGCAGCAACACGCCGCTTCAGGCGCTCACGCTGCTCAACGACCCCGTCTTCTTCGAGTGCGCGCAGGCTCTCGGCGAGCGCATGGCCGAGGTGCCCACGGCGGACCCAGCCGAGCGCATCCGCCACGGCTTCGAGCGCGCGCTGGCCCGCCCGCCGAGCGCGGAGGAGTTGAGCCGCCTGCTGAAACTCTACGAAGCGCAGCTCAAGCTCGCGCAGGCGAACGCCGACGGCGCGGCGAAAATCGCCGGTGCCGCCAAGCCCGCACCGGAAGTTGCCGAGAAGGCCACGCTAGTCGCGCTGGGGCGGGTGATGCTGAACTTGGATGAGTTCTTCACGCGCGATTAAGCCAAATGCCTTGAACCAACCATGCATACCGCCGCTCTCTCATTAGCACCCGGCTTCAGCCGGGTGTCAGCCCGACAACTTGATGGCCCAGCCGTTTTAACGGCTTCTTCGCCCGTGCGGAAAGCCGCTGAAGCGGCTGGGACACTCTTGGTTCCGCGTGTCACCGGGCTGAAGCCCGGTGCTAATGAGAGGAGCGCCACTGCACGCGCATCCCTGATTTGACCAGCCCATGAACTCCCGCCCCGACCTCTCTCCCTCCGAAGTCGTCAACCTCACGCGCCGTGACTTCCTCGCCGGCACCGGCATGGGCACGCTCGCGCTCGCGTCGCTGCTCGCGGAGAAAGGTTACGCCACACCTCTCGCCGAGCCGCTCGCGCCGCGCGCATCGCATTTCAAGCCGCGCGCGAAGAACTGCATCCTCATCTACTTCGAGGGCGCGCCGAGTCACATTGACCTCTTCGACCCGAAGCCGAAGCTCAACGAGATGAACGGCCAGAAGCTGCCGGACGAGATGCTGGAGAAGGTCCGCTTCGCGTTCATCAAGAAGGAGGGCGTGCGCCTCATGGGTAGCCCGCGCAAGTTCACGCGGCACGGCCAGTGTGGCATGGGGCTGAGCGATTTGCTCCCGCACATCGGCAGCATTTCGGACGACATCTGCCTGGTGCGTTCGATGAACACAACGCAGTTCAACCACCATCCCGGCCAGCTCATGATGAACTGCGGCTCGCCGCTGTTCGGGCGGCCGACGCTCGGCGCATGGCTCGCATACGGCCTCGGCAACGAGTCGCGCGACTTGCCAGCCTATGTCGTCTTGCACGCGGGCCGTGGCTCCAGCGCGGGCGCGAGCGCGTGGACGAGCGGCTTTCTGCCCAGCACCTACGCGGGCGTGCTCTTCCGCAACCAGGGCGACCCGGTGCTGAACCTCGGCAACCCGCCGGGCTTCACGGACGAGATGCAGCACCTCGGCCTCGACGCCATTGGCGACTTGAACCGACTTCGTCACAAGCACGTCGCCGACCCCGAAATCGCCTCGCGCATCGGCGCGTATGAACTCGCAGGCCGGATGCAGGCCGCGACGCCCGAGCTGATGGACTTGAGCAAGGAATCGCAGGCCACGCTGGACCTCTACGGCGTGGGCCGGAAGTCCCGCGAGAACCCCGGCGGGCGCGGCGGCGGGCCGGAAACTTACTCCACCTTCTCACGCAACTGCCTGCTCGCGCGCCGCATGGTCGAGCGCGGCGTGCGCTTCGTCACGCTCTTGCACGCATCGTGGGACCACCACAGCAACATCAACCAGGAACTGCCCTTCTGCGCCGGCATGGCGGACCAGCCCATCGCCGCGCTCGTCCGCGACCTGAAGCAGCGTGGGATGCTCGACGACACGATGGTGATCTGGGCGAGCGAGTTTGGCCGCACTCCGCTCGGCGAAAACCGGGTCAGCAACAAAGACGTCACCGGTCGCGACCATCACCCGTTCGCCTTCTCGATGTGGCTGGCCGGTGGCGGCATCAAGGGCGGCCAGGTCATCGGCGAGACGGATGAAATCGGCTGGGGCATCGTGCGCGACCCGGTGAGCGTCCACGACCTGCACGCGACCGTCCTCAAGCAGTTCGGGTTCGACCACGAGCGGCTTACGTATCGCTCGCAGGGCTTGGACTTCAAGCTGACCGGCTTCGAAGGGGCGAAGGTCGTCTCGAAGATGCTCGCGTGAGCGAGCGGGCGCGGCCTCAACGCCGACGCTTGCGTGCGCCGAAGAAGTAGCCGCCGCCGATGCGCGCCATCTGCACCTTCCGCTCGTGCGGCTTGGGCGCGCCGGGCTTGTCCGCTTCAAAGAGGGCGGTGTAGCGGTAGTTGAAGCCTTCCAGTTTCTCCCTCGGGATGGTCCGACCGATGTAGCGCTCAATGGAGAAGACGTGCATCGCGTCCTCGGCGACCATGATGGTGAAGGCGTCGCCGGTGTTCTCCGCGCGGCCGGTGCGCCCGATGCGGTGGACGTAGTCCTCCGGGTGCTGCGGCACATCGTAGTTGATGACGTGGCTGACCTTGGCGATGTCGAGGCCGCGCGCGGCGATGTCAGTGGCGACGAGGACTTCGTATTTGCCCTTGCGGAAACCGTCGAGGGCCTGCTCGCGTTCGGCCTGCGTGCGGTTGGAGTGGAGGATGGCGACGGCGTGGTTGTCGCGTTGCAAAGTATGAGCGACGCGGTCAGCTCCGTGCTTGGTGCGGCAGAAGATGATGACGGAGTCGTAGTTGACCCGCTTGAGAAGTTCGAGCAGGAGGTCGGTCTTCTGCGTGTCGCTGACCTGATAGATGACGTGCTTGACGGTCTCAGCAGGCGAGCGGCGAGCGCCTATCTCGATGGTCTCCGGGTTCTTCATTGCCCATTGGATGAGCGTTTCAATCGCCGGCGGAATGGTCGCGGAGAAAAGCATGGACTGCCGCTGCGCCGGACACTTCTGGAGGATGCGCTTAACGTCGGGAAGAAAACCCATGTCGAGCATCCGATCCGCTTCGTCGAGCACGAGGTGCTGAATGTGGCCGAGGTTGCAATTGCCTTGCTCCATGTGGTCGAGCAAACGGCCGGGTGTCGCGACGATGACATCCACTCCGGTCTTGAGCGCGTCGAGCTGCTTTTGATAGCCGACGCCGCCGTAGATGACAGCAACGGTCAAGTTCGTGAAGCGCGCGTAGTCGCGGAATGCGGTCTCGACCTGCGACGCCAGCTCGCGCGTCGGCTCCAGGATGATCGCGCGCGCGTTGCGCTCGTGAGTGTTCAGGCGCGTGAGGATGGGCAGGGCAAACGCAGCCGTCTTGCCCGTGCCCGTCTGCGCGCTGCCGATGATGTCACGGCCCTCCATCACGAGCGGGATGGCGCGGAGCTGGATGGGTGTCGGGTCCGTGTAGCCCATGGCCTTCACACCTTCGAGCACGCTCTGAGACAAACCTAGTTTTTCAAACGGCATGGGCGGAGCTTGCCGGACGGCGCTGGGGAAGGAAAGGGGAGGTTTCGCGCCCAAAAACCGCTTGCCTCAAACGCTTGCCTCTGGTTGGTTGCCAACGCTTGCAAGCGCGCCGTCCAAGTCCGCCCCGCTTTTCGCTGCCGCGATTTCTGGTCGCGTTGACGGTGGCGTGCGCGGTGGTGGTGCTTGGTTTCCTCGCGGTTTCTCCGGCGGCCCACGCTTGCCTCCACGAACACACGGACGCACCGGACCACGATTGCGTCGTGAAGCACTTCGGCCAGGGCAAGGTGATCCTGCCCGTCGTGGACGCACCGCTCCCCGATGCTTTGCTGGCTGCGGCCATCGCGCCCGCGCCGCCCCGTTCACTTTTCCTTCCGCGAGTTTCCCAGCTCCTCCCCGCCGGGCGCGCACCGCCGACGGCCTGACCTCACCTCGCGTGGTTGTCAGTCTGTCCGTCGCAGTGAATCCGCCGTGCCGCATGGCGCGGCTTCTTTGAAGCAGTGAAATGAAACTTTGGAAACTTGTGGGCCTGTCTTCCGCCCTTGCTGCGGGTGCGCTGTCGCTCGCAGCGCAGGAAGCAACTCCTGCCGCACTCGGCAAGCAGTTGGAGGAACTACTCCGCGTCCAGAAGCAGCAGGCGGAGCAAATCGAGTCGCTCAAGAAACAAATCGAAATCCTCAAGGGCCAGCCGGCCTATCCCGGCGCGAAGAGCGTGACGCTCGAACCGAAGGTCGAGGAGTTGCAGCAGCGCGTGGACGCGCTCACCGAGTCGTCGAAGAAAGCCTTCGCCGGCCAGTTCAACCCCGCGTTCGGCTTCGTCGGCGAGACGGTCTTCGGCTATCGCAGCACCGGCAGCGACAAGAACGGCGGCCCGCGGCCCGGCGGCTTCGACGCAAATCTGCGCTCAGGCGAACTGACGTTGCAGGCGGCGATTGACCCGTTTGCCAAGGGTTATCTCGTCGTCAACGGCAGTGCCGACACGAAGGGCGAAGCCGCGCTCGGCATCGAGGAAGCCGCGCTCATCACGACCGCGCTGCCCGGCAACCTCACTGTGCGCGCGGGCCGGTTCTTCGCGGACTTCGGGCGGCTCTCATTCCGCCACGACCACGAGCTGCCGTTCGTCAACCGCCCGCTCGTGCTCGACAATTTCATCGGCGGCGAGTCGCGCGCGGACGGCCTCGAAGTGAATTGGCTCCTGCCCACGAGCCATTACATCAACCTCGCCGCCGGCGTGGGCACGCAGCTCGGCAGCGCGGCGGTGGCGAATCCGGGCACCTTCCGCACCGCAAACGAGCTGACGTTCTGGACGCACCTCTCGTCCTTCTGGGAACTCACGCCGAACTTCACGCTCGAAGGCGGTGTGTCCGGTTTGCTCACCGACCGCACCGACAGCCGCGGCGGCGCGCTCGTGCAGGCCGACGGCAGCACACTCACGGAGAAGCGGCGCAAAGTCGCTGGCACGGACCTGACGCTGCGTTACCAGCCGCTCGATGCCGCTGCGTATCGCGGCTTCGAGTGGGGCACGGAACTGCTGTTCAACCAGGGTGACTTTCTCTTTGACCCGAACGGTTCGCTTGATCCCGCCAAGCCCGCGCCCGCACTTTCCGGCGACGAGTTTCGCGGTCGCGTGAACACGATGGGCCTCTACAGCTACCTCGCTGCAAAGATTGACCGCGAGTGGACCGCCGGCTTTCTGTTTGACTGGGTGCAGAACCTGCCTGGCGTCGCCGTCGCGCCCTACGCGCAGCCGGACACGTTCCGTTACTCGCCCTATCTCACATGGAAGCCCTCTGAGACGCAGATGCTGCGCCTGCAATACAGCTTCACCGATGAGCGTCGCGCCTCCGGTCGCGCGGACGACCACGCGGTTTATCTCCAGTGGATTTACGTCCTCGGCAGCCACTCGCATGGCTTCCGTGACCGTTGAACCGAGTGCATTTTCAAAACTCTTCGCCCAATGAAAAACTTCCTCCGCTCACTCGCGCTGGCCGCGCTGCTCGTGTCTGCGAGCAAAGCAGACGCCGCCATTCGCATCGTCACCAGCATTCCTGACCTCGCGGACTTCGCCCGTGAAATTGGCGGCAAGCTCGTCGAAGTCGAGAGCATCGCCATCGGCGTCGAAGACACGCACTACGTGCCGGTGAAGCCCAGCCACGCCGCAAAGCTCAACCGCGCCGACCTCGTCATCGCGCTCGGCCTGGACATGGAGCACGCCTTCCTCCCGGCGCTGCTCGAGGCCAGCCAAAACCCGCGCATCCTGCCCGGCAAGCCCGGCTATCTCGAAACTTCCGCCGGCCTCATACCGCTCGAAGTGCCAAAGAACCTCAGCAAATCCGAGGGCGAGCAGCATCCCGCCGGCAACCCGCACTACAACCTCGACCCCGTGCAAGCGCGCGTGATCGTGAAGAACATCGCCGACCGGCTCGCGCAAAACTGGCCCGCTCACGCCGCTGAGTTCAACGCGGGCCGCGATGCTTACCTCGCCAGGCTCGACGCGAGGATTGCCGAACTGGAGAAACTCGCCGCTCCGTTGCATGGCGTGAAGTTCGTCTCGTATCACAACCACTGGCCTTACTTCGCCGCGCGCTACGGGCTGGTTTACGCCGGCACCATCGAGCTGCGGCCCGGCGTCGAGCCGACGCCCCGGCACATCATTGACCTCGTCGCGCAGATGAAAGCAGAGCAGGTGAAAATCGTCGTGCGCGAGCCGCAGTTCTCCGAGAAGACGCCAAAGCAAATCGCCGGGCAGTCCGACGCGCAAGTCGTGAAGCTCGCCATCATGGTCGGCGGCGTGCCCGAGGCGAAGACCTATCTCGACCTCATTGACTACAACGTCCGCACCTTGGTCAAGGCCGTGCAACCATGACCGACGCCGCGCAATCCTCGTGGGCCAGGCTCACCGACGCCGCCGTCGGCTACGACGGCAAGGCCGTGTTGAACGGGCTGACGTTTGCCCTGCCGCGCGGGCGCTTCACCGCGATGGTCGGAGAGAACGGCTCCGGCAAAACTACTTTGCTCAAAACACTCGCGGGCATTCTCCCGCCGGTCGCTGGTCGCGTGGAAATGTCCGGCGTGAACGGCGAGCCGCCTGTGCTTGGCTACGTGCCGCAGCGCGACAGCCTCGACTCCGTGTGGCCGCTCTCGGCGTTCGAGGTCGCGCTGATGGGGACTTACAGGTGGCTCGCGATAGGACGCACGTTCACGGATGCGGAGCGCAAGCTCACACGCGACTGTCTCGCGCAAACGGGTGCGGCGGACTTGGAGCACAAGGCCTTCTCCGTTTTGTCCGGCGGACAAAAGCAGCGCGTGCTCATCGCCCGCGCTCTCGCCACACAGTCGGAAGTTCTCCTGCTTGACGAACCCACGGCGGGCATTGACCCCGAAGCCACACAGGCCGTGATGGAACTGCTCTCGCGCCTCCACCGCGAGCGACACCTCACGATTCTCATGGTGAACCACGACCTCCCGCTCGCGCGCCAGCATGCCACCGACGTGCTGCGTGTGGTGGATGGGAAGGTGAGCTTCGAGGCCGCATCTAATTTGAGCGCGTAGCATGAACGTCTTCACCGAAGTTCTCTCGCCGTCGTTCCTGCTGCGCGATGCGCTTTACACCAGCGTCATCATCGGGCTGGCGTGTCCGGTTGTCGGCGTGTTTCTCGTGCTGCGGCGGATGGTGTTCATGGGTGTGGCTCTGCCGCAGCTTTCCTCGACGGGTGTAGCGCTGGCGCTCTCCCTGCACGCGCTCGGGCACATTCACGTCGAGCACGGCGCGTTCGATGAGCACTCGCTCGCGTTCGTTGGGGCGCTGACGTTTTCCATTCTCGCGGTGACGGCATTGGCCTTCCTAGAGCAGCGCCACGTCGCGTGGAACGAGGCGCGTGTCGGCGCGGCTTATGTGCTGTCCGCCGCCGCGAGCCTGCTCCTGCTCGCGAAGTGTCCGACCGCCGAGCGCGGCTGGCTCAATCTCTTCAAGGGCGAGATCATCGCCATCTCCAACACGGACTTGAAACTCACGCTCGGCACGCTCGCCGCCGTGCTGTTTGTGCTCTGGATCTTCCGCAAGGAAATCATCCTCGTCTCCTACGACCGCGAGCTGGCGCTCACGTTGCGCAAGCGGGTATTCGGCTGGAACCTGCTGCTCTATTTGCTGATCGGCCTCGCGATTTCGGTCGCGGTCATCGCGGTCGGGCCGCTGGTGACGTTTGGTTTCCTGCTCTTGCCGCCGCTCGCGGTGCGGCCCTTCGTCGGGACGATGCGGCAGTTCGTTGTCGCTTCGAGCGTGCTCGGCGGGCTCGCGTCGGTCGCCGGCTTCGTGCTGGCGTATCAGTCGGACCTGCCCGTCGGCCCGACGGATGTCGCGCTGCTGGGCATCGTGTGCGGCGTGGGCAACGGCGTGCAATGGCTGCACAGCCGGGCATTGTCTTCCCGCTGACAACCAGCTAAACACGCGGCGCATGACCTTGACCCCCAACCGCCGCATGGCACTCGTGGCCGCGGTGACGCTGGTGCTGGACCAGCTTACGAAGTTCGCCGTGCTGAACTGGCTTGGCTACGCGCAGGAGCGCGTCGTGGTCGAGGGCTTCTTCAAGTTTGTCCACTGGGGCAACACCGGCGCGGCGTGGAGCATGTTTCACAACAACAACGAGCTGCTCACCATCATCGCAATGGTCGCGCTGCTCGCGCTCTTCCTCACGCGCCACCACTTCGGCATCGAACAGCGGCTCGGCCAATGGGCGCTCGGCCTGATGTTTGGCGGCATCGTCGGCAACGTCGTGGACCGGCTTGTGCACAAGCACGTCGTGGACTTCCTCTACTTCCACCTGCAGACGCGCAGCGGGAACGAGGCCGGCTTTCCCGCGTTCAACGTCGCCGACAGTGGCATCTGCATCGGTGTGGGACTGATGTTTTTGCTCTCGTGGCAGATGGAGGAGAAGAAGAACGCGCCTGCGACGACTTCAGAAACTCCCGCCAAGGAATCCGCCCCCGCGTCGTCGAAGTGAGGCATGAAATCAAGCCCTACCACGGCCACGGCCAGTCCCTTCTTACAAATCGCTTTCCTCACCCTGCTTGGCGCGGCAAGTGTGCAAGCCGCGCCCTCGTCCACGGAGATCATCACGCCCTTCTTCACTCCGCCCGCCGAATTCGCCGGGCAATTTGGCAGCTACCGTTCCCCGCTGCTTTTCAACGACGGCTCGCGCGTGAAATCCGCCGCCGACTGGCCGCGCCGACGCGCGGAGATCCTCGCGCAATGGCACGGACTGATGGGCGCGTGGCCGCCGGTGCTCGAAAAGCCAAAGTTGGAATTCCTCGCGGAGAGCCACCGCGACAACTTCACCCAACACCGTGTTCGCGTTGAGCTTGCGCCCGGTGTCTCCGGCGAGGCGTGGCTGCTCATCCCCGACGGCAAGGGGCCGTTTCCCGCCGTGCTCGTGCCGTTCTATGAGCCCGAGACGAGCATCGGCCTCGGCAAGAGTCCGGGCCGCGACTTCGCTGCGCAGCTCACGCGCAAAGGCTTCGTTTCCCTCAGCATCGGCTCGCCCGGCGGCGACGCGCGCAAGCCCGAGCCAGGCCGCGAAGTCTGGCAACCGCTCTCCTTCCTCGGTTATATCGGTGCGAACTGCTGGCACGCGCTGGCGAACTTGCCGCAAGTTGATTCCAAACGCATCGGTGTCGCCGGCCACAGCTACGGCGGCAAGTGGGCGATGTTCGCGTCGTGCTTCTATGACAAGTTCGCCGCCGCCGTGTGGAGCGATCCGGGCATCGTCTTCGATGAGCCGCGCGGCAACGTGAACTACTGGGAGCCGTGGTATCTGGGTCGCGACCCGAAGGTGACGCGCAAGCCCGGCCTCATCACGGCGGACAGCCCGCGCACCGGCGCTTACAAGACGATGATGGAAACGGGCCGTGACCTGCACGAAGTCCATGCGCTCATGGCTCCGCGCCCGTTCCTCGTCAGTGGCGGCAGCGAAGACTCGCCAAGCCGCTGGATCCCCCTGAACCACACGATCGCAGTGAACGACTTGCTTGGGGTGAAGAATCGCGTCGCGATGACCAACCGCAAGGACCACTCGCCCAACGACGAGTCCAACGCGCAGCTCGTCGCGTTCTTCGAGCACTTCTTGAAGCCGACGAGGTGACTCGGAAGTCTTAACCGGCTTGCACAGGCTTGGCTGGCGGAGCGTTGTCCTTGAACAACACCGCGAACACGAAGATCAACACGATCGACATCACCGCCGGGACGAGCCAGATGCTGGACCAGGTGTGCGTCGCTCCGCCCGCCGCCGTGTAGTGCTGCCCGACCACGCCGGAGAGCCACGACCCGACGAACATGCCCGCGCCCAGCGTCACGAACGCGTGGAAGCCTTGGGTCGCGGCGCGAATGTCCACGCTCGCGCGGTTGTCCACATACATCCGGCCCATCACGAAGATGTAGTCGTAGCACATGCCGTGGACGGCGATGGCGACGAACAGCATCCACGCCGCGTCCGCCGACTGCGGGAATTGCGCGAGCAGTCCGAAACGCACCGTCCACGCGACCATGCCGAGGATGAGAATGCCTTTCACGCCGAGCCGTTTGAGGAGGAACGGCAGCAGCAGGAGGAAGACGACGTCGGAGACTTGCCCGACGGTCATCTTGGCCGCGGCGTTCCCGATCTTCAGCTCGTTCATGAAGGCGTTCATCCAACTGAAGTAGAAACTCAGCGGCACACAGATAAGGAACGAGCAGATGATGAACGTGCAGAACGAGCGGTCGCGCATGAGCTTGAGCGCGTCGAGGCCGAGCATGGTGCGGGCGTTGACGGGCGCGCCCGCGCCCTTGGGCGGCGTGTGCGGCAGCGTGAACGAGTAGAGGCCCATCACCAGCGCCGCGCCCGCCGCGAGCTGGAACATGCCGGCGTTGTCCTCGAACTTGAGCCAGCTCACGGTGAGGCCGGCGGCGATCCAGCCCACGCTGCCCATGAGCATGACGAGCGGGAATTCCTTCGCCGGGTTTTTCGAGTGATGCAGCGTGAGCGCGTTCGTCAGCCCGTGTCCCGCCATGTAGCTGATGGTGTAGGCGATGAGCACGGGGTAGAACTGGCCGAAGGTCTTCAGCGTCGAGACATGCCAGAGCAGCGCAGCGCCGATGAGGTGCAACGTCCCGAGCAGTCGCTGCGTGGCGAAGAAGCGGTCGGCGACGATGCCCGCGAAGAACGGCGACACCATCGCGCCGATGGCCGTCGAGCCGTAGGCCAGGCCGATCTCGCTTCCAGGAAACTTGAGCGTCGAGTTCAGGTAAGTGCCCATCGTGACATACCAAGTGCCCCACACGAAGTAGTGCAGGAACACCATGAACTGGAGGCGGGCGAAGAGGGTGAGTGACATGCGCGTTGGCGAAACGGAGTTCCACTACCGACTCAGCGGCGTGAGGGACAATTCAACCCGGACTCGGAAGGAGCCACTACGCGGGCGAGGGGGCATCACGCGACGGAGCGCGGCGTTCATACCTCAGAAAGTTTGGTCGCGCATCACGGGAGGCTGGATATTTCTGCGGCCTGAAGGCCGCGCCCCCCCTTTGCGCCTCTCGCGGCTACCTCTTTCCGAGCACTTCCTTGAGCTTGTCGGCGGCTTCCTTGCCGGCGGCGAGCTTCTGGCGGACGAGCTTGTAGGCTTCGGAGGCGCGCTTCTGGCCTTCAGTGATTTGCCACGGGCTCATGAGGCGCATGACCTTGTCGCGCGCCTCGACCGCGCGCTGGTAGCCAAACGCGCCGACGAGGTTATACCACTTGTAGGCCTCCACGTAATCCTGCGCGACGCCGCGCCCGAGTTCGTGGCAGTTGCCGAGGCGGAACTGCGAGTCAAGGTGCGCCTGCTCTGCTGCGCGCGAATACCACTTCACCGCCTCCGTGTAATCCTGCGGCACGACCTGGCCGGCCTCGAAGAATTGCCCGAGCCGTGCCTGCGAGTCGGCGATGCCGGCTTCGGCGCTGAGGCGATACCACTTCACGGCCTCCTGCTGGTCCTGCGCGACACCGAGGCCGAGATCGCAATACTGTGCGAGCCGCGCCTGCGCCTCGTGAATGCCTTGCTGGCCGGCCATGCGGAAATACTTCGCGGCTTCCGCGAAGTCCTGGAGCGTGCCGAGTCCGCGATCAATGCACCGACCCAAGCGCGCCTGCGCCTCAGCGTGTCCGGCATCGGCGGCCTTGCGATACCACGCGACGGCGGCCTGATGCGATTGCAGCACTCCGCGGCCGAACTCGGTGCAGAAGCCAAGTCGGAACTGCGCGTTGGGCTCGTTCTGATCGGCGGCGAGGCGATACCAGCCGGTGGCCTCCGCGAAATCCTGCGCCACACCCTCGCCGAATTCATAGCAGTAGCCGGTGAAGAACTGCGCGCCTGCGTGGCCGTTGTCGGCGACGGCGCGGTAGAGCGTGTAGGCCTGGTTGACGTCGCGTTCGACGCCAAGACCTTGGCGCAGCAACTGTGCGAGGAGGAATTTGGATTCGAGATGCCCTTGGTTCGCGGCGGCGTGGAAGCATTGCGCCGCCTTTCCGAAATCTTGCTCGATCCCGTGGCCATGCTGGTAGCAGACGCCGAGTTTGTGCTGCGCGCTGACGTTGCCCTGGTTTGCGGACTGGAGGAACCAGCGCGCGGCAGTCACCTGGTCCTGCACGACACCCTGGCCCTTTTGGTAGAGGCAGCCGAGTGCGTATTGCGACGAGGCGTTGTTGCGGTCGGCGGCGCGTTGATACCAGCGCGCGGCGGCGGCGTAATCCTGTGGCACGCCCTCGCCCAGCTCATACTTCGTGGCGAGCGTGAACTGCGCGCCGACGTGGTCCTGCTCGGCGGCCTTGTGGAACCACACAATGGATTCGGCGTAGTTCTGGGGCACGCCCTGGCCACGCGTGCAAAGCTCGGCGAGCGAATACTGCGCCTCGGGATTGCCATTCTCGGCGGCGAGCTGGATCAACATACCGGCGGCCACGAAATCCTGCGGCACGCCGTCACCGATGAGATACTTCTGGCCGAGCGCGTATTGCTCGAAGGGATTGGCCTGCTGCGCGACGCCCATGAGCGATTCGGTTTCCTCGAAGGCGGGCGCGACGATCTGCTCCGGCGCGCTGACCGGCTGCGGTGGGACGAACGTCGCCTCGGTGAACACCGGCGCGGGCATCGCCTGCGGAGGCGGCGCGAACTGCGGCTGCGTGATAAAGGTCGTGCCGGGACTGGTCGGCTTCGGTGCGGCAAACACCGGCTGCGGCATCGGCGTCGGTGGAGCGTAAACCGGCGCGGGCGCGGGCTCCGGCGCGGGCATCGCGAAGGCGGCCCGCGTCATAAGGGTCGTCACAGCGGATTCGGCGGCGGTGGGCACCGGCGTTGGCACCGGCGCGGGCGCGGGTGTGGGTTCCGGCTCCGATGCAGGCGCCGGTGGCTCGGCGACAACTTCGATCTTCTCGGGCTTCACCTCTTCCACTGGAGCGACCTCGGGAACTGGTGCAGGCTCCGGTTGGGGAGCGGGCGCGGGTTGCGCTTGCGTGGAAATGACTGTTTCGGCCTCGGGGTCAGCCTCGCCCTTGGTCAAATCTTGCAGTGCGGCCTTCGCTTCGGGGTCGCCCTGCGCGGCTGCGCGGCGATACCACGCGACCGCCTCGTCGCGGTTCTTCGGAACGCCCTCGCCGATCTCGTGGCAGTAGCCGAGATTGAACTGCGCGGCGGCGTTGCCTTGCAGCGCAGCCTGGCGATACCACTCGACGGCCTGCGTGTAATCCTGCGACACGCCCTCGCCGCGATGATAGTGCGCGCCCAGCGCGAACTGCGCCTCGGGCAAGCCCTGCTCCGCTGCGCGGCGGATCCATTTCACCGCCGTCTCGTAGTTCGGCTGGCCCATGATGCCGTTGACGTAGGCGATGCCGAGGTCGAACTGCGCGTTGGCGTCGCCAGCCTCGGCCTCGGCCACCATCTTCGCCTGCGGGTCATCGGGTGCTGGAGAGGAGCTGGCGGTGAAGGTCGGCGCAGGCATGGGCGCAGACTCTTGCGGCGGGAGCGAAAAGGAAACCGGCGCGGCAGGCTCGGGTGGGAGAACGGGCGCAGGTTCGGGAGTGCTCGCCGCCGGTGGCGCGGTGGAAAGCACCGCCTCCACCTCCGGCTCCTTCGACGGCGCGGGTCGGGTGAACGGACTTGGCGCAGCCGACACGGACTTGGGCAGCGTCTTCTCCAGCTCGACGATGGCCTGGCGCGCGTCCTCGTCGCCGGAGTCGGCGGCCTTGCGATACCAGATCAGCGCCTCGCCGGGATTTTTCTCCACGCCCTCGCCGATTTCGTAGCAGTAGGCGAGGTTGAACTGCGCGAGCGTGTGGCCTTGTTCAGCGGCCTTGCGGTAAAGTCCGACGGCTTTCTCGTAATCAGCAGCGACGCCCTTGCCTTGCTGATACAATGCACCGAGAAGAAACTGCGCGTCCGCATGACCGCGCCGCGTGGCCTTCTCCAAGTAATCGGCGGCAAGCGAGTAATCCAACGGCACGCCTTCGCCACGCGTGTAAAGGTGGCCGAGCTGGTATTGGGCGTGCGCGTCGCCTTGTTGAGCCTTTAGTTGGAGGGTCTTGATGTTGGCGCTCGCCATGGGCGGATAGTTTGTTTTTAGAGCCGCTGAAAGCAACCAAGAAATAGGCTGCCACCGCCAACTTACAAGCTCTCGTTGCGGCCCGAAGAACGGGAATCTGGCGGCTCGCGCGCCGCGATGGAGCGGACGCGGACTTCCTCAGTGGCCCATCGTGCAGACCAGGTCGCGGCGCGGGTCCACGCCCCAGCGCTGGCCGACGGCTTCGAGGTCGGCGTTGAGCGCCCAGCGGTCGGGCTGCGGGTCGCCTTGGTGGGCAGGGTTGCCGCCCTTGAGTTCCATGCAGCCCTTGTTGTTGCCGATTTCCAAGATGCGCGCGCACTCGTCGGCGCTGAGTTTCAGTTCGGGCAGTTTCGCCAGC
Organism: uncultured Klebsiella sp.; assembly: GCA_964478755.1. GTDB lineage: Bacteria > Verrucomicrobiota > Verrucomicrobiia > Limisphaerales > SXTU01 > SXTU01. The sequence continues at coordinate 51,125 of CAYZJP010000015.1, forward strand.
TCGGAAATCTTTTGTTCGATGGGCTTCGCGTCCGCGCCTTCCTCCTGAATCATCGTGGGAATGACACTGTGAACGGCGGGCTGGCTGAGATTCCACAAGCACGCGAGCTGGAGCATCGTGATGCCGTGCTTCTCGGCGAAGGGCCGAAGTGCGTCGAGCTTCGCATTGCCCGCCTCGACCCAGCCGGCTGCGCGGAACGTGCGGTGGTCGCCGTAGCCGAACTTGTGGCCGGGCTTCACGTCGCCATGGAAAAGCCCGCCGTAATCCACCACGCGAGTGATGATTTTCACGCCGGTCTTCTCAGCGGCAGGAAGGAGCATCATGCCGGGCCACGGTTCGAGTGGGTTGAGGATGATCATCGCCCAGTCCACGAGACCATCGAAACGCTCGAAGCATTGGATGATGTCGAGCGTGAAGCCGTTGGCCGGCCCAGGCGCGATGCCGAGACGGTCGGTGAGGCCGGCGCTCTTCACCTTCTCCATCGCCGACCAGACGGCGTCGCTCGAATAGCCGATGGAGTCGGGGTTGTGCAGCAGGAGGCAGTCAAACTTCGTCGCGCGGCAGCGCTGCAATTCCTTCTCCGTGGCCATGCGCAGGTAGCTGAAAAAATCGTCGGGTTTGCGCAGGCGCGCGTCGGTGAAGCGCAGGAAACCTTTCGAGCCGTCGCGCACGCCGGGATAAATGTCATGGCCCACGATGCCCACGAGGCAGTAGCTCTCGCGGGGAAATCCATCGAGCGCGCGGCCCAGCATCTCGTCCGCCGCGCCGTTGCCATACACGTCCGCCGTCATGAACGTGCGGATGCCCTCGTTGTAAGCATGACGGATGGCGCGGAGGAAATGATCCTCGTCCAGCGCGCGGCCAAAGTGCATGAAGCGGCCGCCGCTCCAGGTGCCGTAAGCGGTGCGTGTCAGGTCCATAGTAAAAAGCGTTTGTGCTGCGCGTTCATCGCGACGACCGGCCGCCGAACGAAATTCGCGCGGCGAAACTTTCTGCCAAGGTCGGACGCGAAAGCAAGGCGCAACGCCGCTCAGGAATTGGCTTTGGCTTAACCTCGGCTGGCTGCCAGAGAACTTTCGGGCCGCAGAGGGCACGGGCGAAAATCCAGTTGTCCGGCGCTTCGCCCGCCGCCTAAGCTGCGCCTGTGGACAAAGACTTCGTCACGCCGCCGGTTCCCTCGCTGTTGCAGGGCGTCGCGGCGCTGCCGCTGCCGCGGAGCTACCTCAATTTCGTCGGCCGGCAGATTTTCCGCTTCCTCCAGACCGCGCAGGGCGTCGGCGCGTTCGCCCTCATCACCCTGGGCGTGACCTGCACCAAATGGAACGCGTCGTGGCGGGTCATTCATCCGCTGATCCGCGCGCAGGTTGACCGCGCGGGCGTGCGGCTGCTGCCGGGCGTGATCTTTCTCGGCGTGGCGCTCGGATTGGTGATCGTGGGGCAGACGGTGGCGGTGATGAACAAGCTGCACCTTGAGCAATACGCCGGGACGGTGATGGTCACGGTGCTGGTGCGCGAGCTTGGCCCGCTCGCGGCGGCGTTGCTGGTGCTGGCGCGCGTGGGCACGGCCATCGTGATCGAGCTGGGCCTGAGCCGGGCGCAAGGCGAGGTGGAGGCCCTCGAAGCGCTGGGCATTGACCCGGTGCATTATCTCGTGATGCCGCGCGTCATCGGGCTGGCGGCGGCGATTTTCTCGCTCACGGTTTATCTCGTTCTCGTGGCGTTGGTGAGCGGTTATCTGTTTGTGTTCCTCCAAGAAGTGCCGTTGATGCCGGCGGAATACTTCAGCCAGCTCGCGCGCGCGCTGGTGTGGCAGGACTTCGCGTTGCTCGGCCTCAAGACGCTGACCTATGGCGCGACCATCGCGGTGGTGACCTGTTACCACGGCCTCGCGCAACGGCTGCGGCTGGAGGAAGTCTCCGACGCGACCACGCGCGCCGTGGCGCAGAGCGTGGTGGGCTGCGTGCTCGCGGACGCGTTGTTCATCGTCGTCTATATCCTGATGTGAGCATGGACGCGCCCGTTGAAATCGCCTTTTCCCCGCCGCTCATCGAGCTGGTGGACGCGGACATTGCCTCCGCGCAAAACCCGGACACGGCGTTGGTGGAGCGCGTCAACTGGCAGTTGCGTCCGGGCGACTACTGGGCCGTCGGCGGCCTGAACTGGGCAGGCAAGAGCGACTGGCTCACGACCGTGGCCGGACTACAGCGGCCCGCGACGGGCCGGCACCTGCTGTTCGGTGAGGAGACAACTTCATTGACGCAGCCGGATTTGGTCGCGTCGCGGTTGCGCGTGGGGCTGGTGTTCGAGAATGGCGGACGGCTCTTTGCGCAGATGACGGTGGAGGAAAACATCGCGCTTCCGCTGCGCTATCACCACAACTGTCCGGCGGAGGAAACGCGCTCCGCTGTGGCCGCCGTGCTGGAACTCATGGGCTTGAATGACCTGGCCCGGCTGGCCACCGGACAACTTAATCGCAGTTGGCGGCAGCGCGTCGCGCTCGCCCGCGCGCTGGTGCTGCAACCCGAAGTGCTCCTGCTCGACAATCCGCTCGCCGGCCTCGACCCGCGCGAGACGCGCTGGTGGCTGGACACGCTCGACACACTAAACTCCGGCCAAGCGGGCTTGGGCCGGCGCTCGCTCGCGCTCGTCGCCACCGCAGACGACCTGCGTCCGTGGCGCGCGCGGGCGCGACGGTTCGCGCTGTTGCAAGAACGGCGCTGGCTGGACTTGGGTGGCCGCGACGAGCTGGCGGCCAGCGGCGCGCCGGCCTTGCAAGAATTCATGGCTGTCTGATTTTTCCAACTCATGGCGCTGCAAGACCTCACCCCGCAACTCCGCACCCGCCTCAGCCGCGTCGAGCACGCCGTGGGTGTCTTCGTCATCATTGCCACCGTGCTGCTCGCGTCGGGCTTCGGCTACTATCTTTACCACGCTGCGCAGGTCCGGGGCTGGTTTGACTTGAAGGCTCCTTTCTACACCTACGTGGACAACGCCGGCGGCTTCAAGGTGGGCGACAAGGTGAAGCTGATGGGCTTCGATGCGGGCGAGATCACGCGCATCACGGCCATGCCGCCCGGCTCGGAGGAGTATTTCGACGGTCACTTCGTTTATGTGGAGTTCATCGTGCGCAGCCATTCCATCGGCTACATTTGGAACGACTCAAAGGTCCGTGTGAATGCCGGCGACCTGCTTGGCGGGCGCTATCTCGAAATACTCCACGGCGGCTGGAACGGTTACACAAACCGCGACGGCTCGAAGAAAAATCTTCAGGCCGCCTACAAGCTCGACGGCCCCCACATCAACGAGATTTGGATCGACCAGCGAGGCGGTTACACGAACTACGTCCAGCACGGCAAACCCTACTACCTGCCCGCCGACGAATCACTCGCGCTCACCAAGCGCGCCGAGCAGCTCGTCTCCCAGATCGAAACCGCGCTGCCGAACATCCTCAACCTCACCAACCAAGTCGTCGCGCTTCTCTCCACCAGCACGCACACGCTCACGAACCTCGACGCGCGCGTGGCTGAGTTGAAGCCCGTCGTGAGCAACGCGAATTTCCTCGTCGCCAGTTTTCATCCCGTCAGCTCGAACGTCTATCGCATCACCGCCAATCTCACCAACCCCGCCGGCTCGCTGGGCGCCTGGCTGTTGCCCACGAACCTCAACTCCTCCGCCGAGCAAACCCTCCTCTCCGTCCGCTCCACGCTCACGGAAGCCCGCGCCACCTTCACGAATGCCAACCTGATGCTCGCCGACGTCCGCCGCGTGTTGCAGACCTCCGACCAGACGCTCGCGCACGCCGACACGAATCTCACCGCGCTCGCGCTGAATCTGGACCGCTCGTTGAGCAACCTTGCGAATCTCACCAGCAACCTCAGCGCACAGGTGGAAGCCAACACCAACCTGGTCTCCGAAGTTTCCGCCGCCATCGTCCACACCGACGGGCTGGTCCAAGGTCTCAAGCGCCACTGGCTGCTGCGCTCCGCCTTCAAGGAGAAGCCCCCGGCCAAGCCTCCCGCAAAGTCTCCGAAGTGAAGGTCACACCGCACGCCCGGCGCGACGCTTGACACCAATTTACCTTTCCAACAGCCTGCCGTCACTGGTTCAACGACACATTTTCAACATCATGTTTTCCTCCCGCAAATTTCTCCTCGGCCTCGGCTCGCTCGCGCTCGGCGCTGCGCTCTTCGTCGGCTGCGCCACCTTCAACCGCGAGGCCGGCTTCCTCCCCATCTTCGACGGCAAGACGCTCACCGGCTGGAAATTGCTCGGCGGCAAGGGCGGCGGCTACGGCGTGAAGGACGGCGTCATCTTTTGCGCCAAAGGCGGTGGCGGCAACTTGCTCACCGAGCGCGAATACGCCGACTTCATCCTGCGCTACGAGTTCAAGCTTGAGCCTGGCTCCAACAACGGCATTGCCATCCGTGCGCCGATGGAGGCCGGCAGCCTTGCTTATCTCGGCATGGAAATTCAGGTGCTCGACGACACCGCTCCGCAATACGCCAATCTCAAGGCCGGCCAATACAACGGCTCTGTTTATCTCATCGCGCCCGCCAAACGCGGTTTCCTCCGGCCCGTTGGCCAGTGGAACGAGGAGGAGATTTGCTGCCGCGGCCGGCACATCCGCGTCACGCTCAACGGCAAGGTCATCGTGGACACGAACCTCAACAGCGTGACCGACCGCGAGACGCTCCGCAAACATCCCGGCATGTTGCGCGACAAGGGCCATCTCGGTTTTCTCGGCCACAACGATTACGTCGAGTTCCGCAACCTTCGCGTCAAAGAGTTCCCCGTCGCCGACGCGAACAACATTGCGCCCACGGGTTTCAAGCGTCTCTTCAACGGCGAGAACCTCGAAGGCTGGAAGGGTCTCGTTGCCGATCCCCTCAAGCGCGCGAAGATGCCGAAGGCGGAACTCGCCGCCGCGCAGGCCAAGGCCGACGACGACATGGCCGCCCACTGGGGCGCAGCCGACGGCATGCTCATCTTCGACGGCAAGGGCCACAACCTCTGCACCACGCGCGACTACGGCGACTTCGAGATGCTCTGTGACTGGAAGATTCAGCCGAAGGGTGACAGCGGCATCTACATTCGCGGCACGCCGCAGGTGCAGATTTGGGAACGCGACACCTCCGGCAATCCGAAGCGCATCGGCTCCGGTGGACTTTACAACAACCAGAAGAACCCGACCGACCCGCTCAAGTGGGCCGACCACGCGCCGGGCCTGTGGAATCGCTTCCGCATCCTCTGCGTGGGCGACAAGGTCCACGTCTTCCTCAACGACGAACTCGTCGTGAACAACGTGACACTGGAGAACTATTGGGATCGCACGCAGCCGCTCTTCCCGCTCGGCCAGATCGAACTCCAATCCCACGGCAGCACGCTCTACTTCCGCAACCTCTACATCCGCGAGATCGCCACGTCAGATGCTCCGGCCGAGGCCAAGCCGGCACCGAAAGTGCCCGCGCCCAAGGCTCCGGCGAAAGCCGCGCCGAAGCAGTAGTGACGGAGCAGTATTCAGTTTTCAGCGGGCGCAGGCGATCTTGCCGTTCACTGAACGCTGACGCTGTTTACCGACTTCGCTGGAACGCCCCCGACTGCCACTCCTTCTCCACCTCCGTCGCGAAGAGCCGCCAGCCCGAGCGACAGTAGGCGCGTTCCACCTTCGTGAACTGCGTCTGCAAAATTCCTGCGAGCACCAGCACGCCGTCGGGCCGCACGCGGTTCAGGATGCGTTCGCGCTCGGCGATGAGCAGATCGTAAATCAAGTTCGCGCAGACCACGTCGTAACGCGTCGCGCTCGTGAGCGGCAGCTTGGTCAAATCCTGTCGAGTGGGCCGCACGCGGTGCGCGACGCCGTTCTGCAAAGCGTTCGCCTTCGCCACGCGCACAGCCTCCGGATCAAAGTCGAAGCAACGCACCGGTGCGTAACCCAGCCTGGCAGCGGAGATCGCGAGGATTCCCGAGCCGGCGCCGATGTCCATGAACGACTGGCGCGACTCCATCCGTCGCGCTGCCGAAAGCTGCTTCAGACAGAACGAAGTCGTCGCGTGCTGTCCGGTGCCGAAGCTCAGGCCGGGATCGAGGATGACGACGGCCTGTCCCTTGCGCGGTTTGCGTTTCACCCAGCTCGGCTTGATGAGCAGCGCGCTGCCGATTTCCAGCGGCTTGAAATGCCGCTTCCACGACTCAGCCCAGTCCTCATGTCGAATTTTGCTCGCGGAGATTTCGCCGGGGCCGATGTCGAGGCCACATTCGGCGATGACGCGCAAACCTTCACGCAACTCCGTTTGCACAGCAGGGTTCCACTGCGTCGGTTTTTCCAAGTAAGTCGAGACCGTCGTCTCGCCCGTCTCGGCATTGAGATAGGCCGAAGGCGTCTGACCAAACACGCGCAGCAGCAATTCCGCGACGGCTTCCTCGGCTTCGCGTGAGGTGGCGATGGAAATCTTGGCAAGCGGCGCGCGTTTCATTTCAGCTTTGCCCGCGCCTTCACCGCAGATCCCGCCACGGCGTGAAGTTCAGCAGCTCGACCTCGCTGCGGCGCGGACGCTGCTCGACAACGGTCACGCTGGCATACTCGATGTCGAAGTGCGCGAGCTTGGGCAGCGGCAGTTCGAGCAGCAACGCCAGCAGCATCCGGATCACGCCGCCGTGACACACGACCGCGACAGTCTGGCCGGGGCAGTCGCGGAGTATTTGTTTCAGGCACGGCTCGATACGGGCGCGGTATTGCGCGCCGGATTCCGCGCCGGGCACTTCGCCGGCTTCCAATTTTGCAAGCCAGTCGAACGCGCTGACGCCGAAGCGCTCCTGCACCTGCTGCCAGCTCAGGCCGGTCCAGTCGCCGAAGTCCACCTCGCGCAAGTCCGGCAGCGTGATGGCGGGCTTGGCATGCTGCGCGGCCAGCGGCGCGAGCGTCTGCTGCGCGCGCTTCATCGGGCTGGCGTAGATCGCGTTGAAGTGCGTGCCTTGCAGATAGCCGGCGAGCGTCTTGGCCTGCTCGTGTCCGCGCGGCGACAGCTCCATGTCAATCCGCCCGCCGAAAATGCGGTGGTAGCGCGTCTCGACTTCGCCGTGGCGAAGGAGGAAGAGGCGGGTGGAGGGCACAGTCACTGCCATAACGAATTACCTGAGACCTCTGCGAAACTCCCCTCAGGCCCGAGCGTCATAGAACGGCATGCACA
>CAYZJP010000016.1:0-21820 GCA_964478755.1 uncultured Klebsiella sp.
GCCCGCGTCGAAGACGCGCTGCACGCGACCCGCGCAGCCGTCGAAGAAGGCATCGTCCCCGGCGGTGGAGTCGCGCTGTTGCGCTGCCTCGCCGCGATTGACACCGTCAAGGGTGCCAACACCGACGAGCAGATCGGTGTCGAGATTGTCAAGCGCGCCGTCGAGTGGCCCGCCAAGTTGCTCGCGAGCAACGGCGGCTACGAAGGCTCTGTCGTCGTGCAGGAGATCAAGAAGCGCAAGGGCAACGAAGGCTTCAACGCCGCCAGCGGCGAATATGAAGACCTCGTGAAGGCCGGCGTGGTGGACCCGAAGAAGGTCACCCGCACCGCGCTCCAGAACGCCAGCTCCATCGCGGGCCTGCTTCTGACCACCGAGTGCCTCATCACCGACGTGCCCGAGAAGGAAAAGCCGGCCGCCGGTGGGGATCACCACGGCCCGGGCGGCATGGACATGTAAGTCCAGGCTAAACGCAAAAACTCACGCGGGGCCGGCGCAAGCCGGCCCCGTTTTTTGCTTTAAGCCAAGACTTCCCGCACGACGTTTCCGCCCGGCGTGATGGATCGTAGCCGCCCGCCTGCGTCCTCCACGAAGCTGTCGGGATCAATGCCCATCGCAGCATACACCGTCGCGATGAAGTCCGCCGGGCCGACCGGCTTGTCCGTCACGCGCTCGCCCTTCGCATCGGACGCGCCGTGGACGTAGCCGCGCTTCACGCCAGCACCGGTCAGCAGGATGTTGTGGACGAACGACCAATGGTCGCGCCCGGCGCTGCGGTTGACCTTCGGCGAACGGCCCATCTCGCCCATCACGATGACGAGCGTCTCGTCCAGCAGGCCGCGCGCTTGCAGGTCTTCACAGAGCGCGGAGTAAGTCTGGTCCAGCGGCGGAAGGCGGTGATTCTTGCAGATGTTGAAATGATCCGCGTGCGTGTCCCATGCGGTCGGGTCGCCGCCCGTCTTGTCGAAGGACTCCCAATAAACCGTCACGAACCGTGTGCCGCGTTCGACGAGCCGCCGAGCCGTGAGCGCCGATTCGCCGAAGAGGTGACGCCCGTAATGGTCGCGTAGCGCGGGCTTTTCTCTGTCGAGATCAAACGCGTGCCACGCGCTGTCGGTGGAACTGTTGTCTGCGAGGATGTCGAGGGCGCGTTTCTGATAGGCGTCGAAACGCTCGTAAGCCTCGGAGTTGCCCACGCGGTCGGCCTGTGTGTGCAACTGCTCCGCCAGCGAGCGGCGCGTGTGGAAGCGGTCCAGCGTGATGTCGGCGGGAAGCTTGGTGCCGGGCACGAGGATGTTGCCGGCGGCCTGATGCTGGACATCGTAGAAAGTCTTTGGCTCGTAAGTGTCGCGCAGTTCCACGTCCGTCACGAGTGGATCCCACTTGCGCCCGAGCCAGCCGGCGAACGGACCGGGACGCGTGATCTTCTGGCCCCAGCCGGGATTGCAAGGCATCCACACGCTCGCAGGCGCGGTGGTCTGGCCGCGAGCGAGATATTCGACCATCGCGTTCATGCTCGGAGCCTGCGTGTTCAACACGGGCACGAGCGATTCAAGTTTGTCGGCGGGCGCGCCGGTCATCGTGTAAAGCATCCCGGCGCTGTGGTCGTTTTGGTCGTGAGTGGCCGAGCGGATGAGGGTGGAGCGGTCCATCCACTTCGCCATGCGCGGAAGGTGTTCGCAGAAATGCACGCCCGGCAGCGATGTGGGAATCGAGCCGAACTCGCCGCGGATTTCGCGGGGCGCGCTGGACTTCGGATCAAAGGTTTCCTGCACCGCCGGTCCGCCGAAGAGATAAAGCAGGATGACGGATTTGGCCTTGCCCTTTCCGGGCTTCGCGGGAAGCGTGGCCTCGGCGTGCAGCAGTTCCGGCAGCGTCATGCCGAGCAGGGACAGACCGCCGAGTCGCAGCACCTCGCGGCGGCGGAGGCCGTCGCAGGCGGTCTGGCTTTGTCCGAGGATGCGAATCATGACGCTGGGCTCAAGGCCGGGCTTTTGCCGTGAACCGTAGCGGCGAAACCGCCACGGTCAACGCGGGAAACCGGCCGAAACACGGGCCGAAAGGCGGCTTGAAAATATTTTAAATTCACGGTTGACAACGCGGCACGGCATCCTAGTTTCCTCCCAGTTATTTGAAGCTTTGATTCGGGCGGCAGCACGTTTCTTCAGAGGGATTCCCCATCCCCACCTCCTTGGCGTCTGCTGCCCGAATCGTTTTTTCAGGGACAGTTTTCCAGCTACCTTGCGGCCTGGGCCTTCACGTGGTTCAGCACCCCTTGGCGCATCGCTTCACTGGCCTTCGGCGTGTTGGTGTGGCCGGAGTCGGGATCGTTGTGGATGGATTTCTGCCCGCTGACGTTGTTGTAGGCGGCATACACGCTAGTCGGCGGACAGGTCGTGTCAATGAAGCCAACCGTGAACACCGCCCCGGCCTTGGTGCGCGTGGCGAAGTTCATCGTGTCGTAATAGCGCACCGCCTCGACCACCTTCGGGTCGGGTTTCGCGGCGGACGGGCTGGGAAGGAACTTCGGCCAGCCATTGATGCGGTTCGCGAGGATGCCCGTGTGATCGCAACCCGCCGGCACACCAGCGGCGAAGAACGTCACGCGCGCGTCCAAGCCCGCCGCCACGATGGCCTGATAACCGCCCTGGCTTGAACCCATGACCACCACCGTCTTCCCGTCCCACTCCGGTTGCGCAGTCAGGAAATCCAGCGCGCGCACCAAGCGCAGGAACATCCCGCGAAAGTAAACCGTCTCCCGCGACTCACGGCCACGCGTGCGGTAGTCCTTCAAGTCGCCGTTGCTCAGGTCTGTGTAAAACTTGTCCGGCTGGCCGTTGGGGATGCCGTGCGCGTTGATGTCCATCGCGAGAAAGTTCTGCCTCGCCCAGCCCGTCGCGCTGCCGAGACTCGAGCTGCGCACGCCCGCACCGTGGACGGTGAGGATGATGGGCAGGCTCTTGGGCTGCGCTTTCTCCGGCCGCGCGAAGTATCCCGACACCGGCGCGCCGACAGCGTCCGCCTGCAAGTCGAACGCCTCCACTCCTGCCGTCGCCTGCTTTACCGGCGTGAGCCGCGCGTTCACCGGCACGGCGGCGAGCAGCTTCTTCTGCGCGGCCCAGAACGCGTCGAAGTCATCCGGCACCGGCAGGCTCGGCTTGATCTTCAACGGGTCAATGCCCGCGCCACCGAGGGCGATGAAAGTTCTTTTCTCCGGCCCGGCGAACGTCGCGCGACACGAGAGAAAACCCGATTCATCGAGCTTTCCCGTCACCGTGGCCGCGCCGTTGACGAGCCTGGCCTTGCCGTTCGTCACTGGCGGCATCCCGTCCTTCGTGAGCGTCCATTGCACCTCGGCGTCGGCGACGGGCTGCTTGTCGAGCGTGAGTTCGAGCTTGAACGTCACCATCTCACCCGACTTGTAGAGCGCGTCAGCGCGGTCAGTCGTGACCTTGAGGACGTAGTTGGTGGACGGCTTCGCGTCCTGCGCGGCGGCGGACAACGCGGGCACGAGCAGGGCGAGCAGCAGCAGGCGGCGAACGAGTTGAATTTGCATGACGCGGATAATCCCGCGCGGCCCCGGCGCGACAAGCCATTTCCCGCCGCCGGAAAAGTGTTTTTCCCCCGCGCCCCTTTTGCCTAGCCTGCGCCCATGTTCAAGCCGACCGACCTCTTCGACCTCGCGCAGACCTCGCACGCCGCGCTCTTCGATGGCTGCGAGTTCGCGTGGGACGCGCTGAAGAAACTGAAAGCCTACATTGACGCGCACACGAAGAACGCCCCGCCGCACGCCTGCGGCCCCGGCGTCAGCATTGGCCCGCTCGTGATCATCGGCGAGGGCACCGTCATCGAGCCGGGTGCGATGATCAAAGGCCCGGCCATCATCGGGCGCAACTGCGAGATTCGCCACGGCGCCTACCTCCGCGACCACGTCATCATCGGCGATGGCTGCGTGATCGGGAACTCCTCCGAGCTGAAGCACTCACTCCTCTTCAACGGCTGCCAGGTGCCGCACTTCAACTACGTGGGCGACTCCCTCCTCGGCCACCGGGCGCACCTCGGCGCGGGCGTCATCCTCTCGAACCTCAAGTCCCTGCCCGGCAACGTGACCGTGGAGATCAACGGCGCGCCGCACGACACCGGGCTGCGCAAGTTCGGCGCGCTGCTCGGGGACCGGGCGGACATCGGCTGCAACTCCGTGCTCAACCCCGGCAGCGTCATCGGGCGCGGCACCGTGATGTATCCGCTGACGAACTGGCGCGGCGTGGCCGGCCCGGACCGCATCGTGAAGAACAAGGCGGCGGTGGAAGTGGTGGCGCGCCGGATGAAGTGAGCGCGGGTTCCGGCCTGCCCGCCTAACGACCCAGAGCTACAGCGACCCGGCGCACGGGACGCAACGATTGCAACCGCGACGCCCCCGCCGGGTTCGCTGCAGCGCATGGTTAGGCATCGTTCCATTCATTCGGGTTTGATGAACTCTTCCTTCACGATCCTCTTGATGCGATACGTCCCATTCTGGGGGCTTGGGCCGTTCCGTGCCTCAGGATCTACGCCTCCGATTCCGCGCTTCGGCGAATCCGGAACGACTTGGTCGAGCTTGATGGTAACAGATTTCTTTTTTCTGTCGACGCTGATAACTCCAACATGCTTGTTCGGTAAGTAGGGTTGATTGACGTGCAGCACGGGGTCTTTGTAATCTGGCCCGATCCCATTGAGGGTCGACCAGCAATATAAAGCCCGTCGGTATCCGCCAAAGCCGTGTATTGTGAACAAAGGCGTCCAATACCGTCCTTCGATTGAGATTTGAATTCTGTCAGAATCGCCGAGCCGTAAGACCGCATACTTGTTGGTTGCTGAATCCTGCGTCGCGCATCCCGCAAGCAACAACAAGCCAAGAATACAAAGGCGAGCTTTCATGCGATGCCTAACATTATGATTGAGCGACTGGCATGTCGTTCATCCGGGTTGACGGTGGGGAGGGTAAAACCGGGTTGGCGGGTTGTCCAGCCGGGGGCGGAGGCCGGGTGTGCCATTTTGACGCGGTTTGCCCGTCGCCAAAGGTGCCTTACCCTTTCGGAAAAGGTAAGGCACCTTTTCCAAAAAGGTTGGCTACCTTTTCCGAAAAGGTAAGGCATCTTTGCCAACGGGGTGGCTGGGGACATGGTTTTGGGTGGGTTTGGCTATTTTTGACCATGTGCCGGTGACCACCGGCAGGCCCGAATGCCTGAGCTGGAGCTGCCTTGGGCTTGGGAGCGCGGCCTTCCGGCCGCGGGAACGGGCCAATGCCCGGACTCGTTTGGAGGCTCTTTTCCAGTCCAGCCTGCTGCGGCATGGATGCCGCGCGCCGGCTGCGCCTCCGGCGCTGCGTAATGCCCATCCGGTTGCCCGAGGCAGGGCGGCCTACAGCTTCCGGTGGTTCGCCGCGCTGACGGGGATGTCCCTCGGCGCTTCGACGAGCAGGCGTTTCACGTCGGCGACGAAGGCGCGCACGTCGGCCTCGGTGGTGTCCCACGCGCACATGAGGCGGCAGCCGCCCTGGCCGATGAAGGTGTAGAACTTCCAGCCCGCCGCCCGTAGCGCGATGATGAGCCACGGCGGCATCTCGATGAAGACGGCGTTGGCCTGGCGCGGAAACATGAGGCGCAGCTCGGGGAGCTGCACGAGTTCGTCGTGCAGCAGCGTGGCCATCGCGTTCGCGTGTCCGGCATGTCGCAGCCACACGTTGTGCTTCAGCATCCCGACCCACGGCGCGGAGAGGAAACGCATCTTGGACGCGAGCTGGCCGGACTGCTTGCAGCGGTAGTCGAACTCGTGCGCCAGCTCGCGGTTGAAGAACACCACGGCGTCGCCGACGGGCGAGCCGTTCTTCGTGCCGCCAAAGCACAGCACGTCCACGCCGGCCTCCCACGTGACTTCGCGCGGCTTGCAGCCGAGCGACGCGACGGCGTTCGCGAAACGCGCGCCGTCCATGTGGAGCTTGAGGCCGAGCTGCTTGGTCTTGGCCCAGATGGCCTTCAGCTCCGCCGTGGAATACACGGTGCCCAGCTCGGTGCTTTGCGTGACGCTCACGGCGCGGGGCTTGGGGTAATGCACGTCGCTGCGTTTCTTCACGAGCCGCTCGATGCCGGCGGGGTCAATCTTCCCGTCCGTGCCGGCGAGCGTGAGCACCTTCATGCCGTTGCTGAAAAACTCCGGCGCGCCGCACTCGTCCGTCTCCACGTGCGCGGTCTCGTGGCAGAGGACGCTGTGGTAGGACTGGCCGAGCGACGCGAGCGAGAGGGAGTTGGCAGCGGTGCCGTTGAAGACGAAGAAGATTTCGCACTCCATCTCGAACGTCTCGCGCAGGAGGTCGGCGGCCTGCGCCGTCCACGGGTCGTCGCCGTAGCTGGGCGCGTGGCCGCGGTTGGAGGCTTCGAGGGCTTGCCAGGCTTCGGGGCAGATGCCGGCATAATTGTCACTGGCGAAGTGGCGGCGGGCGGATGACATGACGCGCGATGATGGTCGGGCAGGCGGCAGATTGACAAGCGCGCGGGTTGGCGGGATAAGTGACGCGTTCCTGCGACCAACCCTGGCCGACATGAAAGCAACGATACTCGCCGCACGCCCGTTCAGACGAGCCGGCTTCACGCTCATCGAACTGCTCGTCGTCATCGCGATCATCGCGATATTGGCGGGGATGCTGTTGCCGGCCTTGAGCAAGGCCAAGTCCAAGGCCAAGGGCACGCAGTGCCTCAGTGGATTGAAGCAACTTGAACTGGGCGTGACGCTCTATGCTGGCGATTGGGATGACAAGTTTCCGGTAAACGACACGGCCGGTTCGTCGGCGACGCCGGCGGCATGGATCCAAGGCAATGTGCAGGCGTTCACCGCGAACTACACCAACGACATCACGCAGGGCGCGCTGTTTCCATTTCACAGATCCATCGCCATCTACAAGTGCCCTTCCGACCGCTCGACTGTGAATGGCGGGCAAGTTCCGCACAACCGCAGTTACTCGATTTCAGTCGGCATCAGTTGCAATTCAGCGAGCACAGGTCCGGCTCCGGGGGTGCTTCCGTCTCCCAATCCGAAGCGGCTCGCCGACATCACCAAGCCGACGGATGTCATCTCGTTTCTGGAAGAAAATGCCGTGAGCATCGACAATGGCGCCTGCGGCATTCAGTCAACGACAAGACTCACGAGCGGCACATGGCAGTGCTGGAATCTGCCTGCCGCCCGGCACAACTCCGGTTCGGCGATCGCCTTTGTGGACGGCCATGTGGAAAACTGGCGCTGGCAGGGATCGTTCCTGCAGCTCAACAAGCAGTTCCCAGACGATCGTTCCGAGCAGTTGCGTCCTGCACCTGCCACCAACCCGCTCAACCCCACTCCAGTCCAAGTGAACGACCCGGATTCGCTGAAGCTCGCCACCGGGTTGAACTACCCATAAGCCCGCGCAAACCGCTCGCCAAAGGGCGCGCGTCCGTCTAAAACGCCGCCAAGCACATGAGCGGCACATCAAAGTCCCTTCCTTCCGTCGCGTTCATCTTCCTCCTCGCTTGCGCCGTCACTGCCGCGCCGCGCACGCCGTGGACTACTTCGCGCGTCACCGGCTCGCCGAATCCGCCCGCGCCACTCGTGGTCGAGCGCGTCTTCCCCGGCATCAAGTTCGAGAACCCCGTGGACTTCACGGCGTTGCCCGGCGGCGACCGCTGGATCGTCGCGGATCAAAGCGGCCGCGTCTGGGCCTTCCGCGCCACGCCGGACGCGACGGAGCGCGAGTCAGTTCTGGACTGGCCCAAGCTCCACAAACCTTCGAGCGGCATTCTCGGCTTCACGTTCCACCCCGACTTCGCGAAGAACCGCTTCGTCTTCATCAACTACAACGAACCCGGCCCGCAGCCCGACGGCGCGGTCATCTCGCGCTTTACCTTCTCCTCGCTGAACCCGCCGGTCATTGATCCCGCCAGCGAGCGCGTCATCATCCGCTGGCGCGCGGGCGGCCACAACGGCTGCACGCTCGCGTTCGGCCCGGACGGTTTCCTCTACTTTTCCACCGGCGACGCCGCGAACCCCGACCCGCCTGACATGCCTTACAGCACGGGCCAGGACATCAGCGACCTCATGTCCTCCGTGATCCGAATTGACGTGAACCGCACCGAGGGCACGAACAACTACGCGGTGCCCAAGGACAATCCCTTTCTCAAAACGCCCGGTGCGCGACCCGAGGTCTGGGCCTTCGGCTTCCGCAATCCGTTCCGCATGAGCTTCGACCGCGCGACCGGCGATCTCTGGGTCGGCGACGTCGGCTGGGAGCAATGGGAGATGGTCTATCGCGTTGCGCGCGGCGGCAATTACGGCTGGCCCATCACCGAAGGCCCGAACACGCGCGTGCGCACTGACGTGAAGCCCGGCCCCGGCCCCATCCTCCCTTCCGTTGTGTCCATCCCGCACAGCGAAGGCGCGAGCGTCACCGGCGGGCAAGTGTATCACGGGAAGAAGTTTCCGAAGCTCAAGGGCGCTTACATCTTCGGCGACTGGGAGACGGGCAAGTTCTGGGCGTTGCGCCACAAGAACGGCCAGCTCGTCTCGAACGACGAGCTGTGCAAGACCACGCTCAAGCCCGTCTGCTTCGCTGCTGACCGCGACGGCGAGCTGCTCATCCTTGATTACAACGGCGGCCTCTACCGCTTCGCGCCCAACACCGCGCCGCCTGCGAACCTGGCCTTCCCGCGCCGCCTCAGCGAGACGGGCATTTTCGCCGACGTGAAGGCGCTCGCGCCCGCGCCCGGCGTAGCGCCTTACGCGCCCATCGCGCCGATGTGGAACGACGGCGCGGTAGCGAAGCACCACCTCGCCATCCCCGGCGACGGCTTCATCGCCACGACCAACGCCCGCCAGATCATCTCCGGCAAGATGTGGTATTTCCCCACGGACACCGTCTTCGCGCGCACGCTCACGCTGGACTTGAAGAAGGGCGACGACGCCAGTGCGCGACGCATCGAGACGCAGCTCCTGCACTTCGACGGCCAGCAATGGAACCCTTACTCCTACCGCTGGAACGCCGCGCAGACCGACGCCGACCTCGTCGCGGGCGAAGGCGGGAACGACACATTCACCGTGACCGATACCAGCGCGCCCGGCGGTCGCCGCGAAATCCCGTGGCGCTTCCACAGCCGCGCGGAATGTCTCCGCTGCCACAACGCATGGTCCGGCGAGACAGTCAGTTTCAATTTTTTGCAACTCAACGCCACCGCGCCCGACGGCGAACTGCGGCGCTTGGAAAAACTCGGCCTGCTCGTCGCCACCAACGCGCCGAAAACACAGGCCGCGCTGGTAAATCCGCACGACACAACGAAGCCGCTCGAAGACCGCGCCCGCTCCTGGCTGCACGCCAACTGCGCCGCCTGCCACCGCAACGGCGCGGGCGGAGCCGTCCCCGCGCACCTCAATGTGGACAAGAAGCTCACCGACCTGCGCGTGCTCGACGCGAAGCCCATCCGTGGCGACTTCGGGCTGACCGACGCACGCGTCATTGCGGCAGGCCGGCCTTACAGCTCCGCGCTGCTCTGGCGCATCGCGACCGAAGGCGCGGGGCACATGCCCGCCATCGGCTCGCGGATGGTGGATGAACGCGGGATGAAGCTGGTGCGGGATTGGGTTGGCAGCCTGAGCAACATTGGCAATGACCCAGGAACCAACGAAACGAGTCTGGCACTTGAGTTGGCGATGCAGGAGCCAATCGCTGTGAACTTTGGCAAGGGGATGCGGCTGCAAGCCTTGAGTTCGTCAACCAATGCCTTCGTTCGCGACTTGGGTTCGCGCTTCCTCCCGCCCGAGCAACGCCGCCGCACGCTCGGCTTGGACTTTGCACCGAACGAAGTGCTTTTGCTGAAGGGCGACGCGACGCGCGGGCGAGCCGTGTTCCTCGCGGAGACCGGCGGGCAGTGCGTGCGCTGCCATCGCTCGCACGGCGAGGGCCGCGACTTTGGCCCCGACCTCACGGACATCCGCCGCAAATACGACCGGCCCACGTTGCTCACGCACATCGTGCAGCCGAATCTCGTCGTCGCGCCGGAGCATCGCACCCACATGGTCCTGCTGCGCGATGACACGGAGCTGACCGGCTTCCTCCGCAAGCGCACGGCCACGGAAATTATTCTGCATCTCGAAGACGGCACGGACAAACATGTGCCGCTGGCGCAAGTCGCCTCCACGCGCGAGTCTGCGCTCTCCGCGATGCCGGAAGGATTGCTCGCCGCGCTGACCGCGCAGGAGGTGGCGGACTTGCTGGAGTTCTTGTTGGCCGGCAAGAAGTGAGTGCGGCAATCATCCGCCGCCGCGCGCGCACTGCGGCCGTTCTCCGATGCTGAAAGTCAAAGACACGCTCCGGGCGACCGTGAACCTGACCTTCGATGGCCGGGTCATCAAGGTCTTCCACGGATCGAATGCGCCGGAGCGCTTCGCCAACGAGGTGCGCGTGCTGCGCCATCTGGAGGCGCGCAAATGCGGGTTCGTGCCGCGGTTGCTGGAGGCGGACGTGGCCCGGCTGCGCATCGTCACCACGAACTGCGGGAGCCGCGTGGAGCATCTGGACGCGGAGCGGACGCGGACGTTGTTCGCCGAACTGGAGCAGTTCGGCGTGCGTCACGATGATCCCGACATGCGCAACGTGACTTACCGGCAGAAGGACGGGCGATTCTGTGTGATTGATTTCGAGCTGGCCACCCTGCTGCCCGATCCCGACTCCGCTTCTCCCACCGCATGACGCCTCCTTCCAACATCGCCCCGGTGACGCTGAAATGGTCCGGCTGGACGGATCGCGGCCGGGTTCGGACGAACAATGAGGACGCCTTCCTGACCCTGCAGTTCGACGCGCGGGAAGTGCGACGCCTCGGCAAGGCCGGCGAGTCGTCCACGGAGAACGCCGACTTCGCCTTCGCCGTGAGCGACGGCATGGGCGGCGCGATGGCGGGCGAATACGCCAGCCGCATCGCCGTGGAAAAAATCACCGTGCTGCTGCCACGCTCGTTCGAGCAGTCCGCCCACGGCCTCAACGCCGGGGCGGACGATGTGCTGGTGGAGCTGTTCGACCAGATTCACCGCGCGCTGGTTTATGTGGGCGGAAGCTACGAGGAATGCGAGGGCATGGCGACCACCCTGAGCCTGTGCTGGTTCGCGCCGGGCTGGATGTATTTCGGACACGTCGGCGACAGCCGGATTTACTATCTGCCGGCGCGGGGCGGCGGCTTCAAGCAGCTCACCGAGGACGACACGCACGTCGGCTGGCTTTACCGCAACGGCCAGCTCAACGAGCGCGAGGCCCGCACACACCCGCGCCGCAACGTGCTGCAAAAGGCGCTCGGCGGCGACAACCAGTTCGTGGATCCGCAGGTCGGTGCCGTGGGCTTCGAATCCGGGGACATTTTCCTCCTCTGCACCGACGGACTGGTCGGCGGGCTGTATGACCACCATCTGGCTGACCTGCTCCGCTCGCCCCGTGCCGCCGCGCAAGGCGACAACCTCGCGCGCCGTCTGGTGGAGGAATCGGTGAGGAACGACGGGCGCGACAATGTGACAGCGCTCGTGATTCAAGTTGTTTGAGCCTCTTACCAGCCGGCCGGCTCCAAAAAAAGAACCCGCCGCGCCAGTGCATTGGCGCGGCGGGCCGTGTGTGAGCCAGGGCTTAACCGTGGTAGCCTTCTTCGCCGTGCTCCGCGAGGTCGAGACCGATGGTTTCGGTTTCCTCAGTCGGGCGCAGGCCGACGATGGCCTTCACGATGTAAGCGATGATGACGGTGCCGACGATGGCGAGCACGAGCGTGACGCCGATGGCCTTGACCTGCTCAATCCAGAGGCCGCCGCCATCGACGAGCTTGGCGAGGCCGTTCTTGGTCGCGGGATTCGCGAGGTCCATCTTGTTGCCGACATCAGCGAGGTTGCTGACGATGTTTGAGTTGCCGCTCTTCGCGGTGGCCAGAACGCCGGTGAGGAACGCGCCCATGGTGCCGCCGATGGCATGCACGCCGAACGTGTCGAGCGCGTCGTCATAGCCGAGCATCGCCTTGAGCTTCCAGCAGGCGAAGAAGGGCACGAGACCCGCCGCGATGCCGATGATCACGGCACCCGTGGAATCCACGAAGCCGCAGGCAGGCGTGATCACGACCAGGCCGGCGACCGCGCCGGAGCAAAAGCCAAGGACCGAGGGCTTGCCGCGGAGGAGATACTCCGCCATCGCCCAGACGAACGAGGCGACCGCAGTCGCGATTGTCGTGGTGGTGAAGGCATTGGCGGCGACCACGTCGGCGGCGACCGCGCTGCCGGCGTTGAAACCATACCAGCCGACCCAGAGCATGCCGGTGCCGATCATGCACATGACCATGCTGTGCGGCTGCATGGGCTGCTTGCCGAAGCCGAGGCGCGGCCCAAGGATCAAGCAGAGGATGAGCGCCGACCAGCCGGAACTCATGTGCACCACGGTGCCGCCGGCGAAGTCAATCGCCTTGATCTTCGCGTCGGCGTTCCAGACGCCGTTCATGATGCCGTCCACGCCCCAGACCATGTGGGCGAGCGGGAAATACACGACGAACATCCAGAGTGTCATGAACAGCAGGATGGCCGAAAACTTCATGCGCTCCGCAATCGCGCCGATGATCAGCGCCGGGGTGATGATGGCGAACATGAGCTGATACATGGAATAGACGTTGTGGGAAACCCACGCGCCGTAGTCGGTGTTCGGGTTCGAGTCAACGCCCTTCAGCAAGGACCAGTTGAAGCTGCCGACGATGCCCTTCAAGGCACTGCCCGCTTCTCGCTCGCCGTTGAAGGCAATCGAATAGCCGCAAAGCCACCAAAGAATGGTGACCAAGCCCGCGATGCCGAGGCATTGCGCGAGCACGGACAGCACGTTCTTCTTGCGCACCAGGCCGCCGTAGAACAGCGCGAGGCCGGGCAGGGTCATGAACAACACGAGTGCGGCGCAAACCATCTGGAAGCCGTTGTGACCCGGGCCGGGACCGCCGACTTTCGTGTTGAGGTTCGTGTTCGCGACATTGGCGCGCGCGCCATTGCCGATGTAGGCCTCAAGGTCGGCGATGCGTTCCTCGATGGACGGATCCTTGAGTTTCGGCGCGGCAGGCGCGGCGGCGGGTGCCGCGTTCGGGGCGGCGGGCGCGTCTGCCGCGCGGGCAGACAGACCGATGCACGCGAGCGTGGCGATCAAACCGAGTGAGAAGATAAGTTTTTTCATGTTCGCAGTGTTTTTCAATGGTTGTGGTTGGCGGGTTAAACAGCGGAGTCGCCCTTTTCATCGGTGCGGATGCGGATGGCGTCGTCCACGGCGGAGACGAAGACCTTGCCGTCGCCGATCTTGCCGGTCTTGGCGGCCTTCACGATGGCGGCGACGGCGGCATCCACACGACCGTCGGGCAGCACGAGCTCGAGTTTGATCTTGGGCAGGAAGTCCACGGTGTATTCCGAGCCGCGGTAGATTTCGGTGTGGCCCTTCTGGCGGCCAAACCCCTTGACCTCGGTGACGGTCATGCCCTCGACCCCGATGTCGCTCAGGGCGTCCTTCACTTCCTCCAACTTGAACGGTTTGATGATGGCTTCGATTTTCTTCATGTATGTTTCAGTGTTGTTTGCTGCCGCAGCTCGATTCATGAGCCGCAGATACCGCCGGCTGTCCTCGCCTCGCGTCACATGACGCGATTAGAAACAGATCGCCTGATGCAAGGCTGGCACACGACCGTTAAGCAACGGTGGTGCCATGTTTTAAAAAAAGTCTAAAATCACATAAAACCGCTGATTTTATTGGTGTATCTGACAACATAGAAATTACTTTAATGGAGTGGATGAAAAACTCACTGTTGAAATTTGACCAGCGTGCAAGTTATTGGCAACAAAGGGGCTTGTCATTCGAGAATCAAGAACGAAACGGCCGCAAACAGCGGAATGAGGATGGGCAGCGAATACCGGAAGATGTAGCCAAAAAAGCCCGGGCACCGCACGCCGGCGGACTCGGCGATGCTCTTGACCATGAAGTTCGGGCCGTTGCCAATGTAAGTGTTGGCACCGAAAAACACGGAACCGAGAGAGACAGCGATCAGGTATTTCCATGTCTCCGCGCCGTCAAGGAACATCGTGACGTGGGCTGGATTCTCCAGCGACAGATGGTGCAGCCCAAACGCCGCGGTTAAAAAACTCACGTAGGTCGGGGCATTGTCCAGCACGCTCGAAAGCGCGCCGCTGCCCCAGAAGAATTGCCGGGCCGTGGTGATGCCCAGGCCGGCGGCGTGTTTGTCGAGCAGGTCCAGCGCGGGCACCATCGTGGCAAAGATGCCCACAAACAAAAATCCCACTTCACGCACGGGGCCGAGGCTGAATTCATTTTCGCGCAGCGCGTCCGCGTTGGCATACTTGTGCGCAAGCCACGCGGTGGCGAACATCAGTCCGGCGATGACGAGCGTGACCATGCCATCCGCAGCCTGCTGTGCGCTCCAGCCCAGATGCTCCGCCACCGCGCCGCACACCTGCCAATGTTCCAGCCCGCGCAGCCACTCGGCCTTTTGTGCCAGCACCAGGCCGACGATCACAAACAGCCAGAGGAAATTATGCGACCCTTCCAGCTCGACGCGATCCTTTGCGATGGAGCGTTCCTGCGGCGGATGTTTTCGGAAATCCAGCGTGTCCAACGCGTAGAACAACCCCAGCAACACGCCCAGGCACAACAGCCACGCGAACACCACCTGCGGCTTGGTCAACAACCAGAAAAACGGCACGCCCTTCAAGTATCCGAGAAACAACGGCGGGTCGCCAATCGGCGTGAGCGCGCCGCCAATGTTGCTGACGATGAAGATGAAAAAAACGATTTGAAACGGCGCGACACGGTATTTGTTGATGCGCAAAAAAGGCCGGATTAACAGCATCGAGGCGCCGGTCGTGCCGATGACGTTGGCCAGCAGCGCGCCCAGCGCCAGCAGGCCCGTGTTGACCGCCGGCGTGGATCGCCCGGTCATGTTGATGTGGATGCCGCCGGCGACGACAAACAGCGATCCGATGAGCGCCATGAACCCCGTGTATTCGATCGCGCTCATCAACATCCGCGGCGCGTTATGCAGCGCCACGACGTAATAGCAGCCCACGATCACGCCGAGGCCGATGGCGATCCGGTGGTAGTTGCGCTCCCAAAAATGTTTGTTGATGAACGGGCCGACCGCGATGGCCAGCAGCAACAACAAAAACGGCAGCACCATCAACAGATGCGGCTCAACCGGCAGTGAACCTCCCGTGCCGATTTGCGCCCCGACGGACGTGGACGTGCCCATGAGCAGGAGTGCGCCGGAGGCTACTTGTTGTTCTGCGACATCCGCTCCCGGAGCTGTTGGAAGAGGACGAGGCCGTAACCGCCGACGACGCCGCCGGACACCCACCATTGAGTGCCATCACTGAACAGCAGCGGACATGCAATCTGCACCAAAACCAGCACCACCAGCAAATAAGCCACCCGCATTCCCGACCCCGGCATGACCGCCCAGCCGGTGTTCAGTTCGCCGCTTTGCTGGAGTCGCTCGTTGCGCAGCCGCGCCGCGTTCTGAATCGTCCCAAAACCCACGCCTATCAACCCGCCGGAAATCAGTCCAATAATCGCTTGAAGCATGGTCGTATGTGTTGCATGGGCAGTGTAGGCGGCTCCGCTTCTCTTTGGCAAGCTGCACGAGGGATTGCTCCCTCGTGCAGCCATTGATACAGGTTTGCGATCAGCCCTTCTGCATCGGCGTTTCGGACTGCTTGTCCATCACCATGCCAGCGTAGCCGGGCACGCCCATTTCAGGAACGTCCAGACCTTCGAGCTCAGTTTCAAGCGACACGCGGTTGCCCACGATGACCTCGATGATCTTATAAACGATGATCGAGAGAACCGAGAGCGTGATGAAGCACGTCACGACACCGATTAACTCGGCCCAGAACTGGCTCATCCCGCCGCCGTAGAAAAGACCCTTCACGGTGCCGGGCACATTGTTCCAGTTATCGCCGTAAGTGCCGTCGGCGAACAAGCCGATGGAGAGGCAGCCCCACGCGCCGTTCACGCCATGCACGGAGATCGCGCCGACCGCGTCATCAATGCGGTATTTGTCGAAGAAGAACACCGCCTCGACCACAAGAATGCCCGCGACAATCCCGATGATCGCCGCGCCACCTGCGCTGACGAACGCGCACGGTGCCGTGATCGCCACGAGGCCGGCGAGCATGCCGTTGCACATCATGGACGGGTCGGGCTTCTTGGTTTTGAACCACCACATATACAGCGTGGTCGCGATCGCGGCGGTCGCGGAGGCGAGCATCGTGTTCACCGCGACGACCGCGATGCGGAGGTCGGTGCCCGCGAGCGTCGAGCCGGGGTTGAAGCCGAACCAGCCAAACGCGAGGATGAACGTGCCAAGCATCACCATCGGAATGCTGTGCGGCATGATCGGGTGGACGAGTTTGCCGGCCTTGTCGTATTTGCCGTGGCGTGGGCCGATGAGCCACGCGAAGATGAACGCGATCACGCCGCCCTGCATATGCACCACTGAGGAGCCGGCGAAATCCACGTGCCCGTGGCCGAGGCCGAAATTGGTGCCGAGCTGGGAGAGCCAGCCGCCGCCCCAAACCCAGTTGCCGAAGATCGGATACATGACCGTGCCGATGAAGGCACCGTAAATCATGAACGCGGAGAATTTCCATCGTTCAGCCGCCGCGCCGGTCGGAATCGTCGCCGTCGTGTCCATGAACACCATCTGGAAGAGGAACAGCGCGAAGGCCGCACTGTCGTAGCCAGCCCCTTCGAGCATGAATCCCTTGAGGCCGATGAGACCAAACGGTTTGCCAAACAGGGTAACAGTGAACTCATTGTTCAACCCATCGTAGCCGCCCATGGTCCCGATTGGTCCCAAACCGCCGAACATGAAGGCAAACCCGCACAGGTAAAAGCCCAGCATACCCAACGGATAGATCATGAAATTCATCGCCATCGTGTGGGCCGAGTTTTTGGCGCGGCACAAGCCGGTTTCCACAAGGGCAAAGCCCGCCTGCATGAACATGACCAGGAAGCCCGTCACGAGTGTCCACATGAAGTTGATCGCGACACGGTTGTGGCCAACCGAGTCGGCCAGCTTCACCGCCAGCGGCTCCAGTTTCGCCTGCGCGGTGTATTCGTCGAAGGCCTTTTTGTCGTCGGCGTATTTCTTGACCTTGTCCTTGTCTTTCTTGTCGTCCGCGCTCAGTTCGGCGGGCGCGGTGACGACGAAGTTGCCGCCGGGCCCTGCGGCGTCGCTGGCGTTGCCGGTCGTGGTGCCGCCCGGATCGGGTTTGCGGCTGGTGTCGGCTGCGGCCGGCGGCGCATTCGTGGCTGTGGCCGCAGGCGCGTTGGTCGCAACGGGGGCGTCGGCTGCATGGATTTGAACGGTCAGCGTTGTCGCAGCGAACAGGGCCAAGGAGAGAATCAGTTTCTTCATGTTAGTGTTTTCGGAGGGTTGTGGTTGGCGGGTTAAACAGCGGAGTCGCCCTTTTCATCGGTGCGGATGCGGATGGCGTCGTCCACGGCGGAGACGAAGACCTTGCCGTCGCCGATCTTGCCGGTCTTGGCGGCCTTCACGATGGCGGCGACGGCGGCATCCACACGACCGTCGGGCAGCACGAGCTCGAGTTTGATCTTGGGCAGGAAGTCCACGGTGTATTCCGAGCCGCGGTAGATTTCGGTGTGGCCCTTCTGGCGGCCAAACCCCTTGACCTCGGTGACGGTCATGCCCTCGACCCCGATGTCGCTCAGGGCGTCCTTCACTTCCTCCAACTTGAACGGTTTGATGATGGCTTCGATTTTCTTCATGGGGTGTCTTTCGTTCTGGCGACGCGCGGGGAAGTGCTGGTGAAATCTCGCACGCTTCCGCCGGACGGAACGCGTTTGTTAACTTCTAGTGACCAGCGCACGCTTCCCTTAGCAACGGTGGTGCCAGTGTGTCTGGAAATATCTCTCGCTCGAAGAATCTCCTTATTTGTCGGGCCTTCCTTGGGTCACAGAAAAACTGCTGCTCACTTCCATAAACCATTCGCTGCGGCGATTTGGGCCGCGTGTTGTTTTTTGGCCAGCCATCAACCGCGTCTCCACCATTTCGAGCCATCGCTCTTCAAAACGAGCCGGTGCCCTCAATATCTCGCCTTCTCCACGCGTCGGATGCGGCGTGAATCCAACCAGCCCAAATTCCTCCAGGAGAATATTTCTCACTCGCAGCCTGGCTTCGGCAGGTGTTCTCGCGGCCTTACGCCCGCTCGCTCTCAGCGCACAAGTGACCGGTGGTTTCCGTCTCGCCACGTTCTCCGCCGACGTGACCGTGCCGATGGGCCACGGCATGATGGGCGGCGCGTGGCTCTCCAAATCCGTCGCCGACCCGCTCTACGCCAAGGGCATTGTGCTCACGGGCGGCGAGAAACCCATCGTGCTCGTCTCCGTGGACTGGTGCGAAATCCGCAACGCCGCCTTTGACCGCTGGCGCGACGTGCTGGCCGAGGCCGTAGGCACAGATCGCCAGCACGTGCTCGTCTCCAGCACGCACGTCCATGACGCGCCGGTCGCGGACTTGGAGGCGGAACGCGTTTTGCAGGAACACAAATGCGCCGGCACAGTCTGCGATGTGAAGTTCCACGAGGAGGCCGTCCAGCGCGTGGCCAAGGCGCTGCGCGACAGCCTCAAGTCGGCCGCGCCTGTCACGCAACTCGGACTCGGCCAGGCGCGCGTGGAAAAAGTCGCCTCCAACCGGCGCTACCTTTTGCCCGACGGCAAGGTTTCCTACGGTCGCATGAGTCGGAACACCAACGTCCTCGCCGCCGAGGCTGACGAGGGCACTATTGATCCGATGCTCAAGACCCTCAGCTTCTGGAACAGCAACACCCCGCTCGCCGCGTTGAGCAATTACGCCGTCCATCCCATGAGCTATTACGGCGGCGGTGAAGTCTCGGCGGACTTTCCCGGCCTGGCACGACGGCGGCGGCAGGAGGACTTGCCGAACGTCGCACAGATTTACTTCTCCGGATGCAGCGGCAACGTCACCGCCGGCAAATACAACCCCGGCATGCGCGAGAACCGCGTCGTGCTCGCCGGCCGGCTTTATCAGGCAATGGCCGAGGCGTGGCGCGACACGAAGCGCGTCCCGTTGGAAAAAATCTCCTTTCGCTCTGTTCCGCTGACGCTGGAGCCGCGTAACGAACCCGAGGGCTTCACTGTGGCCGGCTCCGAGAAACTGCTCGCGGCGGGCCAAAAGCCCTTCACGCAGTGTCTCGCCGCGATGAACCTCTCGTGGCGCAGGCGCGCCGCCACCGGCCAGCCGATTGACGTGCCCGCCGTGGACTTCGGCCCCGCGCAATTCCTCCTGCTGCCTGGCGAGTCTTATGTGGAGTATCAGCTCCACGCGCAATCCGTGCGCCCGGACTCCTTCGTCATGGTGGCCGGCTACGGCGAGAGCGCGCCGGGCTACATCCCCATCGAGCGCGCGTGGGCTGAGAAGGACTCGAACCTCGGCGACTGGTGCTGGGTCGCCCCCGGCAGCGAGGCGCGGATGAAGGCGGCGATTGAGGCGGCGTTACGAAGATGATGGAACCCGCCACCATTGACGCCGGCGCGTCCAAAAACTAGCTTGCTCACAGCTCAAGCCGATCCCATCCGCGCCGTGTTGACGGCTCGCGGCGAGTGGGTCGCGCGGGCGGTTGTCCGATGAGTTCACTTGCCATCCGGTGGAAGCGTGCGGCGGGGTTGCTCCTTGTGTGCCTCGCGCTGGTGGGCGGCGCGCGCGCGGACCAGGTGCTGATCAGCAAGGTCATGTATCACCCGCCGGGCGACCTGCCGGAATACGTCGAGATTTACAACAACACCGCCAACGCCGTGGACATCGCGGATTGGCGGCTCAAGGGCGGCGTCGAATTTCGGTTCCCCGCCTTCGCCCCGGCGGACTCAATGGCGTCGTGGATGAAGCCGTTCGAGCGCATCGTTCTTTCGCAGGCCGATGCGAAGACGACGCGCGCCGCTTACAAGATCGCCGCGACCGTCCGTGTCCTCGGGCCGTGGGTGGGACGGCTGAACAAGCAGGGCGACCGCCTCAAGCTGCTTGATAAAAACGGCCTGACGATCTCCACCGTGAAGTATCTCGACCGCGCGCCCTGGCCGGCGGCGGCCAATGGCGGCGGCCACGCGCTGGTGGTGAAAAATCCCGACCGCAAGGTGGACGACTGGCGCAACTGGACCGTGAGCAGCAGGCCCGGCGGCGCGCCCGGCACGGAGTCCGGTTCGGCGAACGAAGTCCCCGTGGGTAATCCCGAACTGATCACGCAGTCCGGCGAAACTGTCGTGGTGGATTACGATGCGCAGTGGTCCATCTCGGCGGGGGCGGATCTGACGGCGACGAAGTGGAAGGAGCTGACGTTTCCGGATCGGGCGTGGCTCCACGGCGGTGGGTTGGTGGGCTTTGGCACAACGAAAGTTCCGCCGCCCGGCATCCGCACCACGCTGCGGGCGGGCTACGTGACTTACTACTTGCGGCATGCGTTCATCTACAACGGCGCGCCTGGCGGACAAATCACCGTGGACGCCATCATCGACGACGGCGCGGTGTTTTACCTGAACAACCAGGAGGTCGGCCGCGTGGGCATGCCTGGCGGCGCGGTGCGCGCGAACACACCGGCGAACCGCACCGTGGGCGACCCCATCGAGGAAAGAAATCTTCTCCAGATCAATCCCGCCGTGCTGATTCGCGGCACCAACATTCTCGCGATCGAGGTGCATCAAGCGCCTGGAGGCGGCGCGCCGGATCTCGCGTTCGGGATGAGATTGAAGGTGAAGTCCGGCGGGCCAGTGCTGGCACGGACAATCCTCATCAACGAGGTTTTTCCGGGTCCGCTGGGCGTGAATTTCATCGAGTTCTTCAACTCCGGCGGGTCGCCGATCAACTTGAAGGGGCATTTTCTGCTGCCCGCCGCGCCATCCGCGCTGTCGCCACAAGTGAAGCGCTACCAGATTCAGCAGGACATGGTCATCCGCCCGAAGAGCTTCGGCATCCTCGACATGATGGACGCCGGCGTGTGGCCCAAGCAGCCGGTCGTGGCCTATCTCGTCGCACCCGACGGGCAGACCGTGTTGCACGCGATCAGCTCGGTGGTCCCGACGGACGGACGCTCGCTGGGGCAGCGGCCCGACGGCAGCGGGCAGTGGTATTACCTCGCGCAGCCCACGCCCGATGCGGCGAACGTGAAGCAGTCCGGCCTGGCTGGCACGCTCAAGCTCAATGAAGTTCATCTCGCCAAGAACGGCGTCGTGGACTGGGTGGAAATTTACAACGCCGGCACGAACCGCGTGCTGCTCAACGGTTATTTCCTCTCCGGCAAATCTGGATTCGCCGAGAAAGTCGGTCTCAGCGGCGACCTTCCGCCCAAGGGCATCAAGTCCGTGGACGTGTCTTTTCCGGCGACCGCTGGTGTCGTCACGCTGTTCCTTGGCACGCCGGAGGGCATCGTGTCTGACGCGCGCACATTCCAGATCTCGCGGCACGGCGAGTTCTTCTCCGCCTTTCCCGACGGCAGCGGCGAGTGGTTTGTGGACCAGAAGGACACGCGCAACGCGACCAACTCACCCGTGCGCAACACCGACATCGTCATCAACGAGATCATGTATAAGCCGCCGGTCACGCAGGAAAGCAGCGAGTTCGTGGAGTTGTTCAATCGCGGCGAAAAGCCGGTGGACCTCACCGACTGGTCGCTGACGGGCGGCATTGACTACACCTTTCCGGCGGGCACGAAGCTCAAGGCGGGCGATTACCTCGTG
>CAYZJP010000016.1:21830-58168 GCA_964478755.1 uncultured Klebsiella sp.
TGATAAACCCTTTCGGGGCGGTACGAACTTCAACGCTGGGGATGTCCTGGTGGTGGGGGCTGCCGCAGGCCTGCTGCGTTCCATTCACGGCAACATCAACGTGCTCGGCAATTTCAGCGGCAAGCTCAACAACGACGGCGACCTGTTGAGGTTGCTCGACGCACGTGGCAACCTCGTCAACGAGGTGGACTACCGGCCCGGCGGCGACTGGCCGGTGCTCGCCCACGGCGGCGGCAGCAGCATGGAACTCATCAATCCGTGGATGGACAACCGCCTGGCCTCCGCGTGGCGGGACAGCGACGAATCAGCGAAGCCAAAGTTCAAGAGCTACTACGCTTCCGGCCTCTACGAGTCCAACGCGCTGCTCACGCCGATCCTGCCCACCGACATCAATGAGCTGCATTTCTATCTCGTGAGCGACGGCCACATCATCTTGGACAACGTGCAGATTCGGAAGAACGGCGAAGGCCCCAACTACATCCTGAAGGGCAGGACCATGTCCAACAACGGCGTCAGCGACAGCGGCTGGCTGGCTCAGGGCACGCATTGGGCCAGCCACATCAAGGACGGCCAGCTCCACCTCATCTCCGACGGCCGCGGGGACAACCGCGCCAACCGTGTCGAGATTGACGCACCGAACCTGCGTAAAGGCGACACGTATGAAATCCGGTTCGACGCCAAATGGGTCGCCGGCAGCCCGCGCCTCATCGCGCACACGTGGGATTACAGCCTGTGCCCCTCCTTCCTGATCGAGGTGCCCGCCAACCTGGGCACCCCGGGCCGGCCCAATTCGCGCCGGCTCAACTCCCCCGCCGCACAGGTGGACAACCTCCTCCACAGCCCCGCCGTCCCCCGCTCCACGGACACGGTGAAAGTTACCGCGCAAGTTCGCGCCGCCGGCCAGGTCACGGTGCAGCTCTTCCACCGCCTGGACAACGAGAACGGCAACGGTCCTTGGAACAGCAAGCCAATGACGAGGACCGACGATGGCAGCTACACGGCCCTCCTGCCTGAATACAAAACCAGCGGGAACATCGTGCAATTCTACGTGCGGGCCACCGCGCCCGGCGGCGAGTGCCTGCTGCCACGCGGCGGCGCGAGCCTGCCTGCGATGTTCGTGGTGGACGACCAAGTCATCACCCGCGACCTGCGGCACGAGCGTTTCGTCCTCTCCGCCTTCGACATTGGCGCGATGCTGGGCGGCAACACAAACAAGTATAACTGGAAGTTTCCCCGGCTGAACAACCACTACTTCAACGCCACCTTCATCAACAACGAGCAGGACATATATTATAACGCCGAGCTGCACAACAGCGGCAGCGGCTACACGCGCGGCGGCCTGGACCGCGGCAAGTGGAAGCTCCCGCTTGACCGGCTTTTCCGCGAGCACCGCAAGCTCACCTATGACAACGACCCGGACGGCGCGGCGCGCCATCACAACCGGCTCATCCGCTACTGGCTCTACCTCCTGGGCGAGCCGGTCAACGAAAGCGAGTTTGTCCGCGTCATCCTCAACAAAAATCCGTCCATGCTGCGCGAGGAAACCGAGCCGGTCTCCAACGATTATCTCAAGCGCGTCTGGAAACACGGCGCGCAGGGCAAACTCTACCGGCCGGAATTCACCTGGTGGTTCCGTGACGACTGGACCGGCGGCTCGCCCATCCAGCCGACCTTTGAATACAAGGGCAGTGACGATCCCCGCCTCTACCGCCACGTCTGGATGAAACGCACGCGCGAGGCCGAGGACGATTATTCTGACCTGACCGCGTTCTTCAAGCTCATGTCGGACAACCAATACACGCAGAAGCAAATCGAGGAAGTCCTCGACCCGGCGGCGGTCCTCAAGCACGCCGCCGCGCGCGGCTACAGCGCGGACTGGGACACGTTCACAATGGGCGGCACGCACAACGCGCTGTTCTACCACCGCCTTGACGGACACTTTCAGTTCCTGCACTGGGACAGCGACCAGGGCTTCCAGGCCCAGAACATCGGCGGCCGCTTTTACGGCGGCCCCATCCAGCCGTGGCTCGAAAAGCCCTACAACAAACGGCTGTTCTTCTGTTATCTCGTGGAGCTGCTCGAAAACTACACGCACAACTCGCCGCGCATGAACGCATGGATGCGGGCCGAGGCCGAAGCCAGCAATGCCGTCAAGGTCGAGACCAAACTCTACCGGGACTTTTTCGCCGGCCGACAGGCCGCCGCCCTCAAACTGATGGGCGACAACTACACGCTCGATTACAAGATCACGACCAACAACGGCCAGCCCATCACGACCGACGCATTGACGGTGGATCTCGAAGGCCAGGCACCCTATGGCATTTTCTCGGTGGTCATTGACGGTCAGCCGCGCGCGAAGATCGAGTGGCTCGACGACGTGAAATGGCGCATACGCGACATCGGCCTCAGCCCCGGCGTCAACGAGCTTGAGCTGCGCGGCGTGGACCAGTGGGGCAACACCAAGCGCTCCGCCAAGATCACCGTCACCAAGGCCGCCGCCAAAAAGTAGCTGCGTCACAGACGCTCCTCGCTACAATCCCGCCATGAACCGCTGCTCAACCGCCCGCCGCCTCGCCGCCGCGCTGCTGCTGCCGCTCTGCCTCACTGGTTGCTCGGTCTTGCACCGAACCGCAAAAATCCAGCCGGCTGGCCCGCGCGCATTTGATTTCGCCACCGACACGCTGGCGCCGCCAGTGCCGGAGCCGGCGGCTTACGGGCAGAAGGAATCATTGTCCGATCCGGTCCTGCGCGGCCATGTGGACGCACACGTCGCGCGGCAGTTCTTCCTGCACGCGCGGTTCGAGCCGGCGCAGACGCCGCCGTCCACGGAGGCGCGCGTCGCGCTCGTTCGAGAGGTGCTGAAGCGCGACGCGGCGAAGGCTTCTTCCGACGCGCAGCGCGTGGCCGTCCCCGGCTATGCGAACCTGCGCGAGTTCAGCAAGCTGCAAGGCCACCTCCTGCGTTCCGAATCGTGGCTGGTTTGCCCGTTCGAGAACCGCGCGCCGCTGCTGACAAAGGCTTTCAGCGGCGGTTCCGCCAAGGATGCCGCCGTGAGTGAACTGCTCATGTCCGCGGCGGCAAACCGCCCAGCCCTCGTGCGGCTCTACCGGCAGCACTCGCTGCATTACAATCGCTCGCTGCTCGTGTTCGGTTCGCAGGCGGGCGATGGCGAGGTGCGCTTCACGGCCTACGATCCCACCGTGCCGCAGCAGCCGGTCCAGCTCACCTTCAACCGCGTGAACCGCGCGTTCACCCTGTCCGACGACGACGCCAGCAGCGGCCCCGTCCTGGGCGTGGAAGTTCAGCGGCGTTAGCGGGAGCATCATTTCATGCCTGCCGTCTAACGGGGCATGAAACGCACGCTCATTTTCCTCGCCATCCTCGGCGCGCTGCTCGTGCAGCGTTCCGTCTTCGCCGCCGGCCTCATCATTGTCACCGAGCCGGTGGACGAGCGCCGGCCGCCGCCGCCGCATCCGCCCATCGTCGTGCCGCCAGCCCGGCCCGTCCCTCCGCCGCGTCCCTATGTCTTCGTCCCGTTGGAGGTCAACTATCACAAGGTCAGCGCGCGCATCACGGACCAGGTGGCGGCCACGACGGTTGAGCAGGAGTTCTACAATCCGAACCCGACGCGGCTCGAAGGCACCTTCCTCCTGCCCGTTCCAAAGGGCGCGCAGCTCAACAAGTTTTCCATGGAGATTGACGGCAAGAAGGTGGATGCCGAGCTGCTCGCCGCCGACAAGGCGCGCGGCATCTACGAGGAAATCGTGCGCTCGATGCGCGACCCGGCGCTGCTCGAATACATCGGCCAGGATGTCTTTCGTGTCCGCATCTTCCCGATTGAGCCGCACGCCAAGAAGCGTGTGAGCCTGAGCTACACGCAGTTGCTCAGGGCCGACGGCGGGTTGTTGAACTACGTCGCTCCGTTGAACACGGCGAAGTTCTCCGCCAAACCGCTCCAGAACGTCAGCCTCAAGATCGAACTCGCCGGAGCGCGTCCGCTCAAGTCCATCTGGTCGCCGAGCCACGCGGTGGAAATTCGCCGTGACGGCGGCAAGGCGACCATCGGCTTCGAGGCGCGCGATGTGAAGCCCGACACGGATTTTCAACTCTTCTTCGCCTTCGAGGCCGGCGAGCTGGGCGCAAATTTGCTCACGCACAAGGTCGCGGGCGAGGATGGTTACTTTCTGCTGCTCGCCGCGCCTGACGTGAGCACGAAAGGCAAGTCCGTGCCCAAGGACGTGTGCCTCGTGCTCGACACGTCCGGCTCAATGGCGGGCGGCAAACTGGAGCAGGCGAAGAAGGCGCTCGCGTTCTGCGTGGAGAATTTGAACGACGGCGACCGCTTCGAGGTGATCCGCTTCTCGACCGACGTGGAGCCGCTGTTCGGCGAAGTCTCGGAAGCGAATCAGGAGAATCGTAAGCGCGCGCTGAACTTCATCAAGGAACTCAAGCCGCTCGGCTCAACGGCCATTGACGACGCGCTGCACAAGGCGCTCGCGCTGTTTCCCGCGCGTGTGGCGGGTGCGGCGCGCACGGCCACGATCATTTTCCTCACTGACGGTTTGCCGACGATCGGCGTGACCGACGAGAACGCCATCGTCCGCAACGTGAAGGACCGGAACGCCGCAAGCACGCGCATTTTCTGCTTCGGCATCGGCACGGATGTGAACACGCACCTGCTCGACAAAATCACCGAGGAGACGAAGGCGTTCAGCACCTATGTGCTGCCGGAGGAAGACCTCGAAGTGAAGCTGTCGGCCTTCTACTCGAAGATAAAAGAGCCGGCGCTGGCGAACGTGAAGCTTGCTTTCCCCGACGGTGTGCGCGTCACAAAGCTTTACCCGTCGCCGTTGCCCGACTTGTTCAAGGGCGAGCAGCTCGTGGTGGCGGGCCGCTTCAGTGGCGAGTTGAAGGGCAGGCTCGTCATCGAAGGCAGCGTCGCGGGCGAGGCGCGGAAGTTCAGCTACGAGGTTGATTTCAAAAACGTGTCCGGCGAACACGACTTCATCCCGCGCCTGTGGGCCACGCGGCGGGTCGGCTATTTGCTGGATGAGATCCGTTTGCATGGTGAGAACGCAGAGTTGAAGGACGAGGTCACCGAACTCGCGCGAAAATACAGCATCGTCACGCCCTACACCGCGTGGCTCATCACCGAGGACGAGACGAAGCGCCATGTGGCAATGGAGCGCCGCCTCCTGCCGCAACTCCAAACGGATCGCGCCGCGAACCGGCAGGCGGCTGAGTCATATGACAGTTTCAAAAAACTGAAAGACGGCGGCGTGGCCGTGGGCGGCGCGCAAGCGACGTATGAGTTGAAGGCAGCAGAGCAATCCGGCGCGTCGCAGTTCCGCGCGAACTTGTCCGTGGCCCGCGGCTACAGCGGCTCGGCTCCGGCGACAGCCGCGGCGCCGTTGCCAGCCATCGCGTCACCCACGTCACGTCCAGTGCTCCTGCCGAACCAGCCCGAGCCGAACGCCGCGTCTCGCGTCGCGCAATACGCGCAGCAGAACCGCTTCGTCGCCGGGAAAAGTTTTTACCAGAACGGCGCGCAATGGGTGGACGCCGAGGCGCAGCAACTCAAGGACGCGAAGGCCGTGAAGCTGCAGTTCGGCTCCACGGATTACTTCGCCCTGCTCGCCAGGCATCCGCACGCCGCGCAATGGCTCGCGTTGGGCAAGTCCGTGCAGTTCGTCCTGAACGGCACGCTCTACGAAGTGGCGGAGTAGCCGGCACCGGGACGGCTCAGGTGTTTTCCTCAGGCGGCTGAACGCGGGAAAGGCACCGGCGTTGCTGCAATTCAGGCGTGAGACTGGTCTCGCAATTCATGGATGAGGCGCTGCCGGTGCTCGCGTTCCTCGTCTATCTCGCCATCGAGGCGGTCGTCATCTACGGGATGCTGCGCTGGTCGGGCGCGCTTTGAAGGAGGCCGAAATCAGATTGACTCGCGCGGGGCGGAAACCCGGAATGACGCCATGTTGAAGCCGGTTCGTCCCCGCACTCATGCGCCCAAGCTCGGAGGACGCTTCGCCATTGTCGCCTCGGAATACAACGCCCGTCACGTGGATGGCATGGTGCGCGCGGCGCGGGCCGAGCTGAAACGCGCCGGGGTGGCCGAGCTGCTGGTTGTGCGCGTGCCGGGTGCGTTCGAGGTGCCAGTCGTTGCTGTCACGTTGGCGCGGCAGTGTCCGGGCTGGGACGCGGTGATTTGTCTCGGCGTCATCATGCAAGGGCAGACTTCGCACGCGCAGCACGTCGGCGAAGCCGTGACGGCAGGCCTGGCGCAAATCGCCGTGACCACGGGCGTGCCGATGATTCATGAGGTGCTGGTCTTCACCAGCGAGGAACAGGCGCGCGCGCGCTGCCTGGGCCGGAAGTTCAATCGCGGCGCGGAGGCGGCGCAGACGGCCCTCAAGATGGCGGCGGTGATGCGCGAACTCGCGCCAGTGGACGACGGAATTCCCTTTTGACGGGCCCCTCGACATGAGCGCCAAGCCCACCGACCCCGCCGCGCCGCGCATCCTCATCGTGGATGACGACGCGGGTCAGCGCAGCCTGTTGCAGACGTTTCTGGGGCGCAACGGCCACCACCCGCTCGTGGCGGATTCCGGCGAGGCCGCGCTCAAGCTGCTCGCCACCGCGCCGGTGAGCATGATGATTTCCGACGTGCGGATGCCGGGCATGACCGGACTCGAAACGCTCCGCCGCGCGCGCCAGCTTCACGCGAAGCTGCCCGTGCTGCTCGTCACGGCCTACGCCGACATCCGCGAGGCCGTCGGCGCGATGCGCGATGGGGCGGTGAACTATCTCTCCAAGCCGATTGACCTCGACGAGTTGCTTCGCACCGTCGAGCAAATCACCGGCACGCACGCTGACGCCGTCCGAGGTGATGAGCCGTCGTTGCCGGCGACCGTCGTGGCCGCCAGCCCGCTCATGCGCGCGGTGTTCCACGACGCCGCGCTCATCGCGCCGTCCGAAAGCCGCGTGCTCATCACCGGCGAGAGCGGCGTGGGCAAGGAAGTTTTGGCCGACGCGATTCACGGCTGGAGTCCGCGCGCGAAGGGACCGCTGGTGAAGGTGAACTGCGCGGCGATTCCCGAGACGCTGCTGGAGAGCGAGCTGTTCGGCCACGAGAAAGGCGCGTTCACCGGCGCGCATCAGTCGCGCACCGGCCGCTTCGAGGAGGCGGACGGCGGAACCATCTTCCTCGACGAGATCAGCGAGATGTCGCCGCAGCTTCAGGCGAAGCTGCTGCGCGTGACGCAGGAGGGGCGCTTCCGACGCGTCGGCTCCGGCAAGGAACTGCAGACCAACGCGCGGATACTCGCGGCGACAAACCGCAACCTTGAGGCGCTCATCAAGGAAGGCCGCTTCCGCGAAGACTTGTTCTATCGGCTCGCCGTCGTCGAGCTGGGCGTTCCGCCGTTGCGCGAGCGACGCGAGGATATTTTGCCGCTGGCGGCGCACTTCATCGCGCAGTTTGGCGGCGACAAGACGCGCTTCGCCCCGGCGGTCACGGAATGTCTGGAGCGCTACGCGTGGCCGGGCAACGTGCGCGAGCTGCGCAACGCGATGGAGCGCGCCGCGCTGCTCTCGCGCGGTGGCGTGGTGTTGCCGGAGCATTTGCCGGGACGCGTCACATTGGGCGCGAGCGCGTCACCGCTGGTGGGAGCCGCCGACCCGCAACGGCTGGAAGAAATCGAGCGCGACGCGATTCTCGCAACGCTGAAGCGGCTCGACTACAACCGCACTGAGACCGCCAAGTCCCTTGCGATCAGCCGCCGCGCGCTGACCTACAAGATTCAGCGGTTGCGCGAGCTGGGTTTCCCCGTGGACCCGCCCGCGTGACTCGTGGGCCGGTGGCTTACTTTTTCTCCGGCGGCTTGATGATTGGCGGCGGAGCTTTCACTGGCGGGATGTTCGTGAGTGCTGCGGTAGCGGGCGGCGGCATGACGGTGTGCGGAACCGCGGGGAAGGGCCGATACGAGGCGTTTCCGATGGTGTCTGTGGAATTAGTGAACTGCGGACCACCGGCCGCCACGTAACCCATGCTCCGGCCCAACTGCCCCGGCCCGATCCAAAACGAGTAGAGGCTCGCGTTCTTGAGGTGGAACCGGAACCGCACGGGCTTGCCCGCCAGCGGCAACAGGTCTTGCATGCCTGACTGCCCTTGAACCGCAGCGCTCCAACTCAAGCCCATGAGCGTCTGGTCCGCAGCCATCGGGACGGACAACTCTTTTGTGAACGGCACGAGGCGTGCCTTCGTTTTGTTGTCGGTCATCTCGATGGGCCGTCCGTCAACGTGCAAGATCTCGACGCGCAGCTCGCCGTCCGGCGCGTTGGTCTTCATGTTCGCGAACAGGTAGCGCGCGTTGAACTTCACCGGGCGCGTCGTGAGCACGCCGCCTTCCGGCCCGGCGTCCATCGAGGCGAAACCGTCGCGGCGCAGGAACGCAAGGCCCGCCGCCCCGCCTGCGTCGCGCCGGTCGCCCGCGCCCGCGCGACCGCTGAAGTAGAACCAAAGATTGCGTCCGAACACTTGGAAGCCACCCGCGACGGACTGCACGTTGCCCCAATTCCAGTCGCCTTGTTTCTCGGACACGTCGATGAACGGCCTGCGATCGGGCCGGTCCCAGTGATAGCCGTCGCGGCTGAAGCCAAGCCAGATCGAGTTCGGCTTGGGCCGGCCGGCGGGAATGTTTTTGTCGCCGCGCCAGATGGTGAAGAGGCCGACCATCAGGCTCTCGTAAGCGGTCGCGTCGAGGTTGTAGAGCTGCGGCGTGACCTTCAAATCGTCACGCATCGGGTCGAGCCGGTCGGAGCCGACCCACATCGGTGGCTCGGTGATTTCGTTCCACTGCGGACCAATGAGCAAGTCCTTCACCTCCCAATAGCGGCGGGCGCGCGGCTCGCCCCAGCCGTGGCGCAGGCTGTAAACCCAGACCTTGCGGAACGGATTGTAGAACACCGTCGTGCGGTCACCCGCCGAGCCGGTGTGCAGCGCGCGCGGTCCCCAATGAATGCCGTCCTCGGAGAAATGCAGCGAGAGGCCGAACTGCTTGTTCTCGCCGTGCGAACGCCACATTTTGTAACGCCGCGTCGGGTCGGGGTCGCTCGGGTCCAGCCAGACGGTCGAGGAATCTCGCGGGTCGGTCTGCACGAGATTGCTGCCGGGCACCACGCCAAGATCAGGCTTCTCCCAGTCGAGGCCGTTGGTCGAGATGGCCATCGCGGTGCCGCGCCCATAGCCAGCCATGTAGTGACAGGTGAAGACCGGCTGCATCCGGAACAGCTCGCGCGTGAACGCGTCCTCGAGCAGCCAGCGATTGAGACGCTGGAGCCTCGCGCCCGTCGGGTTCTGACCCAGCAGCCGGACCGAGCGTTCGGAGAGCTGCACGCCAGTGAAGCGCTTCGGCTCGTGCAGGAGCGGCCCGGCGATGAGGCGGTTGAACTCGGCGGCGAGCATCTTCTGCATCGCCTCGACGGCCGGCGCGTCCGTGCCCTTGAAATCCTTGATCTTCGCCTTCGCCTCGGCGGACAGGTTCTCGCCGATGAAGACACCGACGAGATTGGTGCCGGGTTTGAACTTCTCGATCAGGCTGAACACATCCTGCACTTCCGCCGGTTGGAAGGCGGGCGGAGAAACCCAGTTAATCGGATCAAGCCACACGCCGTCGCTGAACGGCATCGCCATCGGGGCCTGGCCCGCCAGCTCCCATTCGCGGTCCGGCTTGAGCACGGGATTGTTCGAGTAGAGCGTCGCGCTGTGCCACGTGCGCTTGAGCGTGTTGCTCTCGACAAGGAAGTCATCCACGAACAACTGCCGTCCGCCCGTGATGTCAATGACCGGCGGCGGGTTGCTCAGATACGGCACCGGCATGGGTTCGCCAGCCTTGTATTCGTCTTTCGGTGGCCAGACCTCCGGCAGCACGATGCCGTTGTATAATGTCTCGCCCATGCGCGGCGCGGGCGCAGGCACGGGCGTGATCGGTGCCGGCGCTTGCGCCGTGAGCAAGGTCGGCGGCGCGGCGTCGGCGACGGGCCGCGTCTGCGCCCCGCGGTTCGTCATCCGCACGAGCGTGTTCGATTGCGCGGCGGTCAGGCCGGGCACGGCCGGTGCGGGCACGTTGCTCAGGGCTGCCAGCAAGGATTTGGCGGGCTTGGTCGCGGGTGCTTCGGCGACGACGTTCGATCCTTTGGATCCGAAACCGCCGGTCGCCACCGCCCAGCCGATGAAGCCGCCGCCCACCACCGCCAGTGCGAGCCAGTGCCACGGAATCCCACCCGACCGTCCTGCCGGGGCCGGCGCGGGGCCGGCGGCGGAAACCGGTGCCCCGGCGTTTGGGGTCGCCGCAGACTTGCGATGCTTCTTTTTCGACATGGGGCGATTAAGCCAAACCCCACGCCGGATGCCATCCGTTTTTCACTGGAGCCGGGCGGCGAATGCTTGGCGCGTCACTTGACATCTGCGGTGCGGAGGCGCATCACAGGCCCATGAATCCGGCCTGCAACCGCGTGGAGCACACTCGAAGCGGCGTGCTGCCCTGGTTCGGTCCGACCGGCGATGACGTGCTGCGGGTGGGAACCTCCCGCCGAGGTTTTCTGCAGACAGGGCTCAAGGGAATCGCCGGCCTTTCGTTGCCCGCCTTGCTGCGCTATCAAGCCAAGGCGTCCGCAGCGGGCATATCGCAACGCAAGACCAGCGTCATTCTCTTCTGGCTCTCCGGCGGCCCAAGCCACATTGACATGTGGGATCCGAAACCCGAAGCGCCGCGTGAAATTCGCGGGCCGTTCGGCGACATCCCCACCAAGCTTCCCGGTGTCCATGTGTGCGAGCACCTGCCGATGACCGCGAAGCTGATGGACAAGCTCACGCTTCTGCGCTCGGTGGATTGCAGCGCGAGCGACCACACGCCCATCACGATGCAGGCGGGCAATCCGCTGGCGCGGCGCACCAACGACGGCAACGACGGCGGCGGCTATCCCTCGATGGGCGCGGTCGCGGCGAAGTTTCGCGGCCCCAACGCGCCCGGAATGCCGGGCTTCGTCGGGCTGGCGGATTCTTGGAAATCCGATGTGTGGGGCGCGGGGCACATGGGCTTCGCCTTCGAGCCGGTCAACGGCCAGGAGCTCGCGGGGCAGCTTGCGTTGCCGCCGGGGCTGTCGCTCAACCGCCTGGATGATCGCCACGCGCTGCGGGAGCAATTGGACCAACTGCAACGCACGCTGGACCACAGCCCGGCTTTGGCCGCCGCTGATCGTTACACGCAGCAGGCCTACGACGTGGTCATGTCCGGCCGCGCGCAACGCGCCTTCAACCTCGACGAGGAAACGTCCGCGATGCGCGATTTCTACGGCCGCACCAGCATGGGCGAAAAGGCCCTGCTCGCCCGTCGCCTCATCGAAGCTGGCGTGACGTTCGTGCTGGTGAGCGGCGCATGGGGATATTTCGATCATCACGGCGATGAAGTCCGCTGGGGCGGCATTGAGAAGGGACTTAAGCCGCTCCTGCCCCGCGTGGACCAGACGCTGCATGCGATTGTCACTGACTTGGAGCAACGCGGCCTGCTCGACAGCACCCTCATCCTGATGATGGGCGAGTTCGGTCGTGGTCCGGTGATCAACAAGAACGCCGGCCGGGATCACTGGACGCGGGTCATGTCGATGGTGGTGGCTGGCGGCGGCTTGCGTCACGGCCAGGTCATCGGCAGCACTGACCGTCACGGTTACGACATCGCCAGCCGGCCCGTCAGCCCGGCGGACCTCGCCGCCACGGTTTACCAGCACTTGGGCATCGACTTGGATTCCCAGTGGACAGACCGCCAGGGTCGCCCCGTATCCATTGTCACCCAAGGCGGCAAACCGATTTTGGAACTGACCTGAGGAGTGACCGGGCCGGAAAGGGTTCAAACCGAGCCACTCAGTCCCGGTGAGGCGTGTGTCCGCAACTGTTGACCGAGGGGCATTGCGTCACGAAGTGCTCACTGAGCCAGGG
The DNA here is from genome assembly GCA_964478755.1 of uncultured Klebsiella sp. Lineage (GTDB taxonomy): Bacteria > Verrucomicrobiota > Verrucomicrobiia > Limisphaerales > SXTU01 > SXTU01. The sequence goes on from CAYZJP010000016.1 coordinate 33,823, forward strand.
TGATTACGTGTGATCGTTGCTCGACATTCCCCGCCGCGTCTTCTGCGTGCGCCGTGAGTTTCACACCCGCCGCCGCTTTGTCGAACCTCAGCTCCCACTCCGCGAAATTCTCACGCAGCGCCTTCGCTTCCCTGCCGTTCACGAGCACGCGCTTCACCTGCCCATTGTCCGCCGTAGTGCCGCGCACGAGGAGAGAGCCGTCCTTTTGCCGCAGCGTGTGCGTGATGACCGTGACCGGCGGCAGATCATCCACGGGCTTCAGCTTGCCGGGGAAATCACCCTCGGTCGGTTGCGTGCCGCGCGGGTCGAAGTTTGGGTTCACCGCGATGTCGTCAAGCTTCACACGGCGATAGGCGTGCTGGTCGTAGTTCGCCTTCCACAACGCATACTCGGCGTGATGCACGTCAAGGCCATCCACCATCACGGACGGCGGGCGCGGATGAAACGCCCAGTGGACGTTCCACACCTTCAGATTTCGGATAATAAACGGGTGCGCCGCGTCCGGGCCGACGCCGCCGACATCGCCTTTCAACTCGCTGCTGAGTCCGCCGAGATTCAGCGAGTGCCGCCTCATGCAGTGGATTTCGTTGTCGTCGAAGCGCACGAACGGCAGCGTGCGGATGTCCGTCACGCGCCGCGATCCGTCGGGCTGTGGCACGTTGAGCGCGAGGTTGAAGCCTGTGTTCGCCGCGGCATCGAAGCGGAAGCCGTATTCGTCGCACTCGGCGGCGGTGTTGCGCGTGAACGTGTTCAAACTGTTCGCCCACCAGAAACCCGCGCCGTCGTTGTGGTCGAACGGCAGCACCTGGTTGGGCAACGGTTTCCCCACGCACGCCTGCACGGCGAGATTGCGGTCGAACACGTTGAAAACTTCCGTGCCGTCCTCCAGAAAAAATCCGTGGCCGACGCTGTGGTAGCCGACGCAATCGCGCACCACGAGATAATCGGTGCCGTGAATCGTGATCCAGCGATTGCCGCTGTCCCAGATGCTCGCGCCGATGACTGACGCACCGCGCATCGTGTCGCGCACGAGATGAAAGTGGATGCTGTAGCGGCCGAGCACGCCCTCCTTGCCGAGGTGTCGGAACTCCGCGTAGCTGATCGCCCCCGCCGAGCCGCGGTGATACATCGTGTGCCCGCGCGCGCCGGCGGGATCGGCAGACTCGACGACGACGTTGCGGCTGAGGTTGGCGACTTCGCCACGATAATTGCCGGCGCCGGCGTGCTCGAAGTCCAGCGGCTTGTCGAGCGTGAGCTTTGTGCCGTTGAGCGTGCGGACAATGCGCTCCTCGGTCTGCGTGTTGTCGCGCACACTGGGGCGGAAGGTTTTCTGGACCTTGATCTGCCGCGTGGTGCCGGTGAGGAAGATATGGTCGCCCACGCGCCAGCCCGTGACCGGCTCGCCGAGCGTGATGTCGGTGTCGCCCTTCTTCGCCGTCGCGCCGAGTTTGATCCACGTGCGGTTCATTTCCGCGCCGTGAAATTCCATCCGTCCGCCGCAATCCACAATCGCCGGGCACGATTGCTTGTCCATGCCCTCGAACCAAGTGAGCCGGATGAGCGCCGTGTGCTTCGCATCCACCGGCTGCTCCTGCGTGCCGACTTCGAGCGCGGGCCGCGGCTTCGACGGATCGCGGTCAGGCAGGTGCGTGTCGCAGTTGAACCCTTCCTCGCTGGTGTCGTCGCCTGCCTGCACTTTGATGAGGCCGACATCGAGCCGCGTGTCGCGGTCGCGCGCGAAGCTCAACGTGCCCGCGACGAAGATCGCGCGGATGGGCGTCGTGGAGTTGAGGTCGTAGGTGATCGCGTGGCCTTCAGGAATCTGCACCTTCGCGCCGGCGACCGGAACCTTGCCGCCGCGCCAAGTAGCCGGGGCTGACCAGGCCCCGCTTTGGGCTGACTGAAAAAAGACGGCGTCCGCAGCGTGGCTCGCGACCGCGATTGTCGAGCACAAGGTCAGCGCGATCCAAAATCTGAAAGCCGGCGGGCAAGGAAGGTGATTCATGCGCGTTCAACCATAGCGCAGCGAGGAGCCAGCGGAAGTTTTATGACGCCCGCAGAAGACGTGCAAAACCTCTGCTGTCCCAGCCAAAGCCGCGCGCAGCCGTGCGAGTTACCAAATCTTCACACGCGCGTCGGCGGGCCGCCACAACGGCTGGTTGGGTCGCACCCCGAAAGCTTCATAAAACTCGGGGATGTTGGACAGCGGTCCAAGCACGCGCCACTTGGGCGGAGCATGCACATCGCCCAGCAGGTTGCGGCGCAGGCTGGCCTCCCGTTCCTGAGTGAGCCAGCCCAGCGCGTAGCCGAGGAAGAAACGCTGGATCGGAGTCAGCCCGGCGATCTTTTCGCCGTTCCGATATTGCGCGGTCTTTTTGAAGGCATCGAGACCCAGCAGGATGCCACCGTGGTCGGCGATGTTTTCTCCGAGGCTTGCCTGGCCGTTGATGTGGAGGCCGGGCAGCGGCTCGTAGGCGTCGAACTGCCTGGCCATCACTTCGGCGCGCTGCTTGAAATTCGCGTCGTCCTTCTTGGTCCACCAGTCCGACAGATTTCCGCGCGCATCGAACTGTCGGCCTTCATCATCGAAGCCGTGGGTGATCTCATGGCCGATGGTGGACGCGCCGGTGTAGCCGTAGATGACCGCGTCGTCCACGTCCGCGTCTGCCACGCCCGGGATGGTGAATTGCGCGGCGGGCAGCACGATCTCGTTGTTCTCCGCCTTGTAGTAGGCGTTGTAAGTCTGCGGCGTCATGGTCCATTCCGTGCGGTCCACGGGCTTGCCGTATTTGGAGAGCATGTCGTTGAAGTGCCAGCGCGCAGCGCTCATCACGTTCTCGGCATAGGAATTTGTGCCAATCACCAGCGTGGAATAGTCCTTCCACTTGTCGGGATAACCGACCTTCGCGGTCACCGCGGCCAGTTTGCGTTGCGCCTTCGCCTTGGTCGCCGCGCTCATCCAGTCGAGCCGTTCGATGCGATCGCGGTAGGCGGAACGGATCGCCTCGACCAGATTGACATAGCGCTGCTTGGTGGCTTCAGGGAAATATTCCTTCACAAAAATCCGCCCGAGCACCATGCCCATCGCGCCCTCCTGCGCGTCGAGCACCCGCTTCCAGCGCGGCCGCTGTTCCTTCTGTCCGTTCAGCACGCGGCCGTAGAAGGCGAAGTGCTCCTCGTCGAACGGCTGGCTCAAATACGGCGCGAACTCGGACACGACATGAAACCGCAGGTAGTCCTTGATCACCGGGACGGGCGTCGTTTTCAACAAGCCTTCCAGCGCGCTGAAAAATTCTGGCTGGCCTACGATCACCTCTTTCACTGTCAGGCCCAAGCCGCGCAGACGGGTGTCCCACGAAATGCCCGGCGTGTGCTTCCGCGTCAGCACGGCGGGAGACATCCTGTTGTAGTTGCGCTCCGGGTCGCGCAGGTCTTCGAGCTTCCGCGAGGCTTTGGCCAGCGCCGTCTCGAAGCCCATGATGCTGGCGGCGGCGGACTTCGCCTCCTCGTCATCGCGACCGAGGAGTTTCAAAGTCCGCGCGATGTGCGCCACATACTCGCTGCGAATATGCGCGACGCCCTGCTCCTCGTTGAAATAGAAGTCGCGCTCCGGCAACCCCAGCCCGTCCTGCGTCAAGTGGACCGCCATCACGTCGCTCTTTTTTTCATCCTGGCCGACCGACAAACCAAAAGGGGTGGTCACGCCCAACGGTTGCAGCGCGAAGCAGACATCCAGAACGGCCTGGGTGTTTTGGACCGCATCAATTCGCTCAAGTTCGGCCCGGAGCGGACTCAGGCCAAGTCGGTCGGCCTTGGCGGCATCCATCGCCGTCATCCAGAAATCGCCAATCCTGCGCTGCTCGCTGCCCGGAGCGTTGGCGCTCGCAGCCGCTCGTTCGTTGATCGCCCGCAGCCGGGTGTAAAGCTCCTCGCGCACGACTTCGGCGATGCCCCACCGGGACTCGGAGTCAGGAATGGGATTGCGCCGCAGCCAGCCGGCATTGGCATAAGCGAAGAAATCGTCCCCCGGATGAACCGACACGTCCATGTTCCTGCGCAGCAAATCCTCCGCCAATGCTGGGGCGCCGCCGGGGTCCGCAGCGATTGCCGACATCGTGGCAAGCATGGTCATGCCCGACACGAAGCCGGCCAGACTCCGCCTCCATGCGCGTTGCACAGTCTTCCACCGCGTTTCCGAAGGTGAGTTTAAATCCAGTGACGTGGAGCGAGTCATCGTGGCGACGACACTCGCAACCCGATCATGCACGGGCAACAGGTTTCTCCCGCGCGCCCCCCGCATGGCCGGCTGCGAGATGATCCCGTGCACTGACCTGAGTCAGAGTGGCCGGCGAAATTGCTTGTCGGCCCTTTTTGGGAGCGCGTAGTGTGTTCGCGGTGAACGGTGCCGATGTGAGTTCTCAACGACCTTGAAAAAACGAGGGCGGACGATTCGCAAGGCGCTTCGGGCTTAAGGCCGGAAAGCCTCGCTTCGCGCGACGACTTTCCAGTGATGACTGGACCTGTTCGCAGGCCCCGCTTGGCCCGCAAGCGATTACAGGATGTTAATTTTTGGCTGGGTAGCTCAGTTGGTAGAGCAGCGGACTGAAAATCCGCGTGTCGCCGGTTCAATTCCGGCCCCAGCCACCAACTCCACCAGAGACAGAAGGCCGGGCTGGGAGATGGTTTACTGGACGACGACGCGCACCACTTGAGATTTCTTCCAGCTCAGGAGCTTTTTGGCGTCGGCGGTGTTCTTGAGCTTGAGGGTCGTCTCGTTCACGCCGGAGCCGTAGGTGCCGAGGTTTTTGCGCGTGATCAGCTCGGCTTCGATGGCGTCGCCGGTCGGCGCGAACTGTGCGTCGGTGGCGCGGAGTTGCACGGCTTGGCCGGGCTTCAATTGGTTGCCCTGAAACCAATACGAGGAGTGGATGAGGAAGTGGACGGTGTCGCCGTCAACGGCCTCGACTTGCCCAGTCATGCCTTCCTGCGCGATGCGCGCGGCCACGGCGTCGGACTCGATCTTCTTCACTGCATCGAGGCTCGCATCGTCGGTGACGAGATGCACAATCCGGTGCTCGTCGGTCTTGGTCCAAGTGAAGTAGAGGCGGTCGCCAGACTTGAGCGAGGGCGCGTCCGTGTGCTGGCCGTGGCGGAAGAACTTTGCGTCTGTGGCGAGCGTGAAGTCGCGCGGCTTGTCCTCGAAGGGTTTGTCGCCGGCGAAGACTTGTGCGCTGAACTCTTTGCCGCCGGGCTTCACGGCCTGGATGACCCACGCGTGGCCGTGGCCTTTCATCTGGCACAGCTCGTCCTGATAATGCACGAGCCAGCCGCGTTTCTTGTCGCCGTCGGGGTTGAAGAAACAGTTCACGCGTTCGCCGGGGAGCGGTTCGTCCACGTGCGCGCCGTAGGTGAGGTGGCGATAAGTCGTGGCCCACGGGAGAATCTTCGCGGTGAAGATTTCGCCGTTGCCCTCGTGCTCGAACTCGCCGGTCCACGTGGCGCGGTCGAACTTCCGCCAAATATACCAGCCGCGCGAGATGCCGATGCTGCCGGGCACGCCGAAGCGCCGCGCGTGCAACGGATGCGCGCCTTCGTGGGGCTGGGGGGCGAGCGTGCGGAGGGGTTTCAGTTCCGCGCCAGGGTGGCCGGTGAAGCCCTTCACGCCGACTTTCGCGTGGAACACGCCGTCGGGAGTGCCGGTGGTGCAGAAAATTTCGTCGTGATTCGCGCCGCCGAAGGTGATGTTGCTCACGACTTGCGCAGGCACATCAAGCTGGCCGAGGACTTTGCCTTCGGGGCTGATCACCGTGATGCGCCCGTGCTTGGTCTCGGGCCGGTGGAAGTCGGCGACCCAGAAATTCCCCTCAGCATCGAAGACACAGCCATCACCGCCGCTGCCGCCGAGGTCGTAGAAAACTTCTGGTGCACCAAGCGGCGCGTCGTCGCTGGCAGGCAGCGCGAGCCGGAGGATTTTCTTCGACTGCGACTCGATGAGATAGAGGAAGCGGCTCGCGGGGTCCACGTCGAGGCCGTTGGGAAACGCGAAGCCGCTGGCGACGCGCGTGACTTTGCCCGCGACGCTCAGGCGGTAGATATCGCCGACCGGCTTCGCAAGCGATGAACCCTCGGGGTCGGTCCAGTAAATGTTCCCGCGCGCATCCACGGTTACGTCGTTCAGGCCACGCAGTGGTTTGCCCTCGAACGCGTCCGCGAGCACGGACACGACGCCGTTCGTGGCGAGACTGAGGACGGCCTTGTGCTGGTTGTCCACGATGAGGATTTGGCCGTCGCGACGCAGGAACGTGCCGGCGGGGTTGACATCGAGCCATGGGAAGACTTTGCCGGCCTTGTCCACTTTCAACAGCGCGCCGGAGCAGAAATAGACTTCGCCGTTGAGCCACGTCGGGCCTTCGGAGTAGCCGGGGGCCTTCGCGTAGTGCGTCCACTTCGCGGCGGAGAGTTGGTCGGCGATGGACGCGGCGTGGATTGGAAGAACGAGGCACGCAAGAGCGACAAGCGCGAGGCGGAGTTGAAGCATGGCGCGTTGGACGCAAATCGGGAGGACGGCATTTCCGCCTTTACCCGATTTCGCGCGCTTGGCACGTTGCCGCGCACGAACATCACGCCTATGCCCACCATTCAGGAGCAGATTGACCAGCAGGACTTGGCGCTCTTCAAGACCATCGAGAGCCAGAGCAGCGAGGACGACCGCCGCTCGTTTCTTGCCCTCAACAGCGCGTTCCGCCAGTGGAAGGGCGGGAAGTTCACGTTTTTGGAAATCGGCTCCTACAAGGGCGGCTCGCTCCAGTCCTACGTGGCCGACCCCGGCTGCACGAAGATCATCTCGATTGACCCGCGGCCCAAGTTCGTCCCCGACGCGCGCGAGAAGGGCGGCGATTACTCGCACGTCACCACGCAACACATGCTCGACCTCTTGGCGAAGGTGCCGGGCGCGGACGTGAAGAAAATTTCGCCCATCGAGAAAGGCTCCGAGTCGCTCAGGCCGTCCGAGCTGCCGTTCAAGCCGGACTTCTGCTTCATTGATGGCGAGCATACGGACACCGCGATGCTGCGCGACGCGAGGTTCTGCCTGAGCGTGCTGGGGCCGGACAGCGCGATGACGTTCCACGACGGCGACATTATTTACCTCGGGTTGCACGCGTTCATCGAGGAGTTGGAGAAGTCGGGCAGGAAATTCCGCGCCTACAATCTGCCCAGCTCGGTGTTCGTCATCGAGTTCGGGGAGTGCCGCCTGAGCCAGTTCGAGCCGATGCGCTCGTGGCGCGACCAGAACTACAAGGGCTACCTCTACGCGCTGGTGCGCAACGACGTGTTCCGCACAACGGCGCGCGAATACTGGCGCATCGCCGAGCACCCGGCCTTCAAGCTCCCACACAAGCTGGGCCTGGTGAAGGTGGCGAAGAAACTCATGGGCGGCGGCAAGAAGAAGAAATAGGGAAACGTCCAACGTTCAACTTCCAACGCCCAACGTTGAGCGTTGGAAGGCTTTGGCCGTTGAACGTTGAGCGTTGGACGTTCCGGCAATTCCTACTTCTCCTTCGTCCGTCCGGGGAATTCCGACGGTCGCCAGCCGGTCCACTTCTTGAACGTGTTCGAGAAGACGAAGGGGTTTTGGTAGCCGACCGCCGTGGCGATGGTTTCCACCTTGTCGTTCGTGGTGGAAAGGAGTTCCGCCGCGCGGCGCATGCGGAGGAAGATGACTTGATGCATCGGGCTGCGGCCGAGTTGCCGGTGGCAGAGCCGGCGCAAGTGTTCGGTGCTCATGTGCGCGAGGCGGGCGAGGCGTTCGAGGGTCCACTCCTCGCCAAGATGCGCGGCGACGCCTTCCCACACGAGCCAGAGCCGGTCTTCGACTTGCCAGGGCCGCGCGAAGCGCAGGACGTAGGCGTGAATCAAATCCGCCCAGTGCTGCATCTGCGCCGGCACGGCCGCGCCGAGCGCCTCGTGGTGCAGGCCCAGCGCCGCGTGTCGCACGGGTTCGGGGTCGAACTTCGCCAGCACGGGCGAACTCGCTCCGGCGATGGGCCGCTGGGCGGTAGGTTGGTCGTAGCGGACCCAGACAAACTCCCACGGCGCGCCTGGCTCGGCGTGAAAGGCGTTCAAAATGTGCGGCGGCAGCAGGCACGCCGTGCCAGCACCGCAAACTTGCCAGCGGCCTTCCACGAGGAACCGCCCGCGTCCGCCGAAGCACGCGAGAAAGTAGGTCCCGCTCTGTTCCGTCCGCACGATGCGATACGGTGCGACCGCACGGCAGACGCCGAGGTGGGCGATCTGGTGTTGCGCGAGCGCGGGGCAGACGGGCGCATCCTGCAGCCACGCGCGCGGGTCGGTCGCGCTGGCACGAACGACCCATTGGCGCGTTTGCGCGCCGAGCGTGTGCGTTTCGGATAGTTGGGCGTGCGTCTTTGCCATTTTCAAACGTGCGGGCTTGGCGATACGATGCCCGGCACACTCGCACAGCGCGACAGAATTCTAAACGACATCGAATCATGCCGAACCCCTGGACCGGAAAAGGAAATCCCTACACCCGCAAGGAAGTCCGCGACCGCCTGATGAGCACGATCAAGAAGGGCGACGCGATCATCGCCGCCGGCGCGGGCACGGGCATCAGCGCGAAATTCATCGAGAAGGGCGGCGCGGATCTCATCATCATTTACAACTCCGGCCGCTTCCGCATGAGCGGGCACGGCTCGACCTGCGGCCTCATGGCTTACGGCGACGCGAATGCCGTCGCGATGGAGATCGGCGAATACGAGGTGCTGCCTGTGGTCGAGGAGGTGCCGGTGATCTGTGGCGTCCACGCGACCGATCCGCGCCGGCGCATGTGGCATTGGCTTGGCAAGGTGAAGGAGATGGGGTTCAGCGGCGTGAACAATTTCCCGACGCACACGATCGTGGACGGACATTTCCGTCAGGTGCTCGAAGAGACCGGCATGAGCGTGAAGAAGGAGTTCGAAATGGTTGCGCTCGCTCGGAAGATGGATTTGTTCAGCGTCGTCTATGTCGCGACGCCGGAGGAGGCCGTCGAGATGGCGAAGGCCGGCGCGGATGCGATCATCGCGCACGTCGGCACGACGGTCGGCGGAAGCATCGGCGTGACGAGCGCGGTGGTGAGCTGGGATTTCACCTTGAAGCGCACGCAGGAAATCATCGATGCGGCCTCGCGCGTGCGGAAGGACATCTTCTTCCTCTGCCACGGCGGCCCGATCAACACGCCCGCCGACGCGAACCGCGTGATGCAAGGCACCGATGCAGTCGGCTTCGTCGGTGCGAGCTCACTCGAACGAATGGGCGTGGAAGCGTCGCTGACGAACCTCACGCGCGACTTCAAGAAGCTGAAGGCTCCGGCGGCGAAGAAGTTTGGGAAGAAGAGATAAGCCAGGTTGACCGGCCTTCTTTGGACCGGTAACAGTAGCCACGTGAACACCGACCGCATCCTTGGTGAGACGGGCGAGTTCGCGCCGCGCCGGGTGGTGGGGCGCCGGCCCGCTTGGGTCACGCCATTCGATCAACTGGAGTGGCTTCGTCAGTTTGCCAAGGAGGTGCAGCATGGAAAACCAACCGTCGCTCGACAGGACTATTTCCCCGTTCTTAAGGTTGTTGGCCGGAATAGCGCGCGCCGACGTTGATTTTGCGGTGGTTGGCGGCGTGGCAGTCTGCCTGAACGATCATGTGCGGTTCACTGCTGACGCCGACATTCTGGTGAGCCCGCGACTGGAAAACATCACGCGTCTGCTGGCCGTGTTGACGCAATGGGGCGAGGGCTGGGCGCGTGAGTTGAAACCGGAGGAGTTCATCGCGCAAGAAGGTTCGATCTGCGTCAGCGAGGAGTTCGACTTGGATATCTTCACGCAAATGCGGGGGCGCAGCTTGGATGATTTCCGGCCACGACTGCGGCACTTCGAGACGCAGGACGTGCGGATACCGTTTCTTGCCCCTGAGGACTTGATCGCCCTGAAGGAAGGCTCTTGGCGTGAGAAAGATCAATGGGATGTGAGGGAGTTGCGGCAAATCCTACAGCGGGCCGGGCCGCCCCGGTGACGCACCATCGATTTATGACACCCTCCGACCGCCGCTTCGTGCAAATCGCGGACGCCCTCCGCGAGACCAACGCGTGGACCAACAACGAGTGGCTCTGCCGCCCGGATGTCGTCGCCGCCGACAAGCTCCTGCTCGTGCGTGCCAACATGGATCCGATGCATTGCCATCCGTTCCACTTCCACCCGCACCGCGAGGAAATCATCTACGTCATCTACGGCCGTGCGGAGCAATGGGTCGGCAAAGAGCACCGCATCCTCAGCGCCGGCGAGATGGCGCACATCCCGCCGGGCACCATCCACGCCACCTATAATCCGCACAAAGAGCCGCTCGTGTTCCTCGCCATCCTTTCGCCGGCGAAGCTCCCTGTGGACAAGGCGAACGACCCAGATCCTGTTGACGTCTCCACCCAGGAGCCGTGGGCCTCGCTGCGCAAGGGCTTCACGCCTTGCCGGTTGCTGGGTTGAGTTTGGGGAAATGAGGGTTCGCCGTTTCCGGCAAGTGGCGCGAAGCCTTTGGTAAGGCTCGCTCAAGGCGCTTCAATGCCGGGGCGCGTGTCCGCGTCCAACGCCCCACTGATGCTCACCCTGCAAGACCGCCTCCAACGCCGCCAGTTCCTGCGCGTCGGCGGCCTTTCGCTCGGTGGCATCACGCTGGCGGACTGGTTCGCGCTGAAGGCCCACGCGAAGGCCAACAAGCTTCCGCTGCGCGACAAGTCCGTCATCCTCCTCTTTCAGCACGGCGGGCCGTCGCAGTTCGAGACGTTCGATCCGAAGATGGACGCGCCGCGCGAGATCCGTTCGGCCACCGGCGAGATCGCGACGAAGATTCCGGGCATCACCTTCGGCTCCACCTTCGAGCGCCTCGCCCGGCTCAACGACAAGTTTTCCATCGTCCGCTCCTTCTCCACCGGCGACGCGAACCACGACATCAAACCCATTGTCGGCCGCGACACACTGCGCGCAAACATGGGCACGCTCTACGCCCGCGTCGCCGGCGCGCTGCGGCCCGACACGGCGATGCCGACAAACGTCGCGCTCTTCCCGCGCGCCGTGGACACTGCGAGTGGTCCTGCCATTTCGCAGTTTGGAAACTTCGAGGCCACCGGCGAGTTCGGCTCCGCCTACGCGCCATTTGTGCCGGGCGCGGGCGGCGGCTTGCAGGCGGACATGAAATTGAACCTGCCGCAGTCGCGCCTCAACGACCGCCGTGAGCTGCTCGCCTCGCTCGACCAATGGAAGCGTCGGGCCGAGTCGGGTGGCGCGTTTGATGGCCTTGACATTTTTCAGCAGCAAGCCTTCGCCACACTGGAGCGCGGCATTTCCGACGCGTTTGATTTGTCCAAGGAAGACCCGCGCGTCGTCGCCCGCTACGACACCGCGCCGCTGATGTCCCGCGACCGCTTCAGCCCCGCGTGGAAGAACCGCGAGCACTACGCCGACAACGCCGCCACTCTTGGCAAGCTGCTCCTGCTCGCCCGCCGACTCTGCGAGCGCGGCGCAGGCTTTGTCACTGTCACCACGAGCTTCGTGTGGGACATGCACGCCGACGTGAACAACGCGCCGATGACTGTGGGCATGGACTACGTGGGCCACCCGTTCGACCACGCCGTCTCGGCCTTCATCGAGGACTGCGAGGCGCGCGGGCTGCGCGACAAGATTCTCCTCGTCTGCTGCGGCGAGATGGGCCGCACGCCGCGCATCAACGCCAAGGGCGGGCGCGATCATTGGGGCGGCCTCGCGCCGCTGATGCTTTACGGTGGCGGCTTGCAGATGGGCAAGGTCATCGGCGCTTCATCCCGCGATGGCGGCTCCCCCGCCGACAATCCCGTCACCCTGCAAAACCTCCTCGCCACCGTCATGCACACGCTGCTCGATCTCGGCGAAGTCCGTGTGATGGACGGCCTGCCCAAGTCGCTGGTGGATACGCTCACTGGAGCCGAACCGATCCAGGGCTTGGTGTAGGAGCTTCCACGGGAGATTTGGAGCGGCCGGCTGGCTCCGGTGACCAACTTCCACGCCCAGTTGAGACTCGAACAACGGGCAGACATACTAAATTAGTTGAGACTAACTTTATTTCTTGACCGAAACTTGCAGTTGGTTAGAGTCGCCAGCGGTGAACGCCGGCTTGGTTGCCGGCCGCCTCGCGAAATGAAACTGCTGCTCAATTGGAATCGGCTCATGCTCCGCGCGGCAGTCCTGCCTGCGTTGGGTGCGTTCGCACTGGACGCCGAGCCGACGCCGGACAAGTCGCAATACAACTTGTTCAACCCCGCCCCGCCGCAGTGGCTGCGCGAGATGAACACGGACCGGCCCGACAAAACGGAGAGTCCGATCACCGTGGACGCCGGCCATTTCCAAGTGGAGATGGACTTCGTCACTTACAGCTACGACAAACACAACGCAGCCCGCGACGGCACCATCGTCCGCACTTGGAGTGTCGCACCAGTGAACTTCAAAGTCGGATTGCGCAACGATGTGGACTTGCAGTTCGTCGTGCAGCCGCACACCTACGTTCACACCTCCGATCCTGCGGCGGGCGTTTCACGGCAGCGGGGTTTCAACGACCTGCTCACGCGTGTGAAGTGGAACCTCTGGGGCAACGACGGCGGCGACACCGCGCTCGGCCTCATGCCCTACGTGAAGTGGCCGGTGAATCAAAACCAGCTCGGCAACCATTCCGTCGAGGGCGGCCTGATCCTGCCGCTCGCAGTAGAATTGCCCGCAGGCTGGAGCATGGGCTTGATGACGCAGTTCGACACGATCCGCGACACCACGAGCAGCGGCTACCATCCCGAATTCGTGAACTCAGTCACCTTCGGTCACGACCTCGTCGGCAAGCTCGGCGGCTACGCGGAGTTCTTCAGCAGCGTCAGCGCCGAGCGCGGTTCCTCGTGGACTGGCACAGTGGACCTCGGCTTGACCTACGCGCTGACCAAGAACGCCCAGCTCGACGCTGGCATCAACATCGGCGTGACACGCGCAGCCGATGACTTCGCGCCGTTCGTCGGGCTTTCCTTGCGCTTTTGAAACCTGTGAACACACCTGACCTAACCGTGAAGACTGCGCCCGCGACGGATGACGGCTGGCGCGCGGCCAGTCCTTCGCCCAGCCTGCCGGAAGTCCACAACACCATTCCCGTGCCGCAGGGACTTGGTTTCTGGCGCAAGCTGCTCGCCTTCTCCGGTCCCGGCTATCTCGTCGCCGTGGGCTACATGGACCCGGGGAACTGGGCCACGGACCTCGCGGGCGGCTCGAAGTTCGGCTACACGCTGCTCTCGGTCATCCTCATTTCGAACCTCATGGCCATCCTGCTCCAGTCGCTCTGCGCGCGGCTGGGCATCGTCACCGGACGTGACCTCGCGCAAGCCTGTCGCGATCATTACTCGAAGCCCGTCGCCATCGCGCTGTGGCTGCTCTGTGAAATCGCCGTCTGCGCGTGCGACCTCGCGGAAGTCATCGGTTCGGCCATCGCGTTGAACCTCCTCTTCGGGCTGCCGTTGATCTGGGGCGTGTGCCTCACCGCGCTCGACGTGCTGGCGATTCTCTATTTGCAAAACCGCGGCTTCCGCTATCTCGAAGCGCTGGTCATCACGCTCATCCTGACCATCGGCGGCTGCTTCTTGGCCGAGATAATTTTCAGCCGGCCCGACATCGCCGCCGTGCTCGGCGGGTTCGTGCCGAAGTTTGAAATCATCCGCAATCCCGAGATGCTCTACATCGCCATCGGCATCCTCGGTGCGACGGTGATGCCGCACAATCTCTACCTGCACTCCAGCATCGTGCAGACGCGCAAATACGAGCAGACCGCCGGCGGCAAGGCCGAGGCGATCAAGTTCGCCACGCTCGACTCGACCATCGCGCTGATGTTCGCGCTGTTCATCAACGCCGCCATCCTGATCGTCTCCGCCGCGACCTTTCACGGCACCGCGCATGCCGTCGCGGAAATCCAAGACGCGCACAAGCTGCTCTCGCCGGTTCTTGGCGTGACGGTCGCAAGTGCGATCTTCGCCATCGCGCTGCTGGCGAGCGGCCAGAACTCGACCCTCACCGGCACGCTTGCCGGGCAGATCGTGATGGAAGGCTTCATCAACCTCCGCCTGCGCCCGTGGCTGCGCCGGCTCATCACGCGGCTCATCGCCATTGTGCCTGCGGTCATCTGCATCGCGCTCTACGGCGAGAGCGGCACGGGCAAGTTGCTGGTGTTGAGCCAGGTCGTCCTGAGCCTGCAACTGCCCTTCGCAGTCGTGCCTCTGATCCTGTTCACCAGCGACCGGAAGAAGATGGGCGAGTTCGCCAGTCCGATGTGGGTGAAAGCGCTCGCATGGCTCACCGCCGCCATCATCATCGCCCTCAACGCAAAGCTCCTTTGGGACACCGCCGCAGAAATTCTCGGGGCAAAAACTTGAGCCGCGGATGAAACACAGACCGGACACGGACCTGAATCAAGAACGCAGGAAAGCAGGAAACTGCAGTGTGACCACTTCTTTCCTGCGTTCCTGCCTTCCTGATAAAATCCCATCCGTGTTTCATCTGCGTTCCATCTGTGGCTGAACCCCTTTTCCCATGTATCGCAAAATCCTCGTCGCCCTCGAGAACAGCCGCGCGGACGAAAGCCTGCTTCCGCACATCACCGAACTGGCGCGGTTACACCGCTCGTCGTTGCTCCTCGTTCACGTCGCCGACGGCTGGGTGGCGCGGAATTTCGACCAGCTCAAACTCGCCCACTCCGAGGAGATGCGGGCTGACCAGGCCTATCTCGACGCGACGGCCGCGCAGATGCGTGCCGCCGGTCTGAACGTCGAGACGCACCTCGCGCTGGGCGATCCGCCGAACGAAATTCTCAAGACCGCCGAACGCGAGCACTGCGACCTCATCGCCATGACCACGCACGGGCACCGGCTCGTGGGTGATTTGATTTACGGCAGCACCATCGAGGAGGTCCGCCATCGCGCGGTGATCCCGCTGCTCCTCGTCCGTGCGGCCCATGTGTAGCGACTTGGAAGTTGACCGGGAGCCAGCTTCGTTTTCTTCCGCCGACGGCTGGCCTCAGTTCACAAAAGTCAGCTCGCTCGTCTCCAGCAACACCTGTGCGAGCTTCTCCCACGGATAGAGCCGCCGCGCGCTGGTCGGCGCGGCGAAGTCACGCTGGGAATTCCACTCCTTGCCGGAGGCCTTGGGCGGATTTTGTGTGGCGTCGAGCTGCTTGATGACAGGTGACCAGTTGAACGTGTCGTTGACGCCGCCTGCGCGACAGTCCACGACGAAGTCAATCGTTTCACCCGCGCTTACCTTCAGGCGCGGCACGGCCAGCGCGACTTCATTGCGGAGCGCGACGCCTCGCACGAGCGAGCCGGCACCACTGTAAACGATCTGCCCCTGCACGCCGTCGCTGTTCTGGCCGGTGTGCGTGAGCGTGCCCTCGATGCTCACGAGCATGTCGTCCATCGCAGTCCAGCGGCGGATGGCGGACTGCGTCAGCATCAGGCCCGGATGGCCGCCGGCGGCGGAGAGATGCAGGTTGCCCCAGCGCGACTCGGGGATGCGCGGCGCGGCCTGGTAGAAGCGCGTCTGCGGATTATAGAGCAGCGGCCAGAAGGCGCCGACGCGCCCGGTGCGGCCGTCCACGCTGCCGATGCCGTATTCCCACGGAGGCTGGCCGGGCAGCGGGCCTTTGGGCGCGGACATTTCGCTGAAGAGATAGTTGAGCGCGAGCTTGAGTTCCGTGTCGGTCGGCGGACGCGAGTAAATGAGGCGGTAAAGCATCTTCACGCGTTCCATGTCGTTGGGCAGCGATTTCAAGTCGCCGCGCTGAACTGTGTTTCGCGCCTGCTCAATGACCAACGCGCTGTTCATCATGAAGAGCGCCTGTTGCGGGACGATGGTGTTGTTCCGCTGGCCGGTGCTCATGTCGGGGTTCGCGAAGTCGAAAGCGCCGAACATATTCGGCAGGTTCGCGCGGTCCACGAGACCATACACGCTGCGGCGCTCGGAATACGGCTCACGGTCCAGCCGCTCGCCGGGGCCGCCCATGGTGAGGTCGAGCTTGCCGCCGATGAAGAGAACCGTGTCGCGCAACGCCTCGAACTCCAGCCGGCGGCGGTTCTGCTGCCAGAGCCAGCGGTTGTCAGGGTCCGCCTGCGCGTGGCGCGGGTTGTCGTCGCTGCTCTGCTGCCAGGTGTGCGAAAGCATGATGAGCTTTTGCAGCTTCTTCACCGACCAGCCGTTTTCCATGAACGTCCAGGCGAGGTAGTCGAGCAATTCCGGGTGCGTGGGCGGCTCGGAGCGGAGGCCGAAATCATTCGGCGTCCGCACGATGCCCTCGCCGAACTGGTGGAGCCAGACACGGTTCACCATGACACGCGCGGTGAGCGGGTTGTCCGGCGAGGCGATGTCCTTCGCGAGTTCCAGGCGTCCGCTGCCGTCGCGGAACGGCTCGCGGTTTTCGCCCGAGAGAATTTCCAGAAACTGCCGTGGCGCGTCCGGGCCGCGGCTGCCACGGTTGCCCTTGATGAAGACGTAGCTGTCGCGCGGCTGCGGCGAATCGTGGATCACCACCGCGCGCGGCGGCGCGCCGGGATGCGAGGTGCGGATGTTGTCCACGGCCCGCGTGAGTTCCTGCTGGCGGTTGCGCGTGCTGCCCATGTTCTGGAGACGCTGGAACGAAGCCGCGATTTTTTCGTCCGTGAAAAGACACGCGGGCGAGGCGGGATCAGAGATGACGCGGCGGATTTCCTCCTGCGCGGCGTCGGGCAGGCCGGTGGGCGCGGGCGGAAGGTTGGCCGCGCCGGAGCGCTTGCGCGCCTCGTGCAGGCTCACGGTCTGGAACCACCGCGCGTTGGCGTCCGCAAAGAGCCGGGCCATGTTCGTCGCCACGATCGCGATGGAACCCGGCGGCGAGCCGAGCGCGCGGGCTACGAGCGGGTTGACAGGCTTGCTCGGGTCGCCGCCGGCGCGGAGCCGGAGTGAAATCGGCGTGGCCTGTCTGAGGAAGTCGTTGGCCGGCAGCGCCGCGAACTCTTGCCACACGGAAAGCACCGGGTCGTGCTTCTCTTTCGCCTTGTCGAGCGCGTCCTTCCAGCCGGCGGCAACGGCGGGCAGCAGGTTGCGCCGCTGCATGAACTGCCCGAGCGAGGCCGTGTTGGTCGGGTTGGCGAAGTCGTAGAGCGCCTTGAGGTAGTCGCTGATGCGCGTGACCAGCTCCGAGCGGGCGCGGGCGCGCAGGCCGTCCTCGAACTTCTTCAAAGCGTCCTCGGCCTCGGCGAGCGCCTTCTCGTATTCCTTGAACTGCGGCGTGTCCTTGCTGCACGGAAGCTCGACGCCCTCGCGCGGCTCCGTGCTGCTGGCGAAGACGCCGTGCAACGCGTAGTAATCCTTCGTTGGAATGGGGTCGAACTTGTGGTCGTGGCAGCGCGCGCACGTCACGGTCAGCGCGAGGAAGCCCTTCATCACCACGTCAATGCGGTCGTCAATCAGGTCGTCCGCGTTGTTGTTCAGGCGCGGGCCTAGGGTGATGAAGCCGAGCGCGGCGAGGTCGTTGCGCGAAGGTTTCAGGTTCAAGGTTTCAGGTTTCAGGCTGGATTTTTCTGAACCCTGAACCCTTGAACCTGAAACCTCATCCTCGACCAGCCGGTCCGCCGCGATTTGAAGCTTCACGAACTGGTCGAACGGCAGGTCGTCGTTGAACGCCTTGATGACCCAGTCGCGATACGGGTGCGAGTGGAGGTAACGCGTCTCGCCACGGTTGTTGTTGCGGCGGCCGGTCGAGTCACCGTAGCGCGCCACGTCGAGCCAGTGGCGGCCCCAGCGCTCGCCGTAGCGCGGTGAGGCAAGCAGGCGGTCCACGACCTTCTCAAACGCCTGCTCCGACTCGTCCGCGACGAAGTCATCCACTTCCTGCAATGTCGGCGGCAGGCCCGTGAGGTTGAACGTCGCGCGGCGGATGAGCGTGATCTTGTCCGCGCGCGGTGAGGGCGCGAGCTGCTTGGCCTCCAGCGTGGCGAAGACGTAGTTGTCAATCGTGCTGCGCGCGAGCGGCACCCAGTCCTTGCGGAACTCGGGCACGATGGGTTTGAAGATCGGCTGAAAACTCCAGTGCTGCTTCGGGTCGGTGGGGGCCGCGCCGTATTTGTTCGGCGCGTCGGCGCGCGGATCGGGCGCGCCCATGCGGACCCACATTTCGAGGTCGGCGATTTGCGCGGCGGGAAGTTTCTTGTCGTCCGGCGGCATCTGGAGATTGCGGTCGCGGTAGCGGACGGCGCGGATGAGCGGGCTGGAGTCGGGGTTGCCCGGCACGACGGCGGGGCCGGAGTCACCGCCCTTGAGCAGGCCGTCGCGCGTGTCGAGGCGCAGGCCACCTTTGACGCGCCCGCCCTCGGCGGAGTGGCACTTGTAGCAATCCTTCACCAGCACGGGCCGGATTTTCTTCTCGAAGAAATCCGTCTGCTGCGGCGTGAGCTTGGGCGCGGGCGCGGCCCGCAGACTGGCGGCGAGGAGCAGCCACAGGCCGGCTGCGGCGGCCGGGCTGAGCAGGCGTTGAAAGAGCTGATGGTGCATCGGACTCGCGGCGCGACGTTGGCTGTTGTGCCCCGGACCATGCCCGACCACGCGGTGAAACGCAACGGGGTGAAAACCCTGACGTTCGGGTCGGTGGGGAGAAGTTCCGCTTGACCCTCTGCCCGTCGGGGTTGTTAATCGCGCGAATCCTTAACCGGCCAAGCCGGTCTGAACCATCACCATGAAACCGCATCGCCCGCTCCTCGCCCTCGCAGCAGCCGCCATCCTGTCCGCTCTCCCCGCCTCCGCCGCGGCGATTCCCGATGACGCCCGCGTCAACGGCTTCGCCATTGGCTGCCAGGCCTACACGTTCAACCGCTTCTCCGTCTTCGAGGCCATCGAGAAGACCGCCGAGGCGGGCGGCAAGACCATCGAGTTCTATCCGGGCCAGAAATTGAGCAAGGACGAGCCGAAGGTGGCCTGGAATCACAACGCGTCCGACGAAGTCATCGCCAAGGTGCAGGCCAAGCTCAAAGAGCACGGCCTTCGCGCGGTGAATTACGGCGTCGTCGGCGGCAAGGACGAGGCGGAGTGGCGGAAGATTTTTGAGTTCGCCAAGAAGCTCGGCCTCTACGGCATCACGACCGAGGACGCGACGAAGATGGACATCATCGAGCCGCTCGTGAAGGAGTTCGACATCCGCGTCGGCATCCACGAGCACGGCCGCCGGCCCAACGACGCGAATTACAAGGTGTGGGATCCCTACTACGTGCTCTCCGTCGTGAAGGACCGCGACGCGCGCATCGGCGCGTGCGCCGACACCGGCCACTGGCAGACCAGCGGGCTGAACCCGGTGTATTGCCTGCGCGCGCTCAAGGGCCGCATCATCAGCCTGCACATGAAGGACAAGACCGACTTCGGCCCCGGCGCGCACGACGTGCCCTACGGCACCGGCACGGGCGACATCAAGCGCTGCCTCGACGAACTGCTCACGCAGAAGTTCGCCGGCCACATCTCGGTCGAATACGAATACAACTGGGACAACTCGGTGCCGGACGTGAAGCAGTGCATTGACTTTGTCCGCGCCTACGGGGCGGGCAAGTAGGCCGACGACGGCCCGCCCAATCATGGATGAGGTGACTGCCCACCGGCGGGACCGGGTGATTCTCGGCTTGGCACTGCGGAGGGCGTTTGTTTCACTCGCGCGCGAATGAATCGTCTCCCTGGCAGTTTGCTGTTGCTTGCCGGCCTGTTGGTTTGCGCGGGCGCGGCGCGGGCGGCTGAGGAGGCGCGTTGGAATCTGGAGACGCTCACCAAGGAAGGCCGGGTAAGTTTTGGACAGAATGGCTGGTCCTCGGGCAGCGGCGGGGTGCTGGTGCATTACTGGAACACGGAGGGCAAGGAGACGGAGCTGACCGCCAACCGCGTCGAGCTGAACCAGCTCACCGGCGACATCAAGGCCCAGGGCGCGGTGTTTCTGCGCGGCGAGGGCCGCCTCTGGCGCGGCGAGCAGTTGGAATACAATTTCAAAACGAAGCTGATGAAGGCCGCCGAGTTCCGCACCAGCTCGGGGCCGTTCTTCGTCGGCGGAATGTCGCTCGACACGGACAAGAACACCAATCGGAACATCGCGACCAACGCCTTCTTCACCACCGACGACATTGATGACCCCGGCTACCGCATCCGCTGTCGCAAGCTGACGATCATTCCCGGCAAGAGTTTCGAGGCGGAGGAGGCGACGCTGTTCCTCGGCAACGTGCCGGTGATGTATTGGCCGAAATACTCGCGCAACCTGGCGACGCACGGCGATTACTGGGTGGTGACGCCGGGCTACCGGAGCCTCTACGGGCCGTTTGCGCTCGGCACTTATCACCATGCGTTCACGACGAACTTCAGCACGGACCTGCACTTGGATTACCGGCAGCTCCGGGGAGTGGGGGCCGGGCCGGACTTCCATTACGACGCGGGCCGCTGGGGCGAGGGTGAGTTCAAATTCTACTACGCCCATGACGACCGGGCGGGCACGAACGCCCTCGGCGCCGCGCTCGACAACGACCGGCATCGCCTCAGCTTTTCGCACCGCGTCGAGATCCGCACGAACCTGACCGTCAAGGCGGTGGTGCGCGAGCAGAGCGACGCGTTTCTGGTCCGCGACTTCATCGAGCACGAATACCGGCGGAACACACAGCCGAGTTCCTTTCTCGAGGTGAACCAGCTCTGGTCGAACTGGAGCCTCAATTTCCTCGCCCAGCCGCGCATCAACGACTTCTTCGAGACCGTCGAGCGCCTGCCCGACGTGAAGCTCACCGGCTTCCGCCAGCAGGTCGGCGTGACGCCGCTCTACTACGAGAGCGAGAGCTCCGTGGGCTACTTCCGGCACGAGTTCGCGGACAACGTCGCCAACAGCTTCGCGGCGGGCCGGGCGGACACGTATCACCAAATCGTGCTGCCTCAGAATTTCTTCGGCTGGCTCAACGTGACGCCGCGCGTCGGCGGGCGGTTCACGCACTACACCGAGACGGACGGCTTCGGGGCCACCACCACCGAGGCGGACCGCGGTGTGTTCAACACCGGCGTCGAAGTCACGTTCAAGCTGCACACGACCCTGCCGGACAAGGAAATCCCCTGGCTCCAGGCCAAGGGCATCCGCCACATCATGGAGCCGGGCGTCAACTACGCGTTCGTCCCCTCGCCCAACCGCCTGCCGCCGACGCTGCCACAGTTCGACACGGAACTCGGCAGTCTGCGCCTGCTGCCCATCGAGTTCCCCGACTACAACGCGATTGACTCCGTGGACAGCCAGAACGTCTTCCGCTTCAGCCTGCGAAACACGGTTCAGACCAAGCGCAACGACCGCATTGACACGCTGCTGAACTGGGCGCTTTACACGGACTGGCGCGTGAAACCGCGCGCCGGCCAGGGCACCTTCGCCGACGGCTTCTCTGATCTGGATTTCAAGCCGCGCGACTGGCTCACGCTCACTTCGGAAACCCGTTACAACTTCGACAGCGGACATTGGCGCGTCGCCGACCATCGGGCGACGATCGCCCCGAATGACGACTGGAGCCTCGCGCTGGGCCATCGCTACATCCGGAACGACGCGGCCTTTCTCGGCGGCCCTGGCAACAACCTCATCACGACCAGCTTCTACTACCGCGTCAACGAGAACTACACCTTCCGCACGCGGCACTTCTTCGAGGCGCGCGACGGGCGGATGGAGGAGCAATACTACACGGTTTACCGGGATTTTCGCAGTTGGGTGGGCGCGCTCACGCTCCGCGTCCGCGACCTGCGCAACGGCTCGCAGGACTACACCATCGGCGTGACCTTCAACCTCAAGGCCTTCCCGCACTTCAAGCTTGGGCAGGACAAGGACAACCCCTCGCTGCTGCTCGGCGGCTAGGTGGCTTCACCGCGCCGCTTTCACGGCTGCGACGTAATCCGCCGCGAGTTTCTGCAAGGCGGGCCAGTCGTTCTTCGCAAGAACTTCCTGTGTGAGCAATGTGCTGCCGACGCCCAGCGCGACGCAGCCGGCCTTGATGAACTCACCCGCGTTGGCCAATGTGACGCCGCCGGTGGGGACGATGCGCAAGTGCGGCATCGGCGCGCGAAAGGCACGGACACCCTTCGGGCCGTGATTGTCGGCGGGGAAAAGTTTCACGAAGTCCGCCCCCGCCTCGTGCGCGAGCTGCGCCTCGGTGGGCGTGTAGGCTCCGAGCATGATGGGCCGGCCAGCCGTGTGCGCGAGCGGCACCAGCTCCGGCCGCAGGATGGGCGTGACAAAAAACTCCGCACCCGCGTCGAGCGCGGACTTGAGCTGGAAAGCGGTCAGCACGGTGCCCACGCCGACCGTCGCGCGCTCACCAAACTCGCGGCTCACCGCGGCGACGACCTCGCAGGCGTTCGGCACGGTGAAGGTGATTTCCAGCGCCGTGATCCCGCCGCTCACCAGCGCGGCGCAGAGCGGCAGGACTTGCTCTGGCTGCTGCGTGCGGACTACCGCGATGACGCCGGGGTTGGTGAGGAGGGAGGTGATTTCAGTTTTGGTTCGCACGGCTTTTTTTGCCACGGATTGAACACGGAAGAAACACGGAAGAGAAAAACTACGTTTCCAATGTTTGCGCTCGCCAGACAGTCTGCGGGAATTACCCGACGGCGCACGCTGCTTTCCGTTTTGACCGCGTCACTTAATTGGACTATGCAATGACCATGCGCTTAAGCTTGTCCCGTTCACTGCCCAACGCCCGGCTGGCGTTGCTCGGCGCGGTGCTGGTGGCGGGCGCGGGCGCGTCGTGGGCGGGCGAGCCGATCATTTTCTCCGGGCGGGTCGGCCCGGCGTCATCACAGAACTTCGACCAACGCGAGCCGCTGTTGCCGTCCGAGGTGCGTTCCGGCGCGAAGTCCATCCCCAGCGCTGACCTTCAATTGGGATCCTTTCTCCTGCCGTCCCAGACGATGACGCCGACCACCGGCCTCACTCGCCGGCAGGCCGAGGCGCTGGACCAGCGGCGCAACTGGCTGATGCAATCCCCGGACGCCATCCTCAAGCACGCCACTGAAAGCGACGACGCAAAAAGCCGTGACCCACGCGATGATCGGGAGGCGCCCAAGTCCGCCACCGAGCGTTTCCTCGAAGGCTCCGACGCGAAGACCGACGCGGAGCAGAAGCTCAAGCAGGGCGGGTCCGCGCAGAATCAGTCGCACGAGCGCGACTCCGCCAACCGGCGAGGCAACGAGTCGCGCGACGCGCGCAACTCATCGGAGGATTCCGGCGGCACGAGAAACATTGAGAGCAAGACCGGGCTGGAGACGCGCACGCCCGGCACGACGCGCGGGAGTGAGGGCAACAACTTTTTCAGCACTGCCGAGTCGCGCGGCGGCGGAATGGGCCGGGTCTTCAACGAGGCCCGCGAACGGGAGCGCCAGCAGGAGCGCGACGCCAGCCTCGATGCGTTCAAGCGCAACTTCAACAACCCGTGGGCGCAGACGGTGACGGTCGGAAGCAGTTCCACGTTGACGAGCGGCGGCGGACTTCCTGCCGGGATGGGGCTGCCCAGCGGCGACTTCCGCCGGCCCGCGTCCATCGGCGGCTTGAACGCGGGCGGCGGTCGGCCGACGACGGACCTCGGCCCGCGCGGCGGGCTCGGCGACTTCGACCCAAAGAACCCGCTCAACTACGGCACGCCAGACACCGTGCTGAGAAACAACGAGCCGCCGCGCGCCGCGCCCAAGCCCATCGTGCTGGAGATTCCCAAGCGGAAATTCTGACGTGCGGAGCGCGGCGTTCACGCCGCAGAATCGTGGCGTTGGCCACAGGCGGTCCGAGACGCTTTTGCTCTGCGGTGCTCGCCGCGGCCTGAAGACCGCGCTCCTCACCCCACCACGAGGTTCACCATCTTCTTCGGCACGACGATGACTTTCTTCACGGTCTTGCCGGCCAGGAAGGGCTGAACCTTTTCCGCAGCCTTCGCCGCCGCTTCGAGCGCGGCGTTGTCCGCATCGGCCGGGACGCGGATGGTGTCACGATGCCTGCCGTTCACGGAGACGGGAATCTCATTCTCGCTCTCGATGAGCAACGCGGGGTCGTAGCCGGGCCACGCGGCGTAGCTCAACGACGGCGCGCGCCGGCCGAAGGCGGAATGCAGGCGCGACCACAGTTCCTCCGTGAGGTGCGGCGCAAAGGGCGCGAGCAGTTGAAGGAAAGTTTTCATCACCGCGAAAGGCCGCGACTGCCAGCCGTTCGCTTCGTTCACGAAGACCATCATCGCGGAGATGGCGGTGTTGAAGCGCAG
>CAYZJP010000017.1:0-57350 GCA_964478755.1 uncultured Klebsiella sp.
TTCATTTTGGCTGCACGCTCATCTTGTTAAAGGAGGTTTTGGGATAGCCTCTAGACAAATTGAGTTCATCCGGTTCCCCCAGGCAGCGACGAGTGGCGATCATTGGATTTGGGACTCCATCGTTGTCTGAGTCAAGGCCCGGATCAAGACTTTCACCAACTGACGCCATCCAGAAGTCTTTACAATTGTCAACCTGATCAGTCCGGCGAGCAAGCACTACTTTTCCATCAGCGGTGACTACAACGAGCACCAAGTCCATTCTTCGGGCCAAAGTCCGCAGGGAAATCGTGCCTGACAACAAATCTCTTTGTAACCGCGGGATGCTGTCGAGAACTGCCTTTGTCGTCCAATAATCGTATTTTCGCGCAGGCACATGAGAGTCCATATGTCCCATGCGCAATGTGACGATGTTGCCTTTGTCAATAATAGGGCCATGCCAATTGGCTAAGTATGCTTTTTGTTTGTTTCGTTCTGGTTCGGGAATTCGCTTTCTTGCCTGATAAACATATGCGGGCAGGTGTGGCGTTCCTTCCCTGACGCCAACGATTGAAAACTCATCGGGTCTAATGCCCCTGAATCCCGCGAATTCCGCGTCAACAAGAATGTCATCAATTGCGAATTTTGCTCCGAGCATATCAAGAACGCCTTCTTTTTTAAAATGTGAATGGATACCGACACCAGATTTCAAAAGACGTTCTTAAAGCGTTAAGTAATCTGCGGTCCCGTCCGTTCTTGCATTTGGAACTACCGCGCGATTACTACGAAACGCATTAAGTAGTTCCTTGAGCCTTTGCTCATCCTTCACGGCATTCTTGCCGTATTTGTCCCAATAAATCTCTACGCAATCGGCTGGCAAAACTGATGTATTAAGTCCAAATGCGATTTCTCTTTCGCATTGGGGCTCGTTGCGGCGCTGGCTGTGTTTAGGCCCGGAATGACGAGAGAGGCGAGGGCCAATAAATAAATTCGAATAGCATGAGTGACCGTTATTATTGATAAATACTTGGTGAACGTATGGCTCTAGCGACTCGCGAGCGTTTAGGATAGTGCGAGCTTGCTTCTGATCAGAAAAAAACAGACTCGTGCTTTGGCCGGCAGCGGCCAGCGCAGCGAACGAGACAAAAAACGTGGCAAGAGCAGTAGGCAATGGTGTGTCAAGGCTTCGCCGCTTCTCGGAAGAATCAGTATCCCGCTTCCATCGTGGCCCGTTTGCCGAGTCGTTCCATCTAAATTCTATCTCGCTCAAGAGAGGCTGCTCACCTCGAAAGTGTATATGCAAAAGGCGCCCTTGGACGCGTTCACTCGATTGGCTCACCGATGCAGACATTGCATGAATTATCCATTGATCAGCGAGCAGAGTCGAGCACGTATTATTCCCAGGAATCCCCAGAAGTTCCCATTTTTTTCCCAATAGTTTGGAGTCTTTTTTCCGCCATTTTGTCGCCATGCAAAGCCCTCGCCGGCCAGCAGGCCAGTGAGCAATGCGAACCGAAGAACAATGCAAAACGAAAGACGACAGTTATGAAACAGACCACATCAGAACAGCCGAAGGTTCCCTCAGTGCCAGCAGAAGAACATGAAAAAAGGGCGGCAGCCTTGCTCGACACGTTCTCGCAATTCACCGGCTATCGGCACGGCGCGGGCAATCCCTACCTCCAGCGCCTCGGCACCATAAAGCAACTCACACGCTCAAGCGTGATTGAGTTTCTGTGCATCTGGCACAGCTTCTCCAAGCGCGCGCCGCAGATGCTGCTCTTCTGTGCTGCGGCTTACACGGAGCAATCCGAGTGGGATCTGATCATGAAAAACTTCCTAGAGGAAGCTGGCCTGGTCCGTCCCGGTGATGACCCCCACAGCGACCTGTTGAAGCAACTCATTGAGAAGCTCGGCGGCAAGCTGACTGTGGATGAACGTGCGGAACAGCTCTGCAACGAATTCATGAGCACCTTGGGATGCATGACACCTGCTCAGGCAACCGGAGTCATGTCCGGGCTTGAGCACCCGGCGCTCGATATCAGCGGCTACTTACATCAGGTAATTCGGCATGGCGGGTATCCAGAATCATTACTTCGGGCTGACCCTTACTGCTCCATTCACCTTTGGGTTGAAATCTTGCACATTGAGTGGTCGCACGGGAATAGTCTGCGCTACATGGAGCGAGGACAAAAGGAGGAAGTCGTGGCTGCCTTCCAAAGCGTCATGCGCTTCTGGAAAAAGTTCTGGAAGCTGGCGTTCTCCAGCCTGCGAGAGGTTGAGACGGCTTCTTCGGTCTGTCCGCGTGCGGCAGGCATCTGGAATGGGAATCTCTTCGCCAAGCGATGCTCGAACTGCATATCTGCCGCCTGCGAATGTGAACTGCGGCACAAAAGCAATGCGGACCTTGATGACGTTCGCACCGAATAGTTGCCTGGAGATTGAAACGAAGCGGCTTGCAAGCAATCGGTGTTCGCCCATTGGCATCCGTGGTTGCAAGCCGCGACACCTCACTCTCATTCCCCCTCCTCGTCCGATGCGGAGAGGAAAGAGGGGCTGGCACGACTCACTTCTTCAAGCAATCAGCAACGAACTCGAACATCGCCTTCGTCGCCGGGTCGTCGGGGAGGCCGAGGCGGTCGTTGAGTTTGCTGTGGTTGGTGTCCCGCGCGCCGAAGGCTTTCACGGGGATGCCGGCTTCCTTCAGCGCGGCTTCGAGGCGCTTCGCCTGAATGGTGGTGTCGGGATGGTCGGCGACGTGGAGGATGAGGAAGGGCGGGATGCCCTTGCCCTTCGCGACGTGCGTGACGGCGGAGTAGTCGCGGTGCAGCTCCGGGGTGTTGCCAAACTTCACGCGGTGCCCCTGCTTGGGCATCGGGAAGCCATGCACGCGCAGGCGTGTCTCGGCGGTCTCGATCATCGCGGGCACGTCGTAGGTGTCGCCGTCCACGGGCACGCAGCCCTTCAGCACGGAGAAGGGCACGCCCTCGGCCTGGAGGTAGCGGTCGTCAATGCAGATGAGCGCCGCGAGCTGCGCGCCGGCGGAATGGCCCGCCACGATGATGCGCGTGGGATCGCCGCCGTATTTGGCGATGTTCTTGTGCGTCCAGCCGATGGCCTTCGCGACATCGCGGAAGATGGTGACCATGTCCACCTCGGGCAGCAGCCGGTAGCCGGTGGAGACAAAGACGAAGCCCTTTTCCACGAAGGCCTGCGGCTTGAGCTGGATCAAAGTGCGGTCGCCGCCTTGCCAGCCGCCGCCGTGAATCCAGAAGACGACGGGCAGGTTATTCGCGTTCGGCGGCGCGTAGATGTCCACCTTTTGGCGCGGGTTGGCGGGGTCGCCGTAAGGAATGTCGGCGGCGGTGAGTTTGATCGTGGGCGTGTCGGCCGCGCTGGCAGCGGCGCACAACAGGCTGAAGGATGCGAGGAGCGGGAGGAGGGGGAGTTTCATAAGGTTGGAATTGTCGGAGTTCCGCGGTTTGGATTGGTTTGCCGGCGACAAACTTCAATTGGCCTTTTTGCCCTTGGCCTTGGCCTTCTTGTTGCCATCGGCGTCCTCGCCGGTCTCGCCACCGAAGGGTTGCGTTTGTTTCACAAACACCTCCGGGCGCGGGCCGGCAAACATGGCGAGCGCGGCTTCAAGTTTCGTCTTCGCGGCTTTGGCGCTGGCATCGAGGGCCGCATCGGCGAGCGGGGATTTCTCCAGGTCGTCTTTGGCGACAGCGTAGAAACTCCCGTCGGTGTAGAGCTTGTAGCTCGCGTCGTGGGCGAACTCGGCCTTCGCCTTCGCGCCGCCGCTGGGATTATACCAGGCATAGAGCCAGTCGCGCGGAGCGCCTTTACCGCCGCGCAATTGCGGGAGAAAACTGCGGCCGTCAATTTTCAATTCCGCCGGCACCGACGCGCTCACGGCCTCGCAAATCGTCGGCAGAAAATCCGTGGCATCAATCAAGTCATCGCAGACCTTCCCGCTGGCAAAGTGGCCGGGCCAGTTGCCAATGGCGGGGACATGCGTGCCCCACATCGTCGTCGTGCCCTTGCCGCCGACCACGTCGCGGCCCTTGAATTTCGACGGCGTGCCACGGCCCGTGCCGTTGTCGCCCAGGATGAGGAGGAGCGTGTTGTCGCGCAGCTTCAGCTCCTCGAGCTTCGCGACGAGTTTGCCAATGAGCTTGTCGGTGTAGGCGACCATGTCGGGGAAGTGGCCGTCCGGCCCCTTGCCCTTGCGTTGAGCGGCCTTGGGTGAGTTGTAATCGTCGCTGTCGGGCGTGGCGTCGTAAGGATCGTGCGTGAGCATCATCGGATAGTAGAGGAAGAACGGCGCGTCCTTTTTGCGCGTGATGAAATCGAGCGCGTAGTCGCTGACGAGGTCAGGCCCGTATTCGCCCTTCGTATAGTCGAACGGCTTGCCGTTGATTTCGAGGCCGGGATTTTTGTAGCGGCCGGGCCGGCGGTTGAGCTGCCACAGGCAATACTCATCGAAGCCAAACAGCGCCGGTCCACCGTAGCCGTTGCTCAACTGCCACTTGCCGGTGATGCACGTCGAGTAGCCCGCGCCCTTGAGCAAGTTGCCGAAAGTTTTCTGAGAGGGGTCGAGATGGCCGAAGTGAGTGTAGTTCCGGCGATTGCTCAGGCCGGTCATGAGCTGCACGCGGGTCGGCGTGCACAGCGGCTGCACGTGGCACTGTTCGAAGCGCACGCCGGTCGCGGCGAGCCGGTCCATCACGGGCGTCTTGTAACTCTCCCCGCCGTCCGCCGTGACGCACTCATAACCGAAGTCATCAATGAGGATGAGCACGACGTTCGGCCTGTGCGCGGCGGCGGGAAGCGCGGCGGTCGAGGCGAGCAACAGTGCGGTGAGGAGAACGAGCAGATGTTTCACGGCGGAAGATATATGAGCTGCGGAGTATCCAGGTGGCGTTTCATTTCCGCGCCGCCCTGAGCGTCGCGATGAGATAGTCCTGCGCGGTCGCGTGCTTCACGTCCGGCGCGCCTTGATAGACGAGCTCGCACTCGACGCCGACGCTCTTGCACTTCTCCTGCAGCTTCACGCCGAAGTTCGCCGTGTGCGTCGGGTCTTTCTGGTCCTGGCCGAGCACGGGCGGCGGGCCGTAACTGAGCCAGATGGGCGGATCGTCAGCGGCGAAGCAGGGCGTGGCGAAGGCGAGGCAAGTCGCGACGGCAATAACGGAACAGGGTTTCATGGCGCGAGCCTGCCAAAGCGGGGAGGAAATGAACACGCTGAAATTGGGCGCGGTGTCTTGCCGGTTGAGCATGGCTCGGCTCATCCCAGTCCTGGCACCTGCCAGCCGTCACGGTAGGTGCGACGGACGAGCGCGGTGGCCTTGGCGTTGTTCGTGAACTTGAGCGCCGCGCGGTCCCATTCCAGCCACTCGCCGGCGAAGCGGTCCGCCATCGCGCCCACGAGCACCGTCTCGGTGAGCGGGCCGCCGTGCGTGAACTCATCGCACGCCTTGCGCCCTTCGAGGATGGCGTCCACCCAGTCGTGGTAGTGGTTCTGTGGCTTGAGGTTCTTCGGATATTTCTCGGCGGGAAAATTCTCCTCCGGCAGGACGACGGGCTTGCCTGACCCGTAGTGCTTGTAGATCGCGCCGTGTTCGCCAATCCAGCACGTGGCGGATTTGGGCAACGTGTCCACGCCCTTCGGCAGTTTGATCTTGGTGCTGTCCGGCTCGATGCCGCCATCGTGCCAGGTGAGTTGCACCGTCTTGCCGGCGGTGACATCGCTGCCGGGGAAAATCATTTCCACCACGCGCTTCTCGCCCCACGTCGGCCCGCGGCTGCCGGGCGTGGTCTGGCGCACGCGCAACGGCGCGGTGAGCTTCAATGCGTCGAAGCTCGTGTCGAAATGGTGGCAGCCCATGTCGCCCATCTCGCCGCAACCGAAGTCCAGCCACGCGCGCCAGTTCTTCGGGTGATACGTGTCCGCCAGAAAAGGCCGCGGCTCGCGCACGCCGAGCCAGAGGCTCCAGTCGAGTCCCGCCGGGATGGCGTCGCCCTGTGCGCGCAGCTCGGTGTTCTTCGGCCACCAGTTGAGCGGCTTGTTCTCCCACAGGAAGACTTCCTTGATCTTGCCGATTGCGCCGCTGCGAATGAGTTCCACCGTCATGCGGCTCTCGATGCTTGAACGTCCCTGATTGCCGAGCTGCGTGACGACGCCCGCCTTCGCCGCCTCGTGTGCGATGACACGGCACTCGTTCAATGTGGTCGCCATCGGCTTTTGCAGATACAAATGCTTCTTCGCACGCAACGCTGTCACGGCGGGCGCGGCGTGCATGTGGTCCGGTATGCCGATGGTGACGGCGTCGAACTTGCCGGCGTAGCCGCTCAACAACTCACGCCAATCCCTCTGCTGCGAGGCCTCGGGATGTTCCTTCGCCGCCGGCTCCATGAACTTGGCGTCCACGTCACACAGCGCGACGACCTTGACCTTCGGATGGCTCACCACGCCCTTCATCGTGCTCCCGCCCATGCCGCCCACGCCGATGCAGGCGACTTGGAGCATCGAGTTCGGCGACGCACTGCGGAGGATGGCGGGGAAACCCAGCACTCCGGCGGTGGTGACGGTGGATTGGCGGAGGAATTGGCGGCGGTTCATAATTGAATGTTGAACGAACTGGCCTGACTCGGCCAATTCAATTTCGCCCGAGATCGTTGTCGCGCACCGCGCGAAGCTTGGCGGCAAGCTTGGCCTTGAAGCCTTCCACCGCCGCTGCGAACTCCGGCTTGCCGGCGAGGTTGGTGAACTGCTTCGGATCCTTCACCATGTCGAACAACTCGATGCCCGCGGACGCGTCCTCGGCGTATTGGAGGTAGGCCCACTTGTCCTCGCGCAGCAGGAAACCCTTGCTCGACGGCGCGACGCTGAACGCCGCCCCGCGCACCGGATGCGTCGGGTCGTCGAACACGCGCGAGATGTTTTTTCCCTGAAGCCGCGCGGGCACTTCGAGGCCGCACAGGCTCGCGACGGTCGGATAGAGATCGAGCAACTCGACGAGCGAATGGCACGCCGCCGGTTTCTTGCCCGGCACCTTGATGATGAGCGGCACCATCGCGGACTCGTCGCGCAGGCTGACCTTGGCCCAGAAATCGTGCTCGCCGAGATGAAAGCCGTGGTCGCTGGTGAAGATGACGACGGTGTTGCCGGCCTGGCCGGATTTCTCCAGCGCGTCGAGCACCTTGCCCACCTGCGCGTCCACGTAGGCGACGCACGCGTAATAGCCGCCGACCGCCTTCTGCTGGCGGCGCACGTCCATCTTCATGTTCACGCTGGTCTTGTAGTTGATGCCGGCCTTGGGAATGTCGTCCCAATCACCCGGCATCTTGGGTGGCAACGGCAGCTTGTCGTAAGGGAGAAACGGCTCGAAGTATTTCTTCGGCGCGACGAACGGCACGTGCGGCCGCACGAAACCGACGGCGAGGAAGAACGGTTTGCCCGCGTGTTGCTGAATCAACTCCACCGCCTTCGCCGCCGTCTTGCCGTCCGAGTGAACCAGATCATCGCCCTCGGCCTCGACCACGACGAAGGTGTTCCCGCCCACGACGGGTTTCTTGCCATTGGGATTGCCTTCGAGCGTCTCGCCGGTGCCCGGCGCTTTCCACTCTGGACCGGGGCTGTTGAACTTTTCCGTCCACGACGCCGGGTCGTCCGCACCGTCGCCGTTGTTGGTCGCCTTCGGGTCGCCGCCCTCCTCGATGCCGCCGGGCACGCCCATGTGGTAAATTTTGCTGACGCGCGCGGTGTAATAGCCGGCGTTCTTGAAATGCTGCGCCCACGTCGCGCGTTCGCCAATGGCCGGGCGCGGGCTGGTGTAACCGAGCACGCCCGTCGCATGCGGATAATAACCCGACATGAACGACGCGCGCGACGGCCCGCAGTAAGTCCCCTGGCAGAACGCACGCGTGAACCGCGTCCCCTGCGCGGCGAGCCGGTCAATGTTCGGCGTGCGACAGAGCGCATTGCCGTAGCACGAGAGCGCCGTCGCCGTCAGGTCGTCGGAGATGATGAACAGGACGTTGGGCTTCGCCGGCCTCGGCGCGTCAGCCGCTGAAAGCGCGGGCAGCGAAACCAGCAGCAGAGCAGCGAGGACGAGGATGGTCTTCATGCTTTTGGGCGAGCGGGCGGGCCTATTGGTTCTTCCCCTTCTTCTCGCCGTTTGTCACGGGGCCAGCGGCGGACGGACGTTCTGTGCCGCGAATCTTCTCCAGCAGCGCGACCATCTCGGCGAGCCGCTGGGGCTGCTCGGCGGCAAGGTTCTTCGTCTCGCTCAAGTCGGTGGCCAGGTTGAAGAGCTGCGGCGTCGGCGGGTTCTTCGCCTCGGCCTTGGGATTGGCCTTGGCTTTCGCTGCCTTGCCGTAGCCGGCGTTGGCATTGGCTTCGAGATATTTCCAGTCACCGGAGCGCAGGGCGAGCGGGCCTTTCGTTCCGCCGTTGTGAGCGACAAACGTGGTGCGCGCGGACTGCTTCGTCTCGCCCAGCAGTGCGGGCAGCACGTTGATGCTGTCGGTGCATTGGCCCGCCGGAATCTTCACGCCAGCCACGGCGGCGAATGTCGCCGGCATGTCCAGGTGCGCCATGAGCGCGGCGCTCTCCGTGCCGGGCTTGATGTGACCGGGCCAGCGCGCGATCAGCGGCACGCGATGGCCGCCCTCGAAGATGCCGCCCTTGTAGCCGCGCAATGGCGCGTTCGGATGATAGTCGAAGCTGCCCACGTCCGCGTAGCCGTCGTCCATCACGCCGCCGTTGTCGCTGGTGAAGATGAGCAGCGTGTTGTCGGTGAGTTTCAGTTCATCAAGTTTCGCGAGCAGTTTGCCGGCCGTGTCATCAAGCTCATGGATCGAATCGCCGCGCGTGCCGACGGGGCTGGTGCCCTTGAAGCGCGGGTTCGGGACGCGCGGCACGTGGATGTTGTGCGTGGCGAAGTAAAGGAAGAACGGCCCGGCCTTGTTGTCCTCGATGAACTTCAGCGCCTTGCCTGTGAACGTGTCGGCCATGTCCTCGTCCTTCCAGCGCGCGGAGTTGCCGCCGCTCATCCAGCCGATGCGGCCGACGCCGTTGACGATGGTCATGTCGTGTCCGTGAGTGTGCTTGAGCTTGAGCAGCTCGGGATTCTCAGCGCCCGTCGGGTCCGTGCCGACCTTGGCCTTGTAGCTCACGGTGATCGGATCCTTCGGGTCGAGGTTCACCACGCGACGGTTCTCAATGTAAACCGTCGGCACGCGGTCGCCCGTCGCGGCCATGATGAAGCAGTAGTCGAAGCCGATGTCGAGCGGGCTGGGTTTGATCTCGCCGTTCCAATCGGGACCACCTTCGGGTCCGAGGCCGAGATGCCACTTGCCGACGACGCCCGTCTTGTAGCCGGCAGACTTCATCAGTGACGCTGCCGTGCTCGTGCCCGGCTGGATGGACAACGGCGCGTCTCCGGGCGCGATGCTGGAGCCGGGCTGTTGCCGCCACGAATAAACCCCGGTCAGAAATGCGCGCCGTG
The DNA here is from genome assembly GCA_964478755.1 of uncultured Klebsiella sp. GTDB lineage: Bacteria > Verrucomicrobiota > Verrucomicrobiia > Limisphaerales > SXTU01 > SXTU01. Next base: position 9,486 of record CAYZJP010000017.1, read on the forward strand.
TCGGCGTGCAGGTCGAGGCGGGCGAATGCGCGTCAGTGAACTTGCAGCCTTGGGTGGCGAGCCGGTCGAGGTTCGGCGTCCGCGCGTGCTTCGCGCCGTAGCACGAGATGTCTCCGTAGCCGATGTCATCGGCGAGGAGGAAGATGATGTTGGGCTTGGCGGGCGCGGCGGGGGCCTGGCCACAAAGAACGCAAAGTGACGCGAAGAAGATGGTGAACGAGCATTTCGACAGGTGCATGGCGAAAGCCTACTCCAACTGGAGTTTGCAATGCCAGCGCTGGATGTGGGGCGCACCGGCTGCGGACATGGCGTCCACACCCCGAGCAGAGCCGGCCGCTTGCTTAACCCGGCGCGCGCCGTATCGTTGCCTCATGAAACGCATCCGCATCGGTTACGCACTCGGCCTCATCCTGGCCGTGCTCACCGGCTGCGCGCCGAAGGATTCTCCCATGACCGCCATGACCGCACCCAGCCAGCCCTCCGCGCCCGACACGAACGCCGTCACCAAAACCGACGCCGAGTGGCGCGCGCTGCTCACGCCCGAGCAGTATCGCGTCCTGCGCGAGGCCGGCACCGAGCCGCCGAACGGCAAGGCTTACGAGGAGTTCAAGCAGCAGGGCGCGGGCACCTACGTCTGCGGCGGATGCGGGGCCGAGTTGTTTTCCTCCGACCACAAGTTCGACTCGCACTGCGGCTGGCCTTCCTTCTACGACCCGGCCAACGCGAAGAACGTCCGCACGCGCGAGGACCGGGCGTTCGGCGTGACGCGCACGGAGGTCTTGTGCGCGCGGTGCGGCGGCCACCTCGGCCACGTCTTCAAGGGCGAGGGCTTCAACACGCCCACGGACCAGCGCTACTGCATCAACGGCGTGTCGCTGAAGTTCGTGCCCAGGCCGGCGGCGGGGTCGAAGCCGTGACGGTTTAACGCGGAGACAACAAGCCGGGACGCCCCGGCCTGTCATTCACTCGCGTTTCAACCACAGCCGCACGAGATGCCGGCGCCGCTCCAGCTCCGGCCAGTCCTCGAACGCCGTGCGGTTGTGCAGAATCCAGCGGTTGTTGATGAAATACATGTCGCCCGGCTCGAGTGAGAATTCCGCCATCAGTTCGCGCCGCCTGAGCACTTCGTCGAGCGTGTCGAGCGCCTTGATTTGAGCGGGTGTGAGCGGCTGGCCGACTTTCTCGTGGCCGGCTTGAATCCAGTAGCGCAGGTAGCGGAAGAGGAGCTCGTCGCCATCCCATTCAAGGATCGGAAACCAAGCTGTCGGCGTCTCGCCGGGACGCAGCCCGCCGCGCCGGTCCACATGGAACGGCTGGCTGAGAATGGCGAGCTCGTCGGGATGGTTTTTCGCAAGCTCGTCATGCACGGCGTAACAGCTCATCACCTGGCTCACGCCGCCGGCCTTCGCGTTTTGCAGGCAGAGCAGCCCGACGTAATCGAGCACCGAGCTGCCAAAGGAGTTGTCCGTGTGAAAGCTGCTCTCGTAGTTCGTCACGCTGAAGCGCGCGCCCTTCGTGAGATCCTGGCCCTTGTCGGTCACGTCGTAGAGCAGCGTGCCCTGCACGTTCTGCTCGAACGGCTCGCCGAGCGCCTGCCCGATCAGCCAGTAAAGCGTGGTCAGTTCCGATTTGGAATAATTCGCGGCAGGCACGCGCACCACGGCGAAGCCGCGCCCGCGCTCAATCGCGTCGGCCACCGGTTTCAGTTCCGGCGCGCACACGGCGCGCTGCGCGGCGGTGAGCCGCACCCCGGCATCGGGACGTGGCTGGCGGCGCAGCTCTTGGATCGTCGCGTCCAGCGCGCGCAGCGAGCGCTCCGGCAGCGGGTAATACCAGTGGCGGGAGTCGTCCACGGTGTCCGTGCGCCAGCACTTGACGGCGGGAATCGAACGGGCGGCGGTGGCTGTCATGCCAAAACCATTTCGCCGCGAGGACTGGCCGACAAGCAAAAAGCCGGGGCGTCGCGGGCCGCCGTTGCGAGGCTTCCTTGGCGGACGCGCCTTGCCCTGAGTGGAATGCGGCGGGCGTCGTGTTCGTCTCTCTACGTGCATGCGCCCGCCCACCGTCATCAGGACCAGAGCGATTTTCCGCGTTCTGACGCGCTGGATCGGGGCTGGCGCTGTCTTGGTCGGGTTGGCCGGCACGGGGATTGCGGCTACGCCGGGAACCAAGACCGAGAGTGCCGCCGGCAAACAATTTCGGACGGACGCGCGCCCGTTCCTCGAACGCCACTGCAAGGAATGCCACAGCGGCGCGAAGCCCAAGGGCGACTGGCGGCTCGACCAGCTCACGACGAACTTCGCCGACCAGGCGACGCTCGAACGCTGGCAAAAGGTTTTGGAGCAACTCAAATCCGGCGAGATGCCGCCGAAGAAACAGCCGCGTCCGCCGGAGAAGGACATTCGCCTCGCCGCCAATTGGATTTCCGGGCAAGTCGCGCAGGCCGTCGCGGCGAAACGCGCGGAGGGCCGCGTCGTGCTGCGCCGGCTCAACCGCACCGAATACGAAAACACCGTGCATGACCTGCTCGGCGTGAAGACGCCGCTCAAGGACTTGCTGCCGCTCGACAGTTCCGCCGACGGCTTCGACAACATCGGCGAGGCGCTGCACACGTCGTCCTTCCTGTTGGACAAGTATCTCGAAGCCGCTGACACCGCGCTGAACCAGGCCATCGCGAACCGCCCGCAGCCGAAGTCCACAACCAAGCGCCACCTGCTCACCGACTCGCATCAGGTGCGCTCCACGACGGAAAAAGTGTTCCGCAAGAACGAGGAGGGCCGCGTCGTGGCGTTCACTTCGTCCGCGTGGCAGCAGGTTGGGCCGACGCAATTCTATCCACAGGAACGCGGCTACTATCGCTTCCGCATCTCGGCGTCAGCGGTGCAAAGCTCGAACCAGCCCGTCGTGTTCCGCGTGTGGTCCGGCTCGGGTGGCATGGGCGGCGCGCCCGGCCATCTCGTCAGTTATTTCGACGCGCCGCCGGAGCAGCCCAAGGTCATCGAGTTCGTGGACTTCATGGAACCGTGCACCTCGATTTCGATCCTGCCCTACGGCCTCGCGTCGTCGCAGACGGTCCATAAAATCGGCGCGGATGCGTGGGACGGGCCGGGGCTGGCCATAGACTGGATTGATGTGGAAGGCCCGCTGAACGAGAAGTGGCCGCCTGAAAGCCATCGCCGGCTCTTCGGCGATTTGAAGCAAGGCCCCGCGCCGATTTACAACTATCGCGACCGCGTCGAAGTCGTCTCCAGCGAACCGCTCGTGGACGCCGACCGCATCCTTCGCCCGTTCGCTCGCCGCGCGTTTCGCCGCACGGTGACGGACGCCGATCTGAAGCCGTTCCTCGGACTCGTCGAGGCGAAGCTCGCGGAGCAGCGCACCTTCGAGCAGGCCATGCGCGTCGCGCTCGGAGCCATCATGGTTTCGCCGGACTTCCTCTTTCTCCGCGAGAAGCCCGGCAAGCTCGACGACTTCGCGCTCGCGTCGCGGCTGAGTTATTTCCTCTGGAGCACGATGCCGGACGAGGAACTCCTTGCGCTCGCCGAGCAGCGGAAACTTTCGCAGCCCGCCACGCTCCGCTCGCAGGTCGAGCGGCTGCTCAACCATCCGAAGGCCGCCGCGTTCACCGAGAACTTCACCGGCCAGTGGCTCGGGCTGCGGGACATTGATTTCACCGTGCCGAGCCACATTCTCTACCCGGAGTTCGACGATATGCTGAAGGTCTCGATGCTGCGCGAGACGGAGCTGTTCTTCACCGAAGTGCTGCGGCACGACCTGAGCCTCACGAACTTCATCGCGTCGGATTTTTCGATGCTCAACGGCCGGCTCGCGAAACACTACGGCATTCCCGGAGTGAGTGGCTTCGAGTTTCGCAAGGTGAACCTGCCGCCCGACAGTCATCGCGGCGGACTGCTCACGATGGCGTGCGTGCTCAAGGTCACGGCCAATGGCACGACGACCTCGCCTGTGTTGCGCGGAGCGTGGGTGCTCGACCGCATTCTCGGCACGCCGCCGCCGCGCCCGCCGGAGAACGTGGGCGCGCTCGAACCCGACACGCGCGGCACGAAAACCATCCGCGACCAGCTCGCGAAGCATCGCCAGCTTGAGTCGTGCGCGGGCTGCCACGTGAAGATTGACCCGCCGGGTTTTGCGCTGGAGAGCTTCGATGTGATTGGCGGCTGGCGCGAATTCTACCGGTCGAGCGGCAACGGCAAGGCCGTGATTGTGGACGGCCGCCGCATGCCCTATCTGCACGGCCCGAAGGTGGATCCTTCGGACACGCTGCCCGACGGCCGCGCGTTTCAGAACGTGAATGACTTGAAACAACTGCTCCTCGCCGACACGGATCAAATCACGCGCTCGCTCACGACGAAGCTCGTCACCTACGCGACTGGCCACGGCCTTGAGCCGGCGGACAAAGTCGCCGTCAGCGACATCGTGCAGCGGGTGAAGGCGAAGAACTACGGCTTCCGCTCGCTGATGCACGAAGTCGTCGCGAGCGAGTTGTTCCAGACGAAGTGAGCGACGGCTCACTCCTCCGCGAAGAGGTATTCCAAGTCGGTCTGCGAGAGGCTGCGGGCGAAGCCTTCCTCGCCGAGCACGTCCTGGATGGTCTGGGCCTTGCGCTGCTGCAGATCCCAAATCTTCTCCTCGACGGTGCCGGGGGCGATGAGGCGGTAGGCGTTCACCGTGCGCGTCTGGCCGATGCGGTGGCTGCGGTCAATGGCCTGAGCCTCGACAGCCGGGTTCCACCACGGGTCGTAGAGGACGACGTAGCTGGCGTTGGTGAGGTTCAGGCCCGTGCCGGCGGCGCGCAGCGAGAGCAGGAAGACGCCGGCATGGTCGTCGGCCTGGAAGGCGTTGACGACTTCCTGACGCTGCTTGGTTTCGCCGGTGAGCAGATGCGTGGGGATGTTGCGCTTCGCGCACTCGACCTCAAGAATTTTCAGCATCTGCACGAACTGCGAGAAGACGAGCACCTTCTGGCCCTCGGCGACGAGCGTGTCGAGCAATTCGAACAAGGTCTCGGTCTTGCCGCTGGGCACGTCGCTGCCGACGAGCGAGGGATGGCAGCAAATCTGCCGCAGCCGGGTGAGCGCGGCGAGGACGTGCATCTTGCTTTTCGCGAGGCCCTTTTCCTTGACGGCCTGCATGACCTGCTCGCGGGAGCGGCGCAGCTCGGCGAGGTAGAGCTTGCGGTGCTCTTCGCCGAGTTCGCAGTCGCGGCGCTGCTCAATGCGGTCGGGCAAATCCTTCGCGACCTGTTTCTTCAAGCGGCGCAGGAGCAGCGGGCGGAGCTTCGCGGAGAGGCGGCGGCGCGCGATGCGCTGCACGGAGACGGCTTCCTCGCTCTCGTTGCCGGGCTTGGGATCGTAGGTCTCGTGGAAGTGCTCCTGCGAGCCGAGATAGCCGGGCTGGATGAAGTCCGTGATGCTCCAGAGGTCGAGCAGGCGGTTCTCCAACGGTGTGCCGGTGAGCGCGAGGCGGCGGTCGCCCTTGAGCTGCTTGACGCTCTGCGTGACCTGCGCGGCGGGGTTCTTGATGAACTGCGCCTCGTCGAGCACGAGCGCGCCGAAGTCGAACTTGTTCAGCTCCTCGAGGTCGCGGCGGAGGAGCGCGTAGTTCGTCACGATGATGTCGTGCTGCGGGATTTGCTTGCGCAAGGTGTGCCGGCCCGCGCCGCTCTGGAGCACGAGCACCTTCATGTGCGGGACGAATTTCTCCGCCTCGCGCCGCCAGTTGTGCAGCACGGACGCGGGGCAGATGACGAGCGCGGGCTTGGGGTCCTTCGGGTTGCGGGCCTTGAGCCACGCAAGCCAGATGAGGGTCTGAAGCGTTTTGCCGAGGCCCATGTCGTCGGCGAGGATGCCGCCGAGGCGCAGCTCGGTGAGATGGCAGAGGAAGTCGAAGCCTTCCTTCTGATACGGGCGCAGCTCGGCGACGAGCCCCTTGGGCAAATCCGTCGGCGCGACGCCCTCGAAGTTTTGCAGGCGCTTGCGCAATGCCTGCGCGTGCTCGCTGTCGCCGAATTTCTCGAGGCCCTTCTCATCGAGATGCGCGGCCTGCTCGATGGCGACTTCCTGCGCGATGGGGCTGAGGCCGTCGAGGCCGAGGTCGGCGAGCGCCTCGTGCGCGGCCTGCACGGCCTGCGTGTCCAGCTCGACCCAGCCGGAATCAGGCAGCTTGACGAAGCGGCCGGTCGCGCTCGCGAGCCGCTGGAGGTCGGCCTTCGTGAGCTTCATGCCCTCGCTCTCCCACTCGGCGGAGACGCTGAACCAGTCAATGCCGCTGCCCTTGACGATGAGGCTGGGCTTGAGCTTGCGCGGCGTGAGGAAGAGGCGCTGGAACGCGGCGTTGCCGAGGAAGTCGGCGTCCGGCGGGCGGTTCGCCCAGTTCGCGGAGAGGATGCTGAAGAAATTTTCCGCCGCGTCGCCGACCCAGAGGCCAGGCTCGGGCGTGAAGCAGTTGAGACGGCGCAGCCAGTTCACGGCGGGTTCGAGCCGCAGGTCGTCGAGTATCTCCGGCTTGCCGAGCTTGCGCGTCGGCTCGTCCTGCACCCACTCGTGGCCGTTCCAATGCCAGACCGAGTTGTCGCGCTCACTGCGCGCGAGCAGGCGGATGCGGATGACCTCGTCCACCAGCTCGAAGGTGAACTGCGGCACGGCGGGATGCGCGACGCAGAGCTGGTCCCAGTCCACGCCGTTGTCGAAGTGCGCGCGGCGGAGGTTCGTGAGGAAGCGGTGGCTCAGCTTTTGCACCGGCACCGAGGGTGTGCGCGCCATCGCTTCGAGCAGGCCACCGGGCGGCGCGTTGCGGAGGAGGTAAAACGTGTCGTCCACGAAGGCCAGCGGCGGCTGGCCGGCGAACCAGACGGCCTCGTTGAGCGGCCGCAGCTCGCCGTTGGAGAGCTTGATGCGCTGCGTGAAGGAAAGTTCCTGCGAGCCGTTCTGCAAGTGCGGCGTCAGCTCGACCACCTGGCCATGATAAACGATGGGCTTGGTGCCGCACTCCATCAGCAGCCGGCCGTGATGGCCCCAGCGCGCGATCCACTGGAGCAGCTCCAAGCCTTGCAGCGCGAAGTCACTGTCCTTGTCCTCGCGATGCCGGTTGTTCTCGACGATCCACTGGATGAACTCCCAGTCGAACGTGGGAAACAATTCCTGCTCGTGCGCGGCGCGCGTGTTCAGGTCAATCAAGTCGGCGAGCGATTTCTTCTTCTCGCCGGTGCGCGGACGGAACAGGTGAAACTCCACCAGCAGCTCGTGCAGCGGCGAATCTTTGGCCACTGGCTGAGGCTTGCAGATCACGCGCAGGCCGGCGCGCGGCGTGTCAAGATGGACGGGTGCGGGCGGGAAGAGCCAGTGTTCCAATTCCTGCATGAGCTTGCCCTCCTGCTCGGCCTGCTCGATCTCCGCGAAGCGCGAGTAGTTGGCGTAGGGCTGCAGCTCCTGCGGCAGCGAGCGCCCGGCGCGCAGGAATAGGATGGCAAGCTCCTCCAGTCGGACCTTGTTCTTCGCCTCGACCATGCGCGGCCACCACTCGTTCGCGCCGAAATCCTTGCGCGAGAGGTTGAGCTTCTCGAAGTAGTCCTCGAGCAGCAGCCACGCGCGCTGCGAGTCCGCGCACGTGCCGAAGAGGTTCAGCAGGTTGCCGCGCTCGGCGACCTTCTCCTTGGAGTCGGCCAGCTCACGGCGCAAATCGGCGAGCGCGCCGTAGGTCTGGTTGAGGACGCTGTGATGGGCATCGTATTTGGCCGTGTTCGCGCCGATGCGTGGCACGCGGCCTGGCTTCGCTACCTTTGGCATTTTTCAAACTCACAAATTCAAAATCAAAACACAAAACCAACATGGAGTGTCATTGGCTCATAGAAGCGCGCCACGGGTCAATCGGAAAAATGAACTTTCTGGGACAGTGGGACGGACCCGGCCGGGCGCGGCCCCTGACAATCAGCTCGCCGCATCCATCTCCGCGAGCTTCTGCGCGGCGGCCTCCCACTCGGCGGTGAGCGTCTCCAACTGGTGCTGCACGCCCATCAGCTCGCGGTTCAGGTGCATCGCCGCGCCGGCCTTCGCGTAGGTTTCGGGCTTTTCCATCTCCACGGTCAGGTCGGCCTGCTGGGTTTCCAAGGCGGAGATTTGCTTCTCCAGTTTGTGGACGAGCTGCTGCTGGGTCTTGCGTTCGTTCGAGCGCGCCTGCCGGTGCGTGGCTTCGAGGCGCTTCTGCTCCTTGCGGTCAACGGCAGGGCCGCGCTGCCGCGCGGCTTCTTCCGTCTCTCTCCCGTCCGAGCCAAGGCCGCCCGGCCCGGCGGCCCGGCCGCCAACAGCGGTCAGCGCCACGCGCGCCGACGTGGCCTTGGTCTTGTCCAGGTAATACTGGTAGTCGCCGGCGTAAGGCGTGAGCACACCGGCGTTGACGTGCAGAACTTTGTTCGCCAGCGCACGGATGAAATAAACGTCGTGGCTGATGAAGATGATGGTGCCCGCGAACTGCTTCAGCGCCGTGATGAGCGCGTCAATGCTCGCCATGTCGAGGTGCGTCGTCGGCTCGTCCATCAAGAGCAGGTTTGGCGGATCGAGCAGGAGCTTCACGAGCGCGAGCCGGCTCTTCTCGCCGCCGCTGAGGACGTGAACCTTCTTAAACACGTCGTCGCCGCGAAACAGAAAGCAGCCGAGCACCGTGCGGATGTATTGCTCGGTCACGCGCTGCGGCGTGTCGCTGGCCTCGTCGAGCACCGTGCGGTTGGGCTGGAGCATCTCGACGCGATACTGCGAGTAGTAGCCGGCCTTGACGTTGTGCCCGAGCGTGCGCTCGCCCGCCAGTGGCGTGAGCACATCGGCCAGCAGCTTGAGCAAGGTGCTTTTACCCGCACCGTTCGGCCCAACAAGCACGACGCGCTCGTCCCGCTCCGACTGGAAATCCACGCCCTGATAGACCGGCTTGTGACCGTAGCTGAAGTGAACATCCTTGAGCGTGACGACCTTCAGCCCGCTGCGCTGCGGCTGCGGGAAGCTGAAGCTCACCGTGGACTCCTCGGCCTCGGGCGCCTCGATTTTCTCCATGCGCTCGATCTGCTTGAGCTTGCTCTGGGCCTGCGACGCCTTGCTGGCCTTGGCGCGGAAGCGGTCGGCGAACTCCTGCAGGCGCTCGATCTCCTTCTGCTGATTCTTGTAGGCCGCGAGCTGCTGCTGCGCGGCGGCGGCGCGCTGCGCGAGGAACTCGTCGTAGTTGCCGCGATAGCGCGTGAGCCTGCCGTGACGGATCTCGACGATGCTGCCGACGAGCTGGTTGAGGAACTCGCGGTCGTGCGAAATCATCAGCACCGCGCCGGGATAGCTCTTGAGATACTCCTGAAACCACAGGAGCGCCTCGAGGTCGAGGTGGTTGGTCGGCTCGTCGAGCATGAGCAAGTCCGGTTCCTGTGTGAGCAACCGGGCGAGGTGCGCGCGCATCACCCAGCCGCCGGACATCTCGCGCGCGGGCCGGTCGAAATCGGAATCGCGGAAGCTCAGACCCTTGAGAATGTGCTTCGCCTTCGCCTCGAGCTGGTAGCCGCCCAGCTCGTTGTAGCGCGCGTGGGCGTCGTCCTCGTGGTTGAGATCGTCCGGGTGCGCGGTGTCCCACGCCTTGAGCCTGCGGCTCAGAGCCGTGAACTCCGGCGTGATGGCCGTGGCCAGCTCGACGACGGTTTCATCGCCCGCCGGTGCGCTCTCCTGCGGCAGGAAGCCCAGCGTGGAGCCGCGTTGGAGCGAAACCTCGCCCTCGTCCGGCTCCTCTTCCTGAAGGATGAGCGAAAAGAGCGTGGTCTTGCCCGCGCCGTTGGGCCCGACAAGGCTGATGCGGTCGCCGCGATTGACCTGCAACGACACATCGCTGAAGAGCGTGCGGCCGCCGAACGACTTGGAGATGCCGGAGATGGTCAGCATTTAGAGCGGCGGATGGTGCGGATGTGCGACGGACTCCGCAAGAGCAGGAATGCGGGAAATGAACGACGGACAACTTTATGCCTTGGGCCAGCGATGACCACACGGACGGCACCGGTGTTCCGGCGAGCCGAGCAGCTTCGCGACACCGGACAGCACATCCACGTTGCCCTCCGAGCAAACGTAGGCAAAGAGGACCAGACCGACGCCGCTGAGAAGAATGAAGCGACCCAGCCCGAAGTCCGCAAGATAATGGGCGACTGCCTTCAGCCAATCGGGCAACTCGGGGAGCGCGTTCATTTCCACCGCCAACGCGATGATCGTGGCGGCCAGAAAACAAACAGCGATGGCGAAAAACAAAACCGCCTTCCCTCCACGAAGCGCGCCGAACTTGTCGGTAACAACTTGGCCGGAGCCACACTTGGGGCAACGTGGCGACTCAGTTGTGGCAGGTGCGTCCATGGATCAACTCGTCACAGGTCCAGCAGCTTCTCCCACTCCGGCTCCTTGAAGCCAACGAGGCCGCTTTTGTCGGCGAGCAGAAATGGCCGCTTCACCAAGTTGCCGTTCGCAGCGAGCAGACCGAGGGCTTCGGCTTCTGTCAGCTTGGGCAGGCGCTCGGCGAGGTTCATCGCCTTGTAGTCGCCGCCGGAGGTGTTGAAGAGGCGTCGGAGGTCGCCATCGTAAATCGCCAGCATCCGCTTCAGCTCGGTCTTCGTGGGCGGCTGCTCGCGGATGGGGATGGCGTCGAAGGCGAGGCCGCGCGCTTCGAGAAACTTCTTCGCGCGGCGGCAGGTGTCGCAGCCCTTGTATTCGTAGAGCTTCATAGTCCAAGGAATTTGTCCCGCCCGGCGACGAGCGCCGCCATCTTCCGGTCGGCGACGCTGCGCGAGAGCATCCAGAAGCCGCAATCGGGGTGGACCCACTTGATGCGTTCGGCTCCGAGAACTTTCACGGCGTGGGCGATGCGCGTGGCGATGAGATCGGGCGACTCGACTTCGTTGTCCTTGATGTCCACGACGCCGAGGCCGAGCGCGATGCCGGGCCGGAGGTCGCGGAAGGCGTCCAACTCGTCGTAGCCGCGCCGGGCGAATTCGAGGACAAGGTGGTCCACGTCGAGGCGGTTGAGGAACGGGAGAAGATTTTTCCAGTAGCCCTTCTGGATGCTTTGCCCGCCGTAATTGCCGAAGCAAAGGTGCAGACCCTTCTGGCCGCGCATGCCTTTCAGCACATGATTGATCGGCTCGTGCGCCCAGTCGGCGTCCTCGGGATGGCCGGGGAGATTCGCCTCGTCCACTTGCACGACGGCGGCGTCAATGTCCGCGACCTGCCGGCGCAGCGCCTCGGCCAGCGCCATCGTCAGCGCGCGGATGTCCGGGTAGAACTCGTTCACCAGCGTCTTCGCGAGCATATAGGGCGAGGTGAGCGTGAACTTGAGCGGGCGGGTGGTGAGACCCTTCACGGACAGCCACGCGGCGGGGAGGTTCAAGTTGCCTTCACCAATCGCGCCGCGCACGACGCCTGCCGGCTGGGTGCGGAACTTCATGCCTTGCGCCGCGCGGAACTTCGCCAGTTCCTCGCGCGAGAGCGCCGTGTGGATGCCGCTCATCGGCCGGATGAAGTAGTCAATCATCCCGTTGGTCTCGGGATGATTCACGTCGAAGCGCGACAGCTCGCCGTCCGCGATGACATCAAGGCCGGCGAGTTCCTGTGTCTTGAGCACGACGAGAATGGCGTCGCGCAACGCGGTGGCGGTGGGAAACGCGGCGAGCCACGCGGGAACGGGATAGCTGCCGACGACGGTGGTGAGAATGGCGGGCGCGGACATGGGCTGATTGAAGAAGCCCGGCGCGCAAAGTGCAAAGCCCAAAAGCTGCGGGCGGGCTGCCCGCATACAGGTCGTCAGGCCTGCGGCGGAGCTTCAGGCGAAGGCGGGAGCTGGTGTTCCAACTTGTCCACTTCGGCGAGGATTTCCTCGGCGAAGCTGGGGTAAAGCTTGCGGATGCAGTCGGGACAGATGCCGTGCGAGATTTCGCCCAGGCCGTTCTTGACGACATAGGCATCCACGGAGTTCCAATAACCTTTGTCGTCGCGGATTTTTTTGCAGGACGAGCACACCGGGAGCAGGCCGCGAAGGGTCTTGACGTTCTCCAGCGCGGCGCGGAGCTGCCGGACGAGGCGCTCGCGGTCCTCCTCCATCTGGCGGCGCGGCGTGATGTCGCGGAAGACAACCACGACGCCGGCCATCGCGCCGTCCTCCTCGCGGATGCGGGCGGCGGTGTAATCCACCGGCGTGCTCGGCCCCGAACGCGGCCACAGCCAGGTGTTGCTGCCCCAATCAATGACGAGACCCTTGCGCACGGCCTCGGCGAAGGGACCGTGGCTGCCGCCGGACGCGACCTCGGCGGAGAGCACCATGACGTTGTCAAGGTGCCGGCCCACGGCCTCGGCCTGCGTCCAGCCGGTGATGGCCTCGGCCAGCGGATTCATGAAGCGCACGCCGCCGTTGGTGTCGGTGGCGATGACCGCCTCGCCCACGCTGGCGAGCGTGGTGGCATACCACCTGTCCTGTTCCTCGAGCCGGCGTTCCATCGCGTGTTTGTGCAGCGCCATCTCGATGCCGATGCGCAGCTCGCGCTCGACGAGCGGCTTGACGATGTAGCCGTAGGGGCAGGTCACTTTGGCGCGCTGGAGCGTGGCGCTGTCAGAATGGGCCGTGAGGAAAATGACAGGGATGCACATCTGCTTGCGGATGCGCTCCGCCGCCTCCACGCCGTCCATGCCGCCCCACAGGACGATGTCCATGAGCACGAGATCGGGCCTGAGTTCGAGAGCCTTCTCGATGGCCTCCTCGCCAACGACCGCGACGGCGGGCACCTCGTAGCCGAGTTTCTCCAGGGTGTTCTGGATGTCCTGGGCGATGATGCCCTCGTCCTCGACGATCAAGATGCGTGCGCGGCTCATGGTGCGGTCGGCTGGCTGTCAGGTTTCGCAGCGATGAAAGTCAGGGCATAACCCGTGCCATTGACCCGGCGGATTTCCAAGCCCGCCCGCAACTGGCTCACAAGCGTGGCGACCAGTTGCAGGCCGAGGGTTTTGGCCTGAAGCGGGTCGAAGCCCGCCGGCAGGCCGACACCGTTGTCGCTGATGAGCAGGTGGATGGATCCCGTCGTGTCGGCGCGCAAACGGATCCGGATTTCGCCCGGCCGCCCGTCCGGGAAGGCGTGTTTCAGCGCGTTGGAAACGAGTTCGTTCAGGATCAGCGCGCAGGGGATGGCTTGCTGGATGTCCAGCCGGACCTTCTCCATGTCCAGCCGGACGCGGACGACGGACCGGTCGGTGCCGTAGGAGCGCAGGAGGCTGTCCGTCAGGCTCCCGGTGTAGGCGGCGAAGTCCAGTTCCGAGAGGCTGCTGGATTGGTAGAGCTTCTCGTGGACGAGCGCCATGGAATGGACGCGGGCGCAGCTTTCCTCGAAGGCGACGACCGCCTCCGGGTGCTTCACGCTCCGCGCCTGGAGCCGGAGCAGGCTGGAGACGACCTGAAGATTGTTTTTCACGCGGTGGTGGATTTCCTTGAGCATGACCTCCTTCTCCCGCAGGGCCGCGTGGATGCGTTCCTCCGCCTGCTTGCGCTCGGTGATGTCCAAAAGCGTGCCGATCACCGCCGGCTGGCCGCCATATTCCGCGTGGCTGCCATGCACTTCCACATGCAGCACACACCCGGACTGATGAAGCATCCGCAACTGGTAGCGGATGCTGGGCACCTCGCCAGAGACCCGCCGGCGGATGTTTTCGGCGGCCAGCGCGCGATCGGCAGGAACGATGAACTCGAACAGCGACCGCGAGATCATCTCCTCAATGGATCGGTTGAAAATCTCCGCCATCCGGGGGTTCACATAGACGAACCGGTCGCCCTGGATGATGTATATCCCGGTGATGGACTGCTCGACCAAGCTGCGGAACTTGGCCTCCACCTCCGCGAGTTCGAGATTGCGCTTCTCCAGCTTCTCCACCAACCGGTCGCTGTATTGGCGCAACACGTCGGACTCCGGCAGTTCCGTCCCCGGCGATGACCGTGGCGGGTGCGGACGCGCCGCGACCCGGTCCAGCATTTCCTTGATGGTGGCGAGGGACGCGGGCTTGTGCAGAAAACCATCCGCGCCCAGGTCGAACGAAAGCTTTTCATCGCTTGGCGTGGTGTAAGTGGCGGTGTGGAAGATGAAGGGCAGCGCGCGAAAGCGCTCGCTGTGACGGATCTCGTAGCAAAGCCGGTAACCGTCCATCCGCGGCATCAAAATATCGGAGAAGACCACCTCCACCGGCTCGCGCTCCAGAACGGCGAGACCCTCGATCCCGTCCGCCGCCTCGATGACCCGGTGGCGATCAAGTTCGAGTGTCGCGCGCAGCAGCTTGCGAACCGTTGGACTGTCGTCAATGACGAGGATGGTCATGGCTTCGATGGCTCAGGTTTCTCCCGGGGTCCGGCTGGCGGTCCCGGCGGTGAAGGTCAGAGTGTATTGGGCGCCCTCCGCCCGGCCAACTTCCAAGCGGCCGCGCAACTGGTGGACGAGCGTGTGAACCAGTTGCAAGCCGAGGGAACCGGTCCTGACCGGGTCCAAGTCCGACGGCAGCCCAACCCCGTCGTCGCCGACGATCATGCTGATCCGGCCATCCAGGAAAACGATTTGCTCCTCCACGTCCCGCACCTCGACTCCTTGCGCTGCGGCAATCTGGATGGGCAAGTCCTCGGGCGGCACTTCGCGTCCGTGGATCAGCACGCGGAAGTTGGCGGGCACTTCGCTGGCGGGCACGCTTGTCGAGGCGTTCGCATGGACGATGGCCAGCCTCAGCCCCAACTTGCCCGCGGCAAAGTAAACGCCGGCTAGCAAGAGCACTCGGCTCCAAGTTTTGAAGGACCGAAGCTCCCGCATGGGGTCTGGTTCATTCATGGCCACCCGGAGGCTGTCCGCGCAGGCCAACCCGAGGCGTCGTAAACTTTGCCTGAGTTCACCCGGGAGACAATCACGGAATGCGGGAACGCGCCTCCCGCGAACCCGCGCGATTCACGCTGTCACCAACCGGACGTGGATAGCCTTTCCCAGCCGTCTGTCCCGAGCGGCCCGATTTCCCCGTTGACGCTCCCCTTCACCGGCCCGTAGGCTTTTTCCCATAACTGCGGGGTCGCCTGTCGCGACGCTGCGGAAAGCTCTCATGGCCGAAGGTTACTGCGTCAAATGCAAGGCGAAGAAGGAAATCACCGCCGCCGTTGAGGAGGTGATGAAGAACGGGCGCAGGGCCATCAAGGGCCGCTGCCCCACCTGCGCCACTGTCATGTTCAAAATCTTGGGCGGCAAGGCCACGCCGCCCGCCGCCCCGCCCGCGCAGCCCCCCACTTCCACCCCGGAGAATCCAGCTCCCGCCAAGCCGGCGGCCTGATTTCTCGTTTCAACAATCTCTTTCATGGCCCTGCAACTCGCCTACGTCATTGTCACGCCCTACACCCTGTCCAAATCCCGCACCGGCGGCATTTTGGCCCGGTTGATCAGCCGCACTGGACTCGAACTCGTCGCCGCGCGCATGTTCGGCGCGTGCCCGGAACTCGTGGAGGAATACTCCAAGGTTATCATCTCCGCCGCCGACCCGCAGGACCGCAACATCCAGCAGCTCATCCACGATTACATCGTCCATGAGCTTGGCCCCGACCCGAAGACCCAGCGCCGCCGTCGCTGCATGATGCTCCTCTTCCGCGGCGAGGACGCGGTGCGCAAGGTCCGCTCCGTCGTCGGCAACATCAGCCACTCGCGCCGTGGCGGCGAGACCATCCGCGACACCTTCGGCGACTACGTCTTAGACGAGCACGACCACGTCCGCTACTTCGAGCCGGCCGTCCTCGCTGCGCCCAACGCCGAAGAAGCCGGCGTCAAACTCAAGCTGTGGGCGCGCTACTCGGACGCCGATGGTGGCATCCTCGAAGATTGCGTCGAGCACCCGCCCGGCGAAAAAGTCGAGCGCACGCTCGTCCTCATCAAGCCGGATAACTTCCGCTTCGCCACCGGCCGCCCCGGCAACGTCATTGACTTCTTCAGCCGCACCGGCCTCTACATCGTCGGCATCCGCGTGCTGCACATGAGCACCGCGCAGGCCATGGAGTTTTACGGCCCGGTGAAGGAGTTTCTCCGCACCAAACTCAAATCCGCCATCGCCGCTAAGGCCAAGGCCGTGCTGGAAAAAGACTCGGGCATCGGCTTTCAAATTCCGCCCGAGGCCGAGGCCCAGCTCGGCGAAATTCTCGGCCCCGTCTTCGGCGACAACCAGTTCGACAACATCGTCCGCTTCATGTCCGGCCGCGCGGAGTCTGAGTGCCCGAAGGACAAGCTCGCCGAGCCGGGCACTGAGAAGTGCATCGCGCTCGTCTATGAAGGCACGAACGCCGTCGCCAAGATCCGCGACGTGCTCGGCCCCACCGACCCCGCGAAGGCCCCGCCCGGCTCCATCCGCCGCGAGTTTGGCTCGAACATCATGGTCAACGCCGCCCACGCCAGCGACGCCGTCGAGAACGCGCGCCGCGAGCTGGGCATCGTCAAGGTCGAGGCAAACGACTTCAAACGCGTCGTCGAGCAGTTCTACGGCGGGCTGTGAGCGGCGGTAGGGCGCGCAGTCCTCTGCGCGCCGCAGACGGTGCGGACAACGAGCCGGCGCGCTGAGGACAGACGCGCCCTACCAGCGTGCATCGCCTCCTCACCTACTGGAACACCGGCAACCTCGGCGATGTCCTCCAAACTATCGCGCTCTCCCGCTTGCTCCCGCAGGCCATCGGCATCCCGCGCTGCCGCCTCACCGAGCAGCTTCATCCAGACAAACTGTTCGTCGTGAACGGCTGGCATCGTTGGCCACGCGAAGTCCCCGCCAACGACGCCAACTGCCTTTTCGCCGGTATCCACTGCGCGGACGCGCACGTCCCGTGGGTCCGACAGTCGCGCTTCCCGGTCGGCGCACGCGATCCCTTCACGCACGACGTGCTTCAGCGCGCTGGCATTCCATCGGTGATGCTGGGTTGCGCCACGCTCACCTTGCCACGACACGAAGGCCCGCGTGACGGCGCGTTGTCCGTGGACTTCCCTGGAGCCCCGGGCAAGCAGCTCACCCACGGACTCAAGCACGGCGCTCCCTTCGCCGCGCAGTGGCAACTCGGCCTCACCGCCCTCGCCCGCTATCAGCGCGCCGCTGAGGTCCACACGAGCCGCCTGCACGTCGCGCTGCCGTGCCTCGCGCTGGGCACGCCAGTAGCGTTTCACCCGGCGAAGTTTCAACGTGAGCGCTACAGCCTGCTGGAGTTTCTCGGCCTCGAGTTCGGCAAGCTCCAGCAACGCGATGTCAGCGGAATGCGCCACGCCTACGTGAACTTCCTCCGCACCCATCTCGGCGAAGTCACGGAAGGCGAACCCAAGCTTCCGACCGAACCAGATGATTGGCCGCCCAAGGCCCTTGAGCCGCGCCGGAATCCCGCTATTGTCCCGCCATGAAACTCGCGCTCACCCTCGCCCTCGCCGCGCTCACCCAGCTCGCCGCCGCGCAGACCAAACCGCTCGCCGACATCCCGCTCAAGGACATCAACGGCAAGGACACATCGTTGAAAGCCTATGCCGGCAAAGTCCTGCTCATCGTCAACGTCGCGTCGCAGTGCGGGGCCACGCCGCAATACTCCGGCCTCGAAGCGTTGCACAAACAATACAGCCCGCACGGCTTCACCGTGCTCGGCTTTCCCTGCAACGACTTCGGCGCTCAAGAGCCGGGCACGCACGAAGACATCAAGCAGTTCTGCTCGACGAATTACAAAGTCACCTTCCCGCTCTTCGCGAAGGTCCGCATCAACGAGGGTGCGGAGCAGCACCCGCTCTTTACCGCGCTCACCGGCAAAGGCTCGCCGCATCCCGGCCCAGTGACTTGGAATTTTTGCAAGTTCATCGTCGGTCGTGACGGCAAGCTCGCCGCACGCTTCGACACCGGCACCGAGCCGGATGACGCCGCGCTGACCAAGGCCATCGAGAAGGCGCTGGCGGCGAAGTGAGCGCGCCCATGCTTCACCGCTTCGAGCACAGCCAAATCTATCACCCGACGCGTGACGCGGAATACACGCCCGACGACGTGGGCCGCCCCGCCGAGGAAGTCTGGCTGAAGACGCCCGACGGCCTCCGCCTCCACGCGTGGTTTTTTGCGGCGGACAAGTCGTCGCCGCGCGCGCGGTTCGCGATGCTCTTCTGCCACGGCAACGGCGGCAACCTCACTTCGCGTCCCGGCTACTACCGCGCGATTTTGGAAACCGGCGCAAGCCTGCTCACCTTCGACTACCGTGGCTACGGCCGCAGCGATGGTGAGCCGGACGAGGCCGGCACCTACACCGACGCCGCGACTGCCTACGCTTGGTTGCGCGCGCGCGGCTTCGCGCCGGAGCACATTCTCATGTGGGGCGAGTCGCTCGGCGGCGGCATCGCCAGCCAGGTCGCGGCCACGGAACGCGTCGGTGGCCTCGTGTTGCAGAGCAGTTTCACCAGCGTGCCCGACATCGGCGCGGAATTTTTTCCCTGGCTGCCCGTGAGGCTCATCAGCCGCATCAAATACGACACGCTGAGCCGCCTGCCGCAAATCACCTGTCCCGTTGTTGTCATGCACAGTCGAGCGGACACGACGATCCGCATTGCTCACGCCGAGAAAAACTTCGCGGCCGCGCGTGAGCCGAAGGCCTTCGTCGAAATCGGCGGCGACCACAACGACGCCTTGCTTGCTGACCGCGCCGCTTACGTGGCCGGCGCGGAGAAGCTGGTGCAAATGGTCGAGAGTCGAGAATCGAAGGTCGAGGGCCAGCCAACTCCAGACCCTAGCCCTCGATCTTCGACCTTCGCCCCTCGACCCTGACGCATGGACATCATTGCGCACCGGGGCGCTTCGCACGACGCGCCGGAGAACACGCTCGCTGCCTTCAAGCTCGGCTGGCAGCAACGCGCCGATGCCTGCGAACTGGACATCTGGCTCACCAAGGACGGCAGGCTCATCGTCTCCCACGACGAGAACACCAAGCGCGCCACAAGCGTCGCGAAGAAAATCGCCGGGAGCACGCTGGCCGAGCTGCGCGAACTTGATGCCGGCTCGTGGAAAGACCCGAAGTGGAAAGGCGAGAAGCTGCCCACGCTTGCCGAAGTCCTCGCGCTCATTCCCGACGGCAAGCGCCTCGTCATCGAGATCAAGTGCGGTGTCGAGGGATTGCCGGAGCTGGAGCGCGACCTCAAAGCGTCCGGCAAGCCAGCCGCGCAGCTCGTTCTCATAAGCTTTCACCACGATGTGTGTGCGCAGGCGAAGAAGTTGTTCCCGAAAATATCCGTGCTGTTCCTCGCCAGCTTCAAGCAGGACAAGGCCAGCGGGAATTGGACGCCCACGCCGGATTCGCTCATCGCGAAGGCCAAGGCCGCCGGGTTGGATGGCATCAACCTCAGCTTCAAAGGCCCGCTTGACGCTGAGTTCGTGCGGCGAACCCACGCGGCGGGACTCAAGTTCTATGTCTGGACAGTGGACGATGTGGCCATCGCGAAGAGGCTGCTGGCCGTTGGAGCCGATGGCATCGCGACAAACCGGCCCGGGTGGATGCGCGAGCAGTTGCGCTGAACCGCGCTCTCCCTGAACCTGTCCGCGCTTGCCATCGTCTGAACGCGAGCAATCAAAAATCCAGCACCATCACCATGAAACAGTTTCTCAGCTCACTCCTCGCCGGCTGCACGCTGATCCTTGCCCATCCCGCGAACGCCGCTGCACCGTTCCTCGACAAAGTGGATGTTTTCGAGGCGGGCAAGGAGGGTTACACGCTCTATCGCATTCCCGGCATCGTCGTGACGAAGCGCGGCACGGTGCTGGCCTACTGCGAGGCGCGCAAGAGTGACAAGGGCGATTGGGGCACGATTGACATCCTGTTGCGCCGCTCGACCAACAACGGCACGAGCTGGCTCCCGCGCGTGAAAATCGCCGACGTGCCGGGACCGAAGGCGAAGAACTCCGTCGCGCTCGCGCAGAAGCTCGCGACGCCCGGCGAAGTCACCTACAACAATCCCGTTGCCATCGCACACGCCAGTGGTGGCGTGACGTTCCTCTTCTGCCTCGAATACGCGCGCTGCTTCGCCTTGAACAGCGACGATGACGGCGTGACTTGGAGCAAGCCAGTTGAGATCACTCCGAGCTTCGACAAGTTCCGGCCCGAATACGACTGGAAGGTGCTCGCCACCGGCCCCGGCCACGGCATCCAGCTCAAGACCGGGCGGTTGGTTGTCCCCGTGTGGCTCTCGCTCGGCACCGGCGGACACGCACACCGGCCTTCAGTCACGTCGGTCATCTACAGCGACGATCTCGGACGCACGTGGTCGCGCGGCGAAATCGCCGGCCCGAACGAGGGCGACTGGAGCATCCCAAATGAAACCTGCGCCGTGCAGCTCGCCGACGGCCGCGTGCTCTTGAACATGAGAAGCGAGTCGAAGGCCAACCGCCGCCTGCTCACCACGAGCCGCGACGGCGCGACGGGCTGGAGCAAGCCGCAGTTCCACGAGCAACTGCTCGAGCCGATTTGCATGGCCAGCATGGTCCGTCTGAGTGAAGCGCCCGCGAAGAACCGGCTATTGTTCTCCAATCCGGACAACCTTTCCCGCACCGACGGCAAGGAAGCGCCCGGCAAAGGCCGCGACCGCAAGAATGTTTCCGTGAAACTCAGCTACGATGAGGCCGCGACCTGGCCGGTGAACAAGACCGTCGAGCCGGGCTTCAGCGGCTACAGCGATCTCGCCGTGGCGAACGACGGAACGACCCTGCTCTTCTACGAGCGCGGCAGCACCGACGGAGCAAACAATTACAAGACCGGCCTGCTCACCGTTGCGCGGTTCAACCTCGAATGGCTGACGGACGGCAAAGATTCACGGTGAAGCGCAGCGAGCACGGCCATTCATCACTTGACGTGCGGCGGGCGCGGGTCCATAGGCTTGCACGCTGGCCTATGAAGACACACGACCACCGCACTCCCGAGCAGACGGCCTTTACCCTCATCGAACTGCTGGTCGTCATCGCCATCATCGCGATTCTCGCCTCGCTGTTGCTGCCGGCCTTGAGCAAGGCGAAGTCGAAGGCCCACGCGACCAAGTGCATGTCGAACATGCGCAACTGGGGCTTCGCAACGCAGATGTATCGGGATGACTTCGACGACGTGATGCCGCCGTTTGGCCTGCTTTCCACTGACCTTACGAAGCCATTCTGGCACGCGGCCCTCGCCCCCTACGTGGCGAAACAGGCCCAGCCCGGAGTGACGTTCAGCGCCACGGAGATTTACACCAATGATCTGCGGCGGTGTCCGGGCGGGAGCCTGGGCAATCCGAAGTTCTCCACCTCCTCCGGCCCCAACAACTGGAACTGCTGGATCGGCGCGAACTTCGGCCGCTTCGGCAATCCGCTCAGCGGTCCGTTCTATTATCTGGACGTGACGCCGCCGCTGCGCGCCTCGCGTATTCTGCGGCCGGACGACGCCATGACGTTCACGGACACGATCTCGCACTACGTTTACTCCCCCGTGGATCCGAGCTACGGATTCACGTTGGATCTCAACGGCGATGGCAAGCTGGACACGATGCCGCAATACCCGACCGTGGCGTTCAACTGGGCGCGTCCGACCGTGCACAACAACGGCGCGAACGTCACCCTGCTCGACGGCCATGTGGAACGAGTCGCATTTGACAAGCTCTGGGCCATCGACGCGAACAACAAAGTGACCCACTCGTTCTGGTATCTCCTCGATTGACGCTCCGCTGGAACCGGAGTCTTCGACTTGGCCTTGCTTAAAGAAGCTGGTAGCAAGCCGGCCATGAAGCTCTCCGCACTGCTGCTTCGCACAGTTTCCGTCGCGTTCTGTCTGGGCCTCGCTGACAATGGAGGCAGCGCGCACGCTGCCCCATCCCATCCGCCAATGCGGCCCCTGCCCGTCGCGACGAAGGCTCCGCTCGCCGCCGGCCCGAAGCTCTTCGTGGATGCCATGCACGGCAGCGATGCGAATGCCGGCTCTGAAGGCGCGCCGTGGAAAACTCTCTCGCATGCCACGCGGCAATTGAAGCCCGGTGACACGCTCTATCTGCGCGGCGGCACCTATTTCGAGAAGGTGTCGCTCACCCGCTCCGGCACGACGAACGCGCCCATCACCATCGTGTCGTCTCCCGGAGAACTCGCAGTCATCGACGGTGGCTTGCGCGAGTTCCTCGACAGTCCAATGACGAGTTGGGAGCCGTTGACTGGCGGCGCAGAAGGTGAGTTCGTTTCCGCGCGGACTTACTTCCAAGCCGATGACCGCAAGGCCCCGCGCCAGTTTGTGCCTGCGGCGTGGGAGCCGATGTGGGGCATCGAGGACGAACGTCCGATTGCACTCGGGCACTTCGCGGACTCGATGATTCCGCTGCATGGCTACCGCATCGTCGAAGACCTGCGGGCAACGAACGAGTTGTGGGCCAGCGGCAAAAAGGACATGCGTGAGAACCCAGTTTATTGCGGGCCGGGGCTGTGGTTTAACCGCGAGACTGGCCGCATCCACATCCGCCTCGCGCACACGCGGCTCGCGGGCCTCGGCGACCACGCGTATCGCGGCGAAACCGACCCGCGCAAGCTGCCGCTCGTCATCGCCGCCGGTTTCGGCGACGACGTGCTGCGCCTGAATGGCGTGAGGCATGTGCGGCTGCAAGGCCTCGTGCTGCGCGGCGCGACGGGCAGCCCGATGATTCAGATTTACGGCTCGCAACACATCGAACTCGACCATCTCACGGTGTTCGGCGGTTTTCCCGCGCTGCTCGTCAACGCCTCACAGCACATCCGCGTGACGCACTCGGCATTTCGCAGCTTGGCCGGGCCGTGGACTTCCCGCGCGCACATGAAGTATCGCGGCACGGCGTCGTATCAGATCGTTCTCCAGAACGACCAGCCCGGGAACGACGACATCGAGTTCGCGTTCTGCGAGTTCACCGATGGGCACGACTTCGCTTTCCTGCGCTTCGCGAAGAACCTCCAGTTCCACCACAACTTTGTGGACAATTTCAACGACGACGGCCTTGAGTGCGGCCCAAAGCTGCGCAGCCACACCATCTACATCCACGAGAACCGCATCGCGCGCTGCTCGATTCCGCTCACCCAGCACGAGATGGAGAAGGACGAGTCCCCGCCCGACCACGACTCGAAGGCGGGCGTGTTTGTCTTCCGCAACGTGTTCGACACGCGCGGCGGCACTTACAAGGGGCCGCCCACCGCGCCGGATCCTACCGGCGCGTTCCTCCACGATGAAGCGCATCTTGCGAGTGATCACGGCGGTCCCATCTGGCCGGTGATGCACGTCTATCACAACACCTTCCTCCGCCGCACGCCGACCTTCCGCGACTACTTCCTCTTCGGCCTCGGCGCGCAAGGCTTGCGGAACACGGAACGAGAGGTGTTCAACAACCTCCTCGTGCAGATCGAGAAAGTGCCGGGCGTCGGATTCGCGGGCATCAAGGAACCGGGCAACGTGCGCGAAGGCGGCAACATTCTCTGGGGCGTGAAGGACGGCCCAGCGCTGAAGAGTGATCCGTTCGCGAAGTTCCGCGCGTCGCCGCTCTTCGCTGCGAGCCGCAAGTTCTACGAGCCGGGCCTGACCACGCAGGATCGCGTGGCCGACCCGAAATTCGTCAGCCTGTCCGCCGACGAGTCATCGCCGGCTGACTTGCGCCTTCAGCATGACAGCCCCGCGGTGAACACTGGCCAGTCCGTGCCGCTTGAATGGCCTGACCCGCTCCGCTCCGCCGACAAGGACGCACCCGACATCGGCGCGCTGTCACTTGGCGCGCAACCGTGGGGTGTCGGTGTGGGCGGACGAATTCCGCTGTTTGGCGGAGCGAGTGCGCAGACGAGATGAGCGTCGCCCGTCTCGCGGGCGAGCCGGTTCAGTCCTGCGGCGCGTCCTCGTCGGCGACCTTGGCGGCGTTCTCGAAGCGGGTGAAGCCCTTGAGGAAGGTGAGATGCACGTCGCCCGTCGGGCCGTTGCGCTGCTTGGCGATGAGCAGGTTCACGGGCTGGGCGTCGTAGTTGGGCTGCTCGCCGGGGTCTTCGTCATCCTCCTTGCCCATCTTCGGTTTGTAGAGCAGGCCCACGAGATCGGCATCCTGCTCGATGGAGCCGGACTCGCGGAGGTCGGAGAGCTTGGGTTTCTCGCCGGGACCGCGCTTCTCCAGTTCGCGGTTGAGCTGGGCCAGAACGATGATGGGCACCTTGAGTTCCTTGGCGAGCGCCTTGATGCCTTGTGAGATGTCGGCAATTTCCTGCTGGCGGTTCTCGGCCTTTTTGGCGGTGCTGCGCAGAAGCTGAAGGTAATCCACGACGAAGAGTTTCACGTCGTGCTGCTGGTGCATCCGCCGGGCCTTGGCGCGGAGCTGGAGGATCGAGAGGCCCGCGGTGTCGTCAATGAACAGCGGCGCGCCGGCCATCTTGCCGGCGACGGCCGTGAGTTTCGGGAAGTCGCGCTCGGCAAGGAAGCCCTCGCGGATGTCGCGGAGGTTCACGCGTGCGCGGGAGCACAGCATCCGCAGCACGAGCGAGTCGGCGGACATCTCCAGGCTGAAGACGCCCACGGGCAGCTTCAGGTCCATCGCGACGTGCTCGGCGATGTTCATCGCGAGCGAGGTCTTGCCCATCGAGGGGCGCGCGGCGATGACGATCATTTCGCCGCCATGGAAACCGGTCGTCATCTTGTCGAGATCGGTGAAACCGGTGGAGATGCCCGTGGTCTGGCCTTGGTGCGAGTGGAAGTCCTCGATCTGCGCGATGGCCTTGTGGACGAGATCCTTCATCACGAGGCTGACGGACTCCTCGCGTTCCTCGCTGATGTGGAGCACTTCCTTCTCCACTTCATCGAGCAGCGACTCGACATCGCCCTGCTGCGCCTCGTCGTAGATGCGCCCGACGACGCTGGTGCAGGTCTGGATCATCCGGCGGAGCAGGTGCTTTTCGACGACGATGTCCGCGTAGAAGGGCAGGTTCGCGGGCGAGGGCGTGGCGTCCACCAGCGCGGTGAGATAGGCGACGCCGCCGATGGCGTCGAGCTGGCCCTTGTCCTTGAGGCGCTGGCGGAGCGTGATGAGGTCAATGGCCTCCTTGCGGTCGGACATCTCCACGAGCGTCTCGTAGAGCGTCTGATGCCGCAGGTCGTAGAAGGTTTCATGGCCGCGCTTGAACTTTTCCACGCACACGCCAATGGCTTCGTTGGGCGCGAGCAGCAGGCAGCCCAGCGCGCCCTGCTCGGCCTCGATGCTGTGCGGCGGCAGGCGGTCCACCTTTGAGAGGTCAATGGCCGCGTCCTTGCGGCGGCGCGTGCGCTTCAGATCGGGTGGCGCGGACGCCGGTTCAGCCGGCAGGTCAACGGAATCAATCACGGGGAGAGGAGAAGACAAATGAGCCAGGCAAGCAAACCGGAACCCGAAAACTTATCGGCAACGATTAACACGCTATTCACAATTTCACAGGCGGGCTTCGCTGTAAGGGATTTCCCGGCCCGAAAATCAGATTGTCACGCCCCGGCCCGCTGCTACATTCCGCTGCCATTGCAGACCGGCAATCGTGGCTGATATGTCAAACAACCCTGGCCAGACGGGCGGCGACGACGAGTGGGTGAAGAACTCGTCGCTCTACCGTGAGTTCCTCGCCGAGCGCGAGGAGATCATGAAGCACAAGTGGATCGAGTCCGAGAAGGCGCGCCAGGACATCGGCTTCGAGCGCGCGCTGACGGACTGGATCGTCAAGCATCGCGCCAAGTGGCGGCGCTCCCGGCACGCGCAGGGCCAGAGCTGATTTCCGCCGCCGGCCTCCTTCCGTCCTCGGCCAACCCGCCATGTCTGATTCGCTTCTTCTGAACGCCGCCGCGCTTGCCCGCGCGCTCACGCGCATCGCCCACGAAATTGTGGAGCGCAACGAGTCCGGCGCGGACGTTGTCCTGGTCGGCGTGCAGACCGGCGGTGTGCATCTGGCGAAACGACTCGCAAAAACACTCGGCGAGCTGTGGAGCCAGCCCGTTCCGACTGGCGCGCTCGACGTGAACATGCACCGCGACGACCTCGCCAACCAGCTCGCGCCCACCGTCCACCCCACGCAGATCCCCGGCGACATCACCGGCAAGACCGTCGTGCTTGTGGACGACGTGCTTTTCAGCGGCCGCACCACGCGCGCCGCGCTGGACGCGCTGAACGACTTCGGACGCCCGCGCCGCGTGCAGCTCGCCGTGCTGATTGACCGCGGCCATCGTGAGCTGCCCATCAAGGCGGATTTTGTCGGCAAGAACATCCCCACGCGAGCCAACGAGCGCGTGAACGTGAAGCTCAAGGAAGCCGACGGCGAAGACGGCGTGTGGCTGGTGAAGAACGGTTCTGCAGCCTGAGCGAACGGCGCGTTGGTGTTGGTGCGAACGGAGTAATGGCTTTCCAAGCCTTTGCGATTCCATTACTCCATCACCCCAGCGCGCATGATCTGGAACCGCAAACACCTCCTCGACATCGAGTCCCTTTCCGCCGACGAGATCATCGCCGTCCTCGACACCGCCCGGCAGTTCAAGGCCGTCGGTGAGCGTGCCATCAAGAAAGTCCCGGCGCTGCGCGGCAAGACCGTCGTGAACCTCTTCGTCGAGCCGAGCACGCGCACGCGCATCAGCTTCGAGCTGGCCGCCGTCCGCCTCAGCGCCGACGTGATCAACTTCTCCGCCGAGGCCAGCTCGCTCAAGAAAGGCGAGACGCTCAAGGACACCGCGCGCAATCTCGAGGCTCTCAACGCGGACATCATCATCATCCGCCACAGCGCCACCGGCGCGCCGCACTTCCTCTCCCGCTTCCTAAAAGGCAGCGTCATCAACGCTGGCGACGGCGCGCACGAGCACCCCACGCAAGCACTCCTCGACACTTTCACCATCCGCGAGCACAAAGGCAAAATCGCCGGGCTGAACGTCACCATCCTCGGCGACGTTCTCTACAGTCGCGTCGCCCGCTCGAACATCTGGGTGCTGTTGAAGCTCGGCGCGAACGTCACGCTCTGCGGTCCGAGCACGCTCGTCCCGCGCGTCTTCGAGCAGATGGGCTGTCGCGTGACTTACAACGTGGACGAAGCCGTCGCCGGGGCGGACGTGATCAACCTTCTGCGCATCCAGCACGAGCGCCAGCGCAAGACCATGTTCCCCAGCATCGGCGAATACACGGCGCTCTTCGGCCTGAACCACGCGCGCTTCGCGAAGACCAAGCCTGACGCGCTCATCATGCATCCCGGTCCCATCAACCGCGGGGTTGAGATCGCCAGCGATCTCGCCGACTGCGGGCGCTCGGTAATCTTGGAACAAGTGACGAACGGCCTCGCCATCCGCATGGCTGTCCTCTACCTCATCAACGGCGGCAAAGGCACGCAGGAACTTGGTGGACTGGCGTGATCGCCATAACTTTGTTCACGCGCCAACAAGGGCGCTTCGATCAAATTCGCGCATGGTGTCCAAACATGGACAGACTGATGATCTGGCTCAGTCAGCGGGGGGAAAAAACTTTGCACGGCGGAAAGGCTTGTTGGCGCACTTTCTCACCACCCTTCGCCACCGGGAAAGAATTTTTTCTGGCAGCGTGGCATTTTCCCTGCTGAAATCGCCAGCCATCGGTAACTCGGACGCTCTGGCGCAGTTCGCCTGAAAGCATTCGCGTTCACAACTAACAACACGCACCCGCACATGGCTAAATACAAATTAGAATACCTCTGGCTGGACGGCTACGAACCCGTCCCGAACATCCGCGGCAAAACCACCATCAAGGAGTTCAACTCTTTCCCAAAACTGGAAGACCTGCCCTGGTGGAACTTCGACGGCAGCTCGACGCGTCAGGCCGAGGGCCGCACCTCGGATTGCTTCCTCAAACCCGTGGCCGTCTATCCCGACACCACCAAGAAGAACGGGGCCATCGTCATGTGCGAGGTGTTCCTGCCCGACAAGAAGACGCCGCATCCGAGCAACTCCCGCGCGACCATCCCCGACGACCCCGGCGCGTGGTTCGGTTTCGAGCAGGAATACTTCCTCTGGAAGAACGGCGCTCCCCTCGGCTTCCCGCCGGGCGGCGGCTTCCCGCCTCCGCAGGGCGAATACTACACCGCCGTTGGCTACAAGAATGTCAGTTGCATCGCTCGCGAGATTGTCGATACGCACCTCGACCTCTGCCTCGACGCCGGCATCAACCACGAGGGCATCAACTCCGAGGTCGCCAAGGGCCAGTGGGAATTCCAGATCTTCGGCAAGGGTTCCAAGAACGCCGCCGACCAGATGTGGGTCGCCCGCTACCTCATGATGCGCCTGTGCGAAAAATACGGCGTGGACGTGAACTGGCATTGCAAACCGCTCGGCAAGGACGTGGACTGGAACGGCTCCGGCATGCACACCAACTTCTCCACCACGCACATGCGCGAAGTCGGCGGCAAGGAATACTTCGAGGCGCTCATGGGCGCGTTCGACAAATACAAGAACGAGCACATCGCCGTCTATGGCCCGGACAATCACCTGCGCCTGACCGGCCTGCACGAGACGCAGTCCATTGACAAGTTCAACTACGGCGTGGGCAATCGCGGCGCCTCCGTCCGCCTGCCGCAAAGCTTCATCCCCGACGGCTACCGTGGCTACCTGGAAGACCGCCGGCCCAACTCGCAGGGCGACCCCTACAAAATCGCGGGCCGCATCCTGCAAACCATCCAGACCGTGCCGACCGGCGCGGCGAAGAAGGCCGGCAAGAAGTAACGGCGCACTCTGGTCCGGCATCGGTGCCGGATCGCTGGACGGGGAATCCTGTTGCCAACGACACGGCGCGGACTTCGGTTCGCGCCGTTTTTGTTTTCCCTTTTCATCCCCGGCGCAATTCGTCAGTTTCTCCGCCTCACTTATGGCAAAAGCGCATTCCTACAAATTCTGTTTCGGTCCTTGGAACATCAGCGAGGGACAAGACCCCTACGGCCCGCCCGTCCGCCAGCCGCAGACCTTCGACTGGAAGCTGGCCCAGCTCAAGAAGCACGGCTTCGACGCGATGATGTTCCACGATGACGACGCGGTGCCCGATCTCGACGGCAAATCCGCCAGCCAGATCGCGAAGGAAGCCAAGGCGTTGAAGAAGCGACTCGACGGCCTCGGCATCGCCGCCGAGATGGTCGCGCCGCGCCTGTGGTTCCATCCGAGCACCATTGACGGCGCTTACACCAGCAACGATCCCAAATGCCGCGCCTACGCCATCGAGCGCTCGAAGGTCTGCATCGACATCGCGCGCGAACTCGACACCGATGTCATCGTCCTCTGGCTCGCGCGCGAGGGCAGCTACATCCGCGAGTCCAAGAACGCCCGCCGTTGCGTGGACCAGCTCATCGAAGCCTTCGATCAGATGCTCGGCTACGACAAGCGCATCCGGCTCGCCATCGAGCCGAAGCCCAACGAGCCGATGGACCACGCCTACCTCCCCACCATCGGCCACGCGCTCGCCATCGCGCAGCTCACGCGCGATCCGAAGCGCGTCGGCTGCCTCATCGAGTCTGCGCACGCCACGCTCGCGGGCCTCGACCCGGCGGATGAAATTGATTTCGCCTGCGCCTTCGGGAAGCTCTGGTCGCTCCATCTCAACGACCAGAACGGATTAAAATACGATCAGGACCGCCCCTTCGGCGGCACGAACCTCCGCAGCGCCTTCGACCAGATTCGCGCGCTTGAGCGCAACGGCTACGGCAGGAAGGGCGAGTATGTCTGCTTCGACGTGCATCCCTTCCGCACCACGAAGGAGAAGCACTGGCTCGCGCACCTGACCAACAGCCGTCGCACCTTCCTCCGTCTCTTGGAGAAAGTCCGCAGCTTCGACGAGGAAGCCGCGCAAGCGCTCGTCGCCGACCGCGATTACCAGGCGCTCGACCAGATGGTCATCGAGCACCTCATGGGCAAGTGAGTGCCGCGCCGGACATTGTTACGGTCCCGCCCGAGACCTCGAACGGCGCCTTCCTCGAACAGTTCGCGCAGCCGGGCCGCGTCGGCCTGTGCGGGGGCGACACGCTCATTGACCGCGGCATCGCCCGCGCCGAACGCCACGCCACGCCGGACGGCCAGTGGAGCCGGTGGACGCACGCCTTCGTCTTCGGCGAACGCCGCAGCGACGGCCACCTCTGGATCATCGAGTCCGACCTCGGCGTTGCGCGCGGCCACGTCCAGTTCGGCGTGCAGGAGAACCGCACGACGAAATATCATGACGAGAAACTTTACTCCTCGCTCGCCGTCCTCGACTTCCAGCTCCCGCCCGAGTCGGTAAACCGCGTCGTGGCGGAAGGCTTGGAACTGGTTTCGGGTCGCACCCGCTACTCGCTCCGCGAAATCCTCGGCATCCTTATCGCGCTGCGCCACCCGACGCTGCGCCCGCGCAGCAACCTGCTGGACCGCGACAACGCCTTCTTCTGCTCCGCGCTGGTCCGGCACCTGTTCACCAAGGCCAGCCTTGACCTCACTCCCGGCCTCGACGTGAAGCACACCGCGCCCGAAGACCTCTTCCGCTCACCCGTGCCGCATCAGGCCTGGACGTTGGAACGCGCCATGCCGCACAGCCGCCTCCGCGCGCTGGCCGGCCGCGTGAGGCAGCGCGTGCGCACGCGGCTTGCACGCGGCTGAATCTCCCTGCTGATGGCGCGTTCACGACAGAGCGGTTTCCTCGCCGCGCTGCAAACCAGCTTCGGGCTGGTGGGCTTGATGTTCTTCATCAAGGCCGTCGAACTCAGCGCGGGCATTTCCTTCGCCGGCTTCGGCATCGTGCCACGTGACGAGCGGGGCTTGGTCGGCATCGTGTTCAGCCCGCTGCTGCATGGCAACGCCGCGCACTTGCTCGCGAACGCGGCCCCGCTGTTCGTCCTGCTCACGCTGCTCTTCTGGGACCGCAAGTATCATCCGTGGCGCACGCTCGCGTTCATCTGGCTGGCGAGCGGGCTGGGCACTTGGCTGATCGGGCGCGGCGGCGATCCAGCGCACCCGACCGTTCACATCGGGGCCAGCTCTGTGATTTACGGGCTGGTCGTGTATCTCCTCGTCGCGGGCTTCTTGATGGACAGTTGGCGCGCGGTGTTCGTCGCGATCGGAGTGGGCGTGGCCTACGGCGGAATCTTCTACGGCGTGCTGCCGCAGTCAGGACCGATCTCGTGGGAGGGCCACTTGTGCGGAGTCGTCGCCGGCTTCTTCACGGCGCGGCATAACCACGGGTAGGTGGAAATGACGAAGGAAGAAGGATGAACGAAGAATGCGGAGCGGCCGCCGCTTCGTTATCGCAAGCTGATTTGCTCACTCAGGCCGCCGGTGTAACTGCGGGAACTTCCTCGACGGCGGCCTGGAGCTGGAGAAAATCCAGCACCTTGCCGACGATGATCTGCTCGTGGATTTCGCCGAAACCATTGCGCTCCTCGAGCTGCTTGATGAGCTTCTGGATGGGCATCTGGTATTGCTGCGCCATCGCCTGCACGCGCTCGAGAATTTCCTGCTGCTCGACCTTGATGCCTTCCTTCTCCGCGATGCGGTTGAGGAGGAACATGGCCTTCACGCGGTCTTTCGCGTTGGCGTTCGCGTTCGCGAAGATCACTTCCTTCTGCTGCTCGATGGCCTCCTTCGGGATGCCGCGCTGCTGATTTTCCTGCACGACGTTATAGACCACGCTGCGGGTCTCTTGGAGGACGATGGACTCGGGGAGGTCGAAGCTCACCTTGCCCAGCAGCGACTGGATGATCTGGTCGCGGACGGCGCGGCTGGCCTTCGTGTTGCGGTCGGCTTCGAGGTCCGCGCGGATGCCGGCGCGGAGCCTCTCAAGGCTCTCGGCCCCGAAGCCCTTGGCGAACTCGTCGTTCAGTTCGGGGAGAAGGCGCTCTTTCACCTGCACGAGTTCGACTTCATACACGCCCTTCTTGCCGACGAGTTCGACGGAGACGAAGTCAGCCGGGAAGTCCACGTTCACCGTGCGCTTCTCGGTGGCGTTCATGCCGTGGAGCTGCTCGGTGAAACCGGGGATAAACTGGCCAGTCTCGCAGCGAATCCAAAACGCCTTCTGCTCGGTGAGGCCGCGAGCGGTGGGCGCAATATCGGTGATCGGCTTGCCGTCGCAAGTGCCGGTGTAGTTCACCACGGCGATGTCGCCGGCGGCGACGGGACGGGTCACGTCCTTGTAATCGGTGCGCTGCTCGCGCAGGACGTTCAGCGCCTTGTCCACGTCGGCGTCAGCGATGACGACGGTCGCGCGCTTCACGGCGAGGCCCTTGTATTCGGGCAGCTCGAACTCCGGCTGCGTCTCGACGGTGGCGGCGAATTGCAGCGTCTGGCCGCGTCCGAACTGGATTTCCTCGATGTCGGGATAGACGGCGGCGCGGATTTTCTGCTGCTCAAGCGCCTTCTGGTAGGAGTCGGGGATGAGCTTCTTTTTGACTTCCTCTTCGATGCGGGAACCGAAGCTCTTCAGAACGAGTTCGCGCGGAGCCTTGCCGGCGCGGAAGCCGGGAAGCTGCGCGTGGCGCTGGTATTCCTTGGTGACAGAGTCAAAGGCGGCGTCCACGGCGGCGATGTCCAATTCGACGCGGAGGAGCTTCTTGCACGGGCCGAGGTTTTCAACGGTTACGTTCACGACAATTATCCGGATTTAACTTTGTTGCGGCGATGGACACGAGCGCCCATGCCGGGGCAAAGAGCGGGCACCCTACGGAGCTCCCTTCCACTCGTCAAGCACCGGCCGGGACTCCAGACTTGTCTCCACCACTCTCCATCACGGCGTGTCGGCTGGTCTGGCTGCGCCACCGCTGATTTGGTCCGGTTTAACTGTGGCGCGACGCTCGACCTCGGCGAAGACGCGCAGAAAGTTTTCGCCCAGGATCTTTCGCACGTCCGCCTCGGAGTGGCCGCGCTTGAGCAGTTCGTAGGTGACGTTGGGGAACATCGAGACGTCGCGCAGGTCGGCAGGCACGATGGAGATGCCGTCGAAGTCCGAGCCGAGGCCGACGTGGTCCACGCCCGCGACCTTGATGATGTGCTCGATGTGGTCAATCACGAGGGACAGCGGCGTAACAGGGAGCTTCGTCTCCATGAGCTTGCGGCGCTCGTCGCGGGAACGGACGGGCTGGTCGCGCCACTGCGCCCGCAACGCGTCCAGTTCCGGTTGAAGCTGTTCGAGGATGAGGCTGGTGCGCGGGTCAATGTAGCCGGGATAAAAGTTCACCATCACGATGCCGCCGTTAGCCGCGATGCGCTTGAGCAGATCGTCCGGGATGTTGCGCGGGTGTGGCGAGAGGGCGCGCGCGGAGGAGTGCGAGGCGATGATGGGCGCGGTCGTGAGGTCCAGCACGTCGCTCATCGTTTTGTCCGCGACGTGCGAGACGTCCACCATCATGCCAAGCCGGTTCATCTCGCGGATGACGGATTTGCCGAAATCGGTCAGGCCGTTGTGCTTCGGCGGCGCGGTGGAGGCGTCGGCCCAAGTCGTCGCCTGCATATGCGTGAGCGTGAGGTAGCGCACGCCGAGGCGGTGGAAGGCGCGCAACGTGGCGAGCGAGTCCTCGATGGCCGCGCCGTTCTCCGCGCCCATGAGCGCGGCTATGTGGCCAGACTTTTTGGCAGCGTGGATTTCCGCCGCCGTGGTGCAGAGCACCAAGTCCTTCGGATGCCGCTCGATTTCACGTCGCGTCGCGTCAATCACCGCGAGTGCGCGGCGCGTGGCGGCGTTGTTCGTCACAAACTTGTTGTCCACGTAGATGGCGAAGAACAGAGCGCTCACGCCGCCCTCGCGCAGGCGCGGGAGATCGGTGTGGTGCTTGCCGGCGGAGGGCATGGCGAGGTTGTAGCCGTCGTCCGTCATTGCGCCGGTGATGTCGTTGTGGCCGTCCACGACGATGGCGGAGCGGTGGAGCGTGAGCGCGCGCTGCCAGAGCGCTTCGTCGCGCGGTTCGGCGGCGGGAAGGAGAGAGGAGGTGACTTCAAACATGAGCAGGGCAAGGGCGATCGGTCGTGACAAATTCAACCGGGCGAACATTGGGCCACGGTGGGCAAAACCACGCGGCTTGCCCAGCACTTACTGGCTAAACGCAGCCTAGCTGTTCCTTGTTCGTTCCACGCCCGGCCGCCTCTTCCCGTCTGGACGGGAATAGGGCTTGACCCTCCGTTTGCTTCCCTCTACTCACAAGCGCGTCAGCCGAAGAAAACAACTCCGGCGCAGTGTCGAAAACGATTCCGCGCCCGTCAAACACAGTCCAAAAGACTCATTATGCTGAAAGGTAAATCGCGGTTCCTGGGTGTCCTCCTCGTCACATTCCTTGCCTCGTTGCCGGCCCTCGCGGGCGAGGCGGACATCAACCTGCCGGACTTGGGCAAAGTTTCGTTCAACCTGTTCGGCAACACGGTCAGCGGCTACGCGCTGATGTATCTGGGCATCGTGGTGTGCGCGCTGGGGACGCTCTATGGCTGGGTGCAGTATCAGCAGACGAAGGCGCTCCAAGTTCACCAGTCCATGCACGAGGTTTCGGACATCATCTGGCACACGTGCAAGACCTACCTGTTCCAGCAGGGGAAATTTCTCTCCATCCTTTGGGTGCTCATCGCGGGATGCATCTTCTATTACTTCCTCGTCCTCCAGCACAAACCGTTCGGCGATGTGGTGGTCATCCTGCTGTGTTCCATTCTAGGCATCCTCGGCAGCTATGGCGTGGCATGGTTTGGAATCCGCATCAACACGGTGGCCAATTCGCGCACGGCGTTCTCCGCGCTCAAGGGCAACGCGCTCAACACGCTGATGATCCCGCTGCAATCCGGCATGAGCGTGGGCCTCTTGCTGGTGTGCGTGGAACTCTTCTTCATGATCTGCATCCTGTGCTTCCTGCCGAAGGAGCTCGTCGGCCCGTGCTTCATCGGCTTCGCCATCGGCGAGTCGCTCGGCGCGAGCGCGCTGCGCATCTGCGGCGGCATCTTCACCAAAATCGCCGACATCGGCGCGGACCTGATGAAAATTGTGTTCAAGCTGCCGGAAGACGATCCGAAGAATCCCGGCGTCATCGCGGACTGCACTGGCGACAACGCGGGCGACTCCGTCGGGCCGACGGCGGACGGCTTCGAAACTTACGGCGTGACGGGCGTGGCGTTGATCGCGTTCCTCGCGCTGGCGCTGGGCACCACGCAGATTTGCGGGCAGCTCATCATCTGGATTTTCACGATGCGCATCCTGATGGTGCTGACCTCGCTCGGTTCCTACGAGGCGAACAAGATCGTGAGCAAGTCGCTCTTCGGCGGGAAGAAGGATTTCGACCTCGAAGCTCCGCTCACGAACCTCGTGTGGCTCACCTCCGTCGTGTCCATCATCGTGACCTTCGCCGCCAGCCACCTGCTGCTGTCCGGCTTCAAGGACGCGTCCGGCTCTGCGATGCCGGACCTCTGGTGGGTGCTCTCGATCATCATCTCGTGCGGCACGCTCGCGGGCGCGCTGATCCCGGAGTTCACCAAGATTTTCACCAGCCCGCACTCGAAGCACGTGAAGGAAGTCGTCACGGCGTCCGACCACGGCGGGGCTTCGCTGAACATTTTGTCCGGCCTCGTGGCGGGCAACTTCTCCGCGTTCTGGACCGGCCTGTGCATTTTGTTCCTGATGTGGGTGAGCTACCTCACGGCGACTTACAGCGGCTCGCCCGTCGTGGCGCTGATGCCCAAGGACTACGTCTTCGCAGCGCCGATCTTCGCGTTCGGCCTCGTGGCGTTTGGCTTCCTCGGCATGGGGCCGGTGACCATCGCGGTGGACAGCTACGGCCCGGTGACGGACAACGCGCAGTCGGTGTATGAGTTAAGCCGCATCGAGGCGCGCGAAGGCATCGAGAATGACATCGAGAAGAACTTCGGCTTCAAGCCCGACTTCGCTGACGCCAAGCTCCAGCTCGAAAAGGGCGATGGCGCGGGCAACACCTTCAAGGCCACCGCCAAGCCTGTGCTCATCGGCACCGCAGTCGTGGGCGCGACGACGATGGTCTTCGGCATCATCATGATGCTCATCAACGTGGTGGCGGGAGAAAACCCGTCGCCGGAAACGCTCAAGGGAGCGATCGGCACCGTGATGACTTCGCTCAGCGCGGTGCAGCCGAACCTGCTGCTCGGCCTGCTCATGGGCGGCTCGGTGATTTACTGGTTCACCGGCGCGAGCACGCAGGCCGTCGTGACGGGCGCGTATCGCGCGGTCGTCTTCATCAAGGAGAACATGAAGCTCGACGCCGCCACGGCGAGCATCGAGGACAGCAAGAAGGTCGTGGAGATTTGCACCGTTTATGCGCAGAAGGGCATGGTCAACATCTTCATGGTCGTGTTCTGCTTCTCGCTCGCGCTGCCGTTCTTCAACCCCTACTTCTTCATCGGATACCTCATCGGCATCGCGTTCTTCGGTCTGTTCCAGGCCATCTTCATGGCCAACGGCGGTGGCGCGTGGGACAACGCGAAGAAAATTGTCGAAGTGGACATGAGGGCCAAGGGCACGCCCATCCACGCCGCAACCGTCGTGGGCGACACCGTGGGCGATCCATTCAAGGACACGTCGAGCGTCTCGATGAATCCGGTGATCAAGTTCACCACGCTCTTCGGCCTGCTGGCGGTGGAGATCGCCGTGGAGATGAAGAAGACGAATCCCGGCGGCTGGGCGAACTACGCCATCGGCGGTTTCTTCTTCCTTGTGGCACTTTACTTCGTGCATCGCAGCTTCTACGGGATGCGCATTCCCGAGGAATCGGCGAAGGACTGAGCGGAGCCACAGCTCTGAAAACTGAACCGGCGGATCCGGCGTCAGTATCCGCCGCCGCCATTGTGGTCGCGGACGAAAATCTTTGCCTTCGCGATCTTCGGCCAACTCGCGCCGGTTTGATCGGACCCCGAGATGTCACCGAGCTCCTCGAAGTCCGCGGGGCCGACGCTGTTCCCGAGGTAGGGCGGCATCTTGATCCAGACCGCGCGCCCGTCCGCCGCCGTCGCAGTCATGCCCCAGTTGTGACGGATCATGCCGTTGCGCGGGAAGGGCACGTTGTTCCAGCCCGTTCGAAAGCCGTTATAGCCGCCGTTGTTCACGCTGAAACCGGCGTTGTTGGAATCCTTCTCAGTGTGCATCACGTATTCGGAAGGCGTCCGCATCATTGAACCCCGCAGTGGATTGGGGTCGGTGAACGCCGCGTCGCGGAAGATGTGTCGGTTGGCGCGATAATGCACGACGAACGCAAGCGTCCCGGCTGTGGGCGTGGGATCGGAAGTGCAGATGAATGACTTGGGTGGATCGTTTGTGCTGCCGCCCATGTAACGAACGAGTTGGGATACCCACCCGCGCGGATCCATCTGCGTGGTGGCGTCCGTGATCTGGATGCCGAAGGGAAAACGGTCGTCGAAGTCGTCCTTGTAAAGCAGTGTGGCCATCGCCAACTGCTTGTTGTTGTTCAGGCACTGGGACGTCTTCGCCTTTGCCTTCGCCTTGCTCAACGCCGGCAACAACATCCCGGCGAGAATCGCGATGATGGCGATGACCACCAACAGTTCGATCAGGGTAAAACCAGAGAAGCCGGCACGGCTGCCTCTCCAGTTGCGGAAGGCGGATTTTTTCATGGCTTGTTGGCAAATAGTGCGCTCGTTGAAGCGGAAGTCAACCACCGAGATGAAGAATTCGCACCCGTGAATGGTCGCGTGGTTGCTGGGTGGGCATAAGCTTTGACTTGCCCGGCGGGCCGACTTAGCTTCGCCCCACAATGCTCGCAGCCGGCAGCAAAACGGCGACTGCTCCGCCCCTTGATTCAGCTCCCGAAGAATCCCGCGTCGTCTGGAAGCGGATCGTGGAGCCGGTGCAGCCGTTTCTTGACGCCGTGTCGCGCCGGCTGGAGGAGCAGGTCGGGGCGTTCGACCCGGAAATCTCCGCCTACGCCCGCTACGCCCTCTCCAACCAGGGCAAGCAGCTTCGGCCCGCGCTCGTGGCGCTGGCCGCCAATGCCGCCGGGCGCACCACCGACGACCACGTCACCGTCGCCGTCGTCATCGAGATGGTGCATTTGGCCACGCTCGTCCACGACGACGTGATGGACTCGGCGGAGATTCGCCGCCGCCGCCCGACGCTCGCGGCCAACTGGGGCAACGAGATTTCCGTGCTGGTGGGCGACTGCCTCTTCGCGCATTCGCTCAAGCTTGCCGCCAGCTTCCCCACGCCCGTCATCTGCCGCGCGGTGGCGTCGGCGACCAACACGGTTTGCTCGGGCGAGATTTTGCAGACGCATCGGCGGCTGAACTTCGAGGTGAGCCGGGCGGAGTATTTCAAAGTGCTGGCGATGAAGACCGCCGAGCTGTTCGCGCTCTCGTGCGAGCTGGGCGCGCTGCTCTCCGGTGCGGCGGAGGCGGAACGCACGGCCTTGCGCGACTACGGCATGGCGCTGGGCACGGGGTATCAGATTTACGACGACTGCGTGGACGTGTTCGGTTCCGAGGCCAGCGTAGGCAAGTCGCTTGGCACCGATCTTGCCAGCGGCAAGCTCACGTTGCCCATCCTTGTCGTGCTGGAGCGCGCTTCGGCGGCTGAAAGGGTGCGGCTCAAGGAGCTTGTGCAGGCATGGCGTCCGCACCATCTCGAAAAAGTGCTGGCCCTGCTCCAACAGCACGACGCGCTCAGGGAATCCCGCCGCGTCATTTTCCAGTATCTTGCCGCCGCGAACAAGGCCCTCGCCATCCTGCCAGAGTCCGAAGGCCGCATGGCGCTGGCGACGCTCGGCGAATTCCTCGGCCGCCAGACCATTGCGCTGGGCGCGTAAGTGAGCATGGCCGAAGTTCCCGCAGCCAATTCCCCTCCGGCTGAAGCCCTCCCGCAGCCCGACGACCTTACGTTGGTGCGCCGCGCGCAGGGCGGGGACGCGGGCGCCTATGACGAACTGGTGCGGCGCTACCAGCGGCAGATTTACGGGGTCATCTACCACATGACCTCGCACCACGAGGACGCCAACGACCTGACGCAGGAGGCCTTCGTCAAGGCGTGGCAGGCGCTCAAGTCCTTCAAGGGCGACTCCAGCTTCTTCACCTGGCTCTATCGCATCGCCGTCAACCGCACGCTGAACCATCTCAAACAGCGCAAATTCCGCGACGGCAAGCACGCCATGAGCCTCAACGATCTCGACGTGGACGCGGAGCATCATCCCGAACTCGTCGCGCTGGCCTCCGACAAGACGCCACGCCGAAACCTGGCGCTGGAGGAGTTGAAGGAAAAATTGAACGCCGCGATGCAGCGCTTGTCCGAGAACCACAGAATCGTGGTGACCTTGCATGACATCCAGGGCCTGCCGCACGATGAGATTGCGAAGGTTCTGGGCTGCAACACGGCGACCGTGCGGACACGGCTGTTCTACGCGCGCCAGCAGTTGCAGGGCATTCTGTCCGACTACTTGAAGTGATTATGAAACCGGCCCCGCAGAATCCGGACGAGTTCGAATCGGTGAAAAAACTTCTCGCGCTCAAGCGACACGAGGAGCCGCCGCCGGGCTATTTCGACCGCCTGCCCGGCGAGGTCCGCGCCCGCATCGCTCACGCGCAAGCGAACCCGGAGCCGTGGTGGCGGCGCTGGCGGGAGGCATTGGATTTCTCCCCTGTGCGCGCCACGGGCTACGCGGCGACTGCGTGTGCGCTGGTTCTGGGCGGGCTTTGGCTCGTGAATGAGTCGGGGCCGCAAGCCGGACAGCAGTTGGTGTCCACACCTCCGGTGCTCGCAACCACGAACCAAGCCGACCTCGTCAACCCGTCCAACACCTCACCGACGGGCTTGTTCAACACTCCCTCGCTTCAGGTCCAGCCGGCCGAGTTCAAGAAGTAGTCTTCCACTTCACACGACGAACTCCAGTTCCGGCGGTTTTGGAATCAACCCTTGCTCGGACGCCTTGCCGAGAAACCGCCGGATCGCCTCCCGTCCGCGCTCGCCATAGTCGAGCGTCCAGTGGTTCACATACATCCCGACGAACTTGTCCGCGAGGTCGTGGCCCATCCCGCGCGCCCAGCGCAGCGAGTGCGCCACCGCTTCGGGCCGGTGATCCATGCTGTAGCGGATGCTCGCGGTGAGCAGGTCGGAGATCACCTTGCGCTCGTCGGCTGAGATGCGTTTGTGAATCACGTTCCCGCCCAGTGGCAGCGGCAGGCCATCGTTCTCGCGGCCCCACCACGCGCCCAGGTCCTCGCAGAGTTGAAAGCCGTGCTTCTCGAAAGTGAGCTGACCCTCGTGAATGATGAGGCCCACGTCCGCCACGCCGTTTTGCACGGCCTCGAAAATCAGATCGAACGGCACGATGACGTGCTCAAACTCGCGCGCCGGCTTGCCGAGGTAAAGTTGCAGCGCCAGGAACGCGCTCGTCATCCGGCCTGGCACGGCGATGCGTCGCGTCGCGATGGCCTCGCGCGTGAGCGGACGTTTGGCAACAAGCATCGGCCCGTAGCCGTCGCCCATGCTCGCGCCGCTGGGCAGGAGCGCATACTGACCGCTGACGTGGGCGTAGGCGTGGATGCTGACGGCGGAAATGTCCAGCTCGCCACGTGTGGCGCGCTCGTTGAGCGTCTGGATGTCCTGCAGGATGTGCTCGAAGCGCCAACCGTGCGACGGGATCAAATCCTTCGCCAGCGCATAGAACATGAAGGCGTCATCGGGGTCCGGTGAATGGCCGAGTGTCAGCGTGCGTTGCGACATGCGGGGAAAATGTCCAACGTGCCGCGGCGGCTTGTCGAGCGGAGAAATGGGTTCAGTGCGGCGCGCCGACCAGCTCCTCCACCGCGCGCAGGAAGCTCGCGTCCTGAAAACTGCCCTTGGTGAGGAACACGTCCACGCCCGCGCGCAGCCCGCGCTGGCGGTCTTCCTCGCGCTCCTTGTAGGTGATCATCATCACGGGCAGCGAACGCAGCAGCACGTCGGCCTTGATGAGCCGCGTCAGTTCCGAGCCGTCCATGCGCGGCATGTCCATGTCCGTGATGATGAGATCGAAGCGGCCCGCGCGCACGGCGTTCCAGCCGTCCATGCCGTCCACGGCCACCTCGACTTCGTAACCGCGTTCGACGAGAAGTTTTCTCTCCAGCTCGCGCACGGTGAGCGAGTCATCCACCACCAGCACGCGCTGCCGATGGCGCGCGGCGCGGCTCGCGGTGAGGTCGTGGCGCGTGCTCGCAACGCCCGCTGACAAGCTGCGTTCCGCCGAGCGCAGCACATCATCCACGTCGAGGATCAGCACGGGCGAACCGTCCTCCATCAGCGCGCCGGCGGCGATGTCCTGCACTTTGCCGAGCTTGGCGTCGAGCGGGAGCACGACGAGTTCGCGCTCGCCGGCGAAACAATCCACCAGCAGGCCGATGCACTGCTCGCGCTCGCCCAGCACGATGACCGGCAGCTCGCCGTTCAAGCCCTGCGGCTCGCCGCGGTCGAGCACTTGATGCGCCGTGACCAGCGGGAGACGACGCCCCTCGTGGGCGAGAAACTGCCGGCCAGCCACCGTCTCCACGCCGCCGCGCGCGATCTTGAGCGTGCGGCTCACGGCGGTGAGCGGGACGGCGTAAGGCTCGCCCGCGATGTCCACGAGCAGCGCGCGGATGACCGAGAGCGTGAGGGGCAACTGGAGTTGGAACCGCGTGCCTTCGCCGGGCGCCGAGGTCACGCGCACCGAGCCGCGCACGCTTTTGACCGTGTTCATCACGATGTCCAATCCCACGCCGCGACCGGACATCTCAGTGACATTTTCCTTGGTGGAAAAGCCCGGCAGAAAGAGGAACTCAAGCAACTCCTGTTCGCTCAGGTGCGCCGCCGTCTCCGCCGACGTCAGCCCCTTGCGCACAATGGATTCACGCAACCGGTGGGTGTCCACGCCGCGGCCGTCGTCGGCCACGGAGACGAGCAGCTTGCCGTTGCTGTGGCGCGCTTCGAGCGTGAGCCGTCCGGCGCGATGCTTGCCTTTGCTCACGCGGTCGTCGGGAAATTCAAGGCCGTGGTCCAGCGCGTTGCGGAGCATCTGCGTGATGAGCGGCTCCAGTTTTTCCAAAATGTCGCGGTCCACCCGCGTGTCCTCGCCGGTGACTTCGAGGTTGGCCTCTTTGCCAAGTCGCTTGCAGAGGTCGCGCACCATGCGCGGGAAACCTTGGATGCCGTCGGCAAAAGGCCGCATCCGGCACGCGAGCGCCGCGCCATACATGCGGCCGGAGAGCGTCGAGGAGCGCCGGCCCAGGCTCTCCAAGTCCACCAGCCGGTCGCCAAGATACTGCCGCGATTCCGCCACGCACATCTGCAGCGCGTGCAGCCGGTCGCGCAGCTGGCCGGTCTGCAACTCCGTCGGCAGCGCGTCGCGCACGTTGTCGAACGCCGCGCTCAGGTCGGTGAGCTGGCGCTTCAGACGCAGCAGGGTTTCCGCGAAGGGCCGCAGCCGGCGTGCCTCGACCTGTGATTCGCCGGCGAGCGCAAGCAGGCGGTTCAGGCTGTCCGCCGTGATGCGCAGCGAACGATCAACGTCATCCTTCGTCGTCGCGCCGCTGGCGGAGGAGGATGCTTCGCCCGTGGCGACGGCGT
This sequence comes from uncultured Klebsiella sp., assembly GCA_964478755.1. Lineage (GTDB taxonomy): Bacteria > Verrucomicrobiota > Verrucomicrobiia > Limisphaerales > SXTU01 > SXTU01. The sequence goes on from CAYZJP010000017.1 coordinate 52,045, forward strand.
GTTTCGCCGGACCGGAACTCAGCGGCGGCGTGGTGCCGGCCAGCGCGAATTTCTCCGCCTGCGTATGCACGTCCATCAGCGCGCCGACGCAGGCGAGGTAGCCGTCAATCTCCGCCGCGCGTTCGCCGCTCCACTGTGTCATCTCGGCCTCGGGCGTGTGGGCGATGCGGTCGAGCAGGTCCACGCCGTCAAGCATCATGTCCACCAGCAGCGTGGTGAAGGCAGTCTGGCCGCGAAACTTCGGCGCGAGATCCTCGCGGTCCAGCAGGCCGGCGACGGGCTTCTCCGCGAGCGGCACGGGGCTGTTCTGTGTGGCGACGAACGCGTCCTCCATCGCGTGTGCGACGCGGACAGCGGCGTCGAGGCCGACGATGCGGGCCGCGCCCTTGAGCGAGTGGGCGGCGCGCATGAGCGCTTCGAGTTGGGCGGGCGTCGAGCCTTTCTCCAGTTCGAGCAGACCGCTGTTGAGGACGATCTTTTGCGTCTCGGCCTCTGCCTTGAACAGGTCGAGCATCGAGATGCCGCTCAAGTCGTCGGGGAGGGGGTTGCTCATGCGAGGCTCCGGTTCAGCGTCGCGAAAAGTTTCGCCTCGTCGAGGCAGCAGACGCTTCGCCCGCGCCACTCGACGCGGCTGCGGCCCGCCGCACCCATGATCTGGTCGTCGGGCGCGGGCACGGGTGGTCCCGCCGGCAGCACGAGATGCTGGACGCCGCGCACCTCGGTGACGGGAAAGGCATAGCGCTCGCCGCCGTGGCTCACGACGAGCAGCCGCCCGGCGGACTTGCCGGGCAGGGTGGAACCCGTGCCGACTCCCTTCTCAATGCCCAGCAACCGGCCCACGGACACGCACGCGAGCAGCTCGCCGCGCACGTTCGCCACGCCAAGCAGCACGCCCTCGCGCCGATGCGGCAGCGTGTGAATGGGCCGCGCCTCGCCGACTTCCTCCATCACGCCGATGCCCAGCGCGAGCCATTCGTCGCCGATGCGGAAGACGAGCATCGGCGTGCCGGCGGGGCCGGTGACTTCCCGCTCCGCGAGGTGCTCGGTCCACTCGTGCCGGTAACCGGAGGGCGGACGAGAATCGAGCAGACGCATCGCGGCCGTGGCGTAGGTAGGGCAGTTGCGGCAATGCAGATGCACCTTCAACTCCTCGCACGAGCCGTTGCCCCAAACACCGATGTGTTGCCAGCAATCTATCATCGGCCTCGGCGCGTCGAGCGACACAGCGGGCGAGGCGGCCGGTGCGGACGTTGGCACAGCCGCCGTGGAAACGACGGCATCGCTGCGACGACGGTTCTTGAAGTCAGACAGCATCGGCTTCGAGCGACTGCGTGAAGTAATAGACGGCCAGCAAATCGCGCAACTCGGGCGTGAGCAACTGGTCCAGTTGCAGCAGGCGCAGGCGGCCGCGCGGGTCGGGCGCGACGAGCGCGTCGCCGACGGCGGTGAACTCGCCGAGGTTTTTCTGCGCCAGCTCGGTGGCGTGCTCGGCGATCAGGCCGAGCGGTTTTTGAACGCCGGGCTGCGGCTCGTGGCGGAGGAGCAGGATGCGCGTGCTGAGGCGCAGGTTCGAGGGGCGGCCCAGCGTGAGCAGGCAGAGGTCGAGCACCGGGACCGGTTCACCGCGATAGACGAACTCGCCCGCCGTGCCGACGGGCGCACCGACAATCTTGTGCAGCTCCACCATCGCGAGCACCTCGATGACCCGCACGGCCTCGATCGCGAAGCGGTCAGCGCCGACTTGGAAGACGAGGAAGAGCATGGGGAAAGTGGTTGGTAATAAGTCCTTAGTTGGGATTGATCGTTGCAGTTTTCACGAGGCACTAATAACCAATCACTCTCCATTCATCGGCTTCCAGGCAACTTGAACCGCGCCACGCCCTCGCGCAGCGCGTAGGCGGTCGTCTTGAGCTGCTCGATGGCCTGGTTGGATTGTTCGAGCGACTGCGCGGTCTGCTGCACGGACTTGGTGAGCTGGCTGAGGGAGTCGCTGATCTGCTGGCCGCCGGTGGCCTGTGACTGCATCCCGGAATTGACCAGCTCGAAGCGCGGCGCCAGCGCCTGCACCTGCTGGATGATCTGGGCGAGCTGCGCGCCGACGGCCTGCACCTCCTTAACGCCATTGCGAATGTCCTCGGCGGTCTGGTTCATGCCCAGCGTGCCGGCGGACACGGCGGACTGCATCTCCTTCACCATCTGCTCGATGTCGTAAGTGGCCACGGCGGTCTGGTCGGCGAGGCGGCGGATCTCGGTGGCGACCACAGAGAAGCCGCGGCCGTATTCGCCGGCCTTCTCGGCCTCGATGGCGGCGTTGAGGGAAAGAAGATTGGTGCGGTCGGCAATCTTCGTGATCGCGGTGACGACCTGGTTGATGTTGGCGGCCTTCTCGTTGAGCACGCCGAGCTTGGTCTGGATGAGGCCGGCGGCGTCAGTGAGCTGCGTCATCGTCTCGCGCATCCGGGAGAGACCCTCCTGGCCCTTGCCGGCGAGCGTGGCGGTGTCCTCGGCGACGGCGGTGGCATCCTTCATCATGTTGACCAGCTCAAGCGAGGTCGCGGAAATCTCCTTCGCTGTCGCGCCGATCTCCGTGGCGGTGGAGGCGATCTCGGTGGCGGTGGTCTGCTGCTGCTTGCCGGTGACGGAGATCTGATTGACAGAGGTGTTGACCTGAAGGCCGGACTTTTGCACCTGGCCGACGATGTCGTTGAGGCTCCGCACCATGCGTTGGAGCGCGCGCAAGAGGTTGCCCATCTCATCAGCGCGCTCGAGCGAGGAGACGTTCATGGTCAAGTCGCCCTCGGCGATCTGGTCGGCGGCCTCGACGACCTCGTCGAGAGGCCCGGTGATGCCGTTGCTGATGAACAGGGCGATGGCCAGCACGACGAGCAGGCTCACAGTGACCATTGCCAAGGTCTTGCCCACATCCACGTAGAACGTGTCAATGCGCGCCTTGAGCATCTCGTCCAGCGTGAGGGCGACCTTGTCCTCCAGCCGGAGCACGGCGGTGGTGGCTCGGCTGATCGTTTCGTGGAAGTCCTTCACGGCGACATCCGCGTGCTTCTGGCTGAGCGTGCGGCGGACGAGCCTGGCGGCGTCGTCCACGGCGGCGCGGGCGACCTGAAACTCCGTGTCAAAGCGAGGCTTGAGGTCAAGCCGGTCACGCATGACACGCGAGATGGCTGTGAACACCGTGCCCTCGGAGCTGGTCAGCGCGAACTCGACGCGGAGGAGGTTGCGTTCCAATTCGTCGAACTCCTCTTTCTGGTTCTCCGAATCGCCCACGCTTCGGCGGGAGGCAACGCCATCGCAGATGCCCCGCGTGTTGGACAACGCGTCCAACAGGTCGGGTCCGCGATACTGGAACGCGACCATGAGGTGGAAACGCTCGCCGACTGACTCGTCGCTCAGCTTGGAGCGGTCGCCTGCGAACTCCACCAACGCGCGCGTGTCAGTGATCAGCTTCGAGCGGTCGGCGTAGGCCAGACCAGCCTTCTCATAGGCCGGATGCTTGAGCGTGTCCTCGATCTGCGACTTCAGCTTCCGCCATTCATCCCCCAGTCCGTCGATCTGTTCAGCGGCAGGCCGGACCGCGTCGTCCGTCTGTTTGACGGCCAGTTGCACGGCGGCGGGCTGCTGCTCAAAGAGTGGGCGGAGAACTTCGTTTGTGTTGGCGACTGCGTGGCCGAGGTCGCGGTGGACTTGGAGTTCGTGCAGCAGCTTGAGCAGCCGGGTCTGGACACTGACGGCGGCGATTTCGGCGCGCGCGTTACCCAAGTCGCGCGGACCTTTCACGAAGAAAATGTCGTAGCCCACCACGGCGGCGAAGGGCGTGGCGAAGAGCAGGCCGAGGAGCAGCAGCTTTTGCCGGACTTTGAGTTTTTTCATGGCCGGGCGGGATCAGGTCTTGAGTTTGAACCGGGCGGTGCGCTCCTGCATGCGGCGGGCGGCGGACTCAAAGTCGTCCATCGCGCCCCACGCCCGCCGCTGCGCATCGGTGGTCGCGCGGGAGTGGTCACCAAACTTCGAGGCGGATTCGGAAATCTGCCGCGCGCCGTCGGCCTGCGCGCGCATGGTGGTGTTCACGGACTCGATCTGCGGCGTGATGCCCTGCACATGCTGGAGGACGCGGCCGAGCTGGGTGCTCACCTTCTGCACGTCGCCCACGCCTTGACGGACCTCGTCGGCGAACTTGTCCATGCCCATCACGCCGGCGGTCACCGCCCCCTGCATTTCGCGGACCATCTGCTCGATGTCCTCGGCCGCGACGGCGGTCTGGTCGGCCAGCCGCTGAATCTCCGTGGCGACGACCGCGAAGCCGCGGCCGTATTCGCCGGCCTTCTCGGCCTCGATGGCGGCGTTGAGCGAGAGCAGGTTCGTCTGGTCGGCCACCTTTGCCATCGTGGTGATCACCTGGGTGATGTTGGCGGCTTTCTCGGTGAGGATGCCGAGCTTGGCGTTGATGCCATCGGCGGCGCTGTGGATGGCCTCCATCGTCTGGCCCATGCGCGTGAGGCCGATGCGGCTGGAGTCGGTGAGCATCGCCGTCTGGTCGGCGACGATGGAGACGGAGTGGATGGTGCGCGACAGCTCGGTGGACGTGTGGAGCACGCGGCGTGCGGAAGCACCGAGACTCGAAGCGAGGGACTCCATCTCGGTCATGCCCTGCCGGCTCGCGCCGAGCGCCGAGCCGAGTGTGGTGTTGACGGTGAGCACGTCGCCGCCGGACTGGCGGAGCTGCGCGGCGAGTTCCGCCATCTCCGCGCCGAGGCGGTTGAGGCTCTCGGCCAGCACGGTGCATTCGTTGCGCTCGGGAAGCTGGATGGGTTCGTCCAGCACACCGCTGCGCAGCCGGTCCACGCCCTGCCAGAGCGCTTGCAGGGAATTCGCGAACGCCACTTCGGTCCGGCGGGCCAGAAAAGCCCCGGCCAGGGCGAGGGCGCACGCGGCAAGCGTCGCGCTAAAGGCAATGCGGTCCCAGTCCAGCTCCGCCGAGCCGAGCCGTTCAGCGCGGTGAAGGAACTCGTCTATCAACTGCTCCTGCTTGCGGCGCGCGGGCAGATACTTCTCGGTGTATTCCAGCCGGGCCAGCTCGGGACTGGTGGCGGCGAGGGCGAGGATCCGGTCCTCGATGACGTTCAACTCCCGGACATCGTGTTCGCTCACGTCGTCCAAGGCGCGCAGAACATCCTGCTGCTTTTTGAGCGGATCACGCAGTTGCTTGATGCTGGTGGCCAAGTCCTCGTCCGCCTTGAGCTTCCGGATGCGCTCGGCCTGGCTTTTCGGGTCCAGCAGCACTCCGAGCAGGG